>JAISYF010000235.1 GCA_031270065.1 Prevotellaceae bacterium | reverse complement strand
CGTTTAAACTCTGTCAAAAAATCGCTGCAAAGTTATAACAAATTTTTGACAATTTGTACTTTATTTTGTAAAAATTTTCTATCTATCTATCTATCTATCTATCTATCAGCATTTTAAGTTTAAATATTTAACTTTAATTAACGTTTAATTAGCAGTAATTGCAAGCGGACAATTTGCTCGTAGCGATACATTATAAGTCAAATTTATCAATCCAACAACGCCTTTAATTCTCTCAAAACCAATATTTCGACTGTAAAAATCGTGCATATTTGGAGTTACAAAACCAAAAACGTGTTCAACGCGAGACCGTGTTTTTGATTTTATCCTGTTTTTTCTTTTTGCTCGTCTGTGAAAGGCTTATTTTTTTTACTCTACAATAATTTTTTCTGCAAATTTTTAACCCTAAATTTTTTGAAAATTTGTAGGGTGTCCCTGTGGCGAAGTCAGGAGGCTGGGGATTATACAACTATTGAGTGTTCTTCGTCTGTGCTTAAATTTTCAAACGGCTATGTTACAGGACATATTAACTCTTGGGACGGCGAAATTGAAACTATGTTGTGGACTGATTTACAAAGTCAGTTGATTGAAAAATTAATGTTACCTGAATAATAACAAAATACCTATTATTGTGAAAAAATTTATTATAATTTGCGTGATTTGTTGTTCCCTGTCATTGCGGGCTTCGACCCGCAATGACAGGGAATAACTAAATTAATTATTAATTGTTTCTCGGTGAAATCAGTGGCAAAAAATAACACAAAGATTTTTATATCCGACTTTCGATGTTGTTTCCTGTCATTGCGGGCTTTGACCCGCAATCTCTATATTATAAAAATTAGATTGCGGGTCGAAGCCTGCAATGAGAAAGGATAAACAATATTTACCCAAAACTAAAAAATAGATGCAGCCGTTTTTTTACATTCTTTCCCCACTACTTTTTTTATTTCTTTTTTTCTTGATAACATATTGAAATATAGTGAGTTATATATTATAATTCACTACTTTTTTTTTCTGTAAAAAATTATGAAAACAAGAATTTGTCTAATTTTGCAAAAATAATTTTTATTGATTTTTATTCACAAATAAAGATGCGAATACGCCAGTAAAATTCATTCGCGCATTCGCGGCAAAAAAAATCAAAAAAAATATCTGTGAAAATATGTAGATAAGTCTAACAAAAAAATCTTTGTACCAATGAAAAAATTTTCAACTTTTTTAATCTTTTTTTTGTGCATAATTTTTAATGTAAATGCACAAACACAATCAATTTACATTGATTTTGGGCAGGCGGCAGGCGTTACGGCAAGCCCCGATGCCAACAGCAACTATTGGAACAATGCCACTGACGGACAGGTTACAGCGGCAACTCTAAATCTTGTAAATTCGCAAAATGCGGCGACAGACTATTCGATGCGTGTGGAACGAAAATTCACTGTCAATAACGCGGGCGGGCTTGTTTCGCCGAGTGCGGATTTGTTGAACGATTTTGCGGTAGCGACAGCCACTACCGACTACTTTTTTGTAGAGGGCAGCGCGGGCGTTGCAAGCGCATTGACGTTCAAAAACCTTAATCCTGGGCACGCCTACAAATTCAAAATTTTCGGCAGTCGCAGCGATGCCGGTGAGCGGACAGCGCGTTTTTCGTTTTTCGGCTTGACCGCATCGACAGGCACTCTGCAAACCTCAGGCGCAGACCTTGGCGGCGCGGGCATTAATCAAAACAACAGCGAAATTTTTGTTTCCCAAAATATTTATCCCGACCACAACGGCAATATTATGCTCGAAGTGAGCCGCGAAGCAGGCAGTTATGCGCACCTCAACATTATGAAAATTGAGGAGTATGCCGATGTAGCCGAGCCTGAATATACTTTTTCGCAAAAACTATATTTTGATTTTGGAAATAATGCAGGGCAAGAAACCACAGGCGCAGACGCAAACGGCAATTATTGGAACAATATTAATGCAAAAAACACCACTTTTTCGCTTGTAAATTCTGCAAACGCGGCAACAGGTTTTTCTATTTCTATTGATAATAATATTACGATAAACACTACAAGTCCGGGCGGTTTGGCAGAGGCGAATATTAACGAAAATCTCGGCGACTTGGGTATTGCAACGGCGGTAATCGACTATGCTTTTGTGGAAACGGCAACGCCATCTACAACGACAATTAGCGGGTTAAATACTGCCAAAGCCTACAAATTTTATCTCTTCGGCAGCCGCGATAATACAAGCGTGAGAATTGTGCAATTTGATATTGCGGGTTACAACACCGTAACCTGTTTGCACCAAAATTCAGGACAAAATATTAGCGGCACAGGTATTAATCAAAACAACAGCGGAATAACGGTTTCTGACCTTATCCGCCCCGATGTGAATGGCGAAATTTTGCTTACTCTTTCGCGGCACACAAGCAATTTTGGGCATCTCAACGCGATGAGGATTGACGAATATAACGCGCCCGCAGCGCAACAACCCGAAAATATTTCTGTGTCGGGCGCAGACATTACCGTTTGCGGCGCAAATTCGCAAATGAGTGCGAATATTTACCCCGCAGGCGCACTTTGCCAACTTGTGTGGAGTGTTGATAATGAGGCAGTTGCGTGGATTGAAACTAACGGAGTGCTGTATCCGAAAACCAACGGCAGCGTGCTTGTTACCGCAACGGCAAATTATGACGGTGGCAGTATTTTTGCCACAAAAACCATAAATATCAGCGGTCAAATTACCGAACTTTACCTTGCAGGTACGGCATCGGAAAGCATCTCGCCAATCGCAATGCACCGCCACGCCGACAGCCAAGGCACTTCAACAGGAATTTTTGAAATTTTTACGCAACTAAATCCTGCGGGCGAGTTCAAATTTTATACAAATTCAGAAATTGCAACGGCACAAATGTTCGGCGGCACGGCAAATATTCTTTCAGAAGACGGAGCCGCAATTTCGAGTGCGGAAACTCTGCCCGTGCGCATTACGGCAAATATATCAGCAGGAACTTACACAATTACGCCGATAAATTCGATGGCGGTTGTAGGCTCTTGTACGGAAGGAAATTGGACTTTGTCGTCTGGCTTAACGCTTGATTATCAAGGAAATAGCGTTTGGCAAAAAACTTTAATGTTTGACGCTGGCACTTTGAGCGACCCGCCACGGTTTAACTTTATTTTTAATCAAAGTTGGGACAACAAAATTGTGCGCGTTGCTGGAACGGAAAATTCGGTGCTTTCGACCGCAGAATACAGCGCGTACAATATTGCCATCGAGGACATTCCAACAAACAGAAACGGCGGCGAATTTATCGTTACCCTTGATTTGCGTAATTATGATTATCAAATAGAATGTACCGATTATTCAGACAAAAAAATTACCGTTATAGGTTCGTCTGTGCCGAATGGTCAGGGCGCAACGGATATGTTCGGCTACGCAAAAATGTATGCGCAACTGCTCGAAAATCGTTTTGACGAAAGTTTGAGTGCTAATGATTTTGTTGTTTCAAATGTGTGCGTAAATGGAAATAACACCACTGACGTAACCAAACGTTGGGCGGCAGATATTGACAACGATTGCGGAAAATACGCTTTTATTGCGCTGTCGCTTGGCAACGAGGGTATTCACGAAAATGGCTTGCCGAGTTTCAACTCCTACCGCGACAATTTACAGGCGTTAATTCAACGCGCCCGCGATGCAGGTAAAATCCCTGTGGTGAGCAACTCCTACACCCGCACCGATTTTACGCCTATGGACTATAATTATATCAAACAAATGAACCTGCTGATGCACGAGTGGAACGTGCCGTCAATCAATCTGCTCGGTGCGATTGACAACGGAGCAGGGCAATGGACAAGTGATTTTTGGAACGGCAGCGACATCTATCACCCCAACGATGCAGGACACACCGAACTCTTTTATGCCTGCGTTCCCTCGCTTTTCGATGCTTTGGAAAATGACAAGCCGCAGCCAACAAAAAAATCGGGAACGCAATACGTTTTTGTTTCTTCGGACAAAGAGGCTCTGAAATTTATGCCCGAAAATATTTTGCACTCTTTTACGCTTTCTTTTGATGTAAAAACGGCGGACTTCGGTATAATTGCAACTTTCACAACCGCCTCTGCCACAGGCTTTCTGGAAATAAACGCAAACGGGAAACTGGTTTATACCTCGCCCTCGTCAAGCACTATCACAAGCGCAGCGGCGATTAACGATGATAATTGGCAAAAAATCACGCTAACTCACTATTACGCAAGAGGTTACACCGCGCTTTATGTAAATGGCACAAAAGTTGGCGAACTTGCCGAGCAACTTGTGCCGACAGCCTTTTTCCTTAACGACACAACTGTAAATGCGCCCGCAACTTCCGCCTGCCGCGACCTGCTTTTCTATCGCGCAGGAATGAACTCAGAGGAAATTGCCGCGCTCAACGAAGAGAAAATGCTCAAATCGTCATTAGAAATCTACGCCCCGCTCGACGAGGCACAGACCTTTGGTGCACCGCTCACAAACTACGCTCAAAGCGAAAATGTGGTTGAAAAAATTGCTTCCACGCCAACTTCGCTTTCGGAAAACAGGGAAAAAGAAATTGTGATTTTTGTTGATAATTCTGAATTAAAAATTCTGAATTATCAGTTTTTGGGCAATGAAAATGTGCAGATTTTTGATATTATCGGAAAAATGTATGCCCCTGCCATCAACAACTCTTCAATCGCAATCCGCAACTTCAACAGCGGTGTCTATTTTTTGAAAATTGATGATTTTGTAGGAAAATTTGTAAAAAGATAAAAATAAAGATTAGTGATTAATGATAAATGGTTAATGGTTTTAGGCAAACTATTAACCATTTATCATTTACAATTAAGCATTAAAACAACTTTCTTTTCTCACTGCTTTTTTTTCAAAAACCACTGCTAAATATTTGTCTTTCAATTATTTATGAGAAAAAAATCACTACTTTTTTTCTCATAGAAAAACGTAAAATAAGGAATTGTGTAATTTTTCAGCGATAATTTTAGTCCGCAGATTACACAAATTTACACAGATAAAGCCGCAAATGCGCAAATGCGCGAATGAATTTTTTATTTTATTACGACAATAATACTGTGATTTGAAAAAAATCTAAAATTGTTTGTTTTATAAAAGGATAATGTGTAATTTTGCCAAAAATTATTAATCTTTAACCATTTAATCTTAAAGGAGGATTTATCATGAAAAATTCTGTTTTAGTTCTGTTTTGCGCTTGTATTTTATGCGCTTGCGAAGGGGGTAAATGTAATAAAAAATTACAAAAACCTGCCGACTTGCAACCTATAAATTGGGAAAGTTATAATGATGTAAAAACAGTTTATTACAATACAAAAATTGAATGTGAAGGATTTGACGAATCTTTACAAGATCACCCTACAATAAAAATATGCGGTTGGGCATTCAAAAACGACTTGTATATGGGGTTTGCTTTATGTGATAACCCCGACGGAGAACACACTTCTGTTTATATTGAAATAGATAACGAATACAAACCAGAAACATTAAGTAATAAAAAATATTATGTCACAGGCAAGTTGGATTATAACTGTGAATCGGCATGGTGCTATTCACGTGTTCGTATTTTTGCAACAGATATTTATACAGAATAAAAAAGGAGGAGAAAATGAAAACAAAATTACTTATTTTGGCAATTATTTCTTTTTTTGTTGTTTCGTGTTTTGTTTGCAAAGACTTAAAAAAGCCTGCTAACTTAAAGCCTGTTGATAGAGAAAATTATAATGATGGTGAAACTGTTTTTTATAACTGCAAACAGCAATGTATAGATGAACCGAATCCATATCAAGGCGACACCATAAAGGTTTTTGGTTGGGGCAAGGGCGGAAGAAAATTCATTTTATATGAAGATTCGACCTTTACCAAAGAAATTGGGTATAGTTGGTACGATATTAATATATACGATGCCTACGGGCTGCAAATTCCTGAAAATATAGGAATATACTATATAAAAGGAGTTGTAAATAATCATTGTCAAACACGGAATCATTGTGATTTAGAAATTGACGTTTTGGAATATAATTTTATAAACAAGGAGGATTTATGAAATATTCTATTTTAGTTCTGTTTTGCGCGTCTATTTTGAGCGCGTGTATGGTATGCAAAGGTTCAAAGAAACCAAAAGATATAGCCAATATTAATTGGAAAGGTTTTAATGACGTAAGAACTGTATATTACAATTTTACGGCAGATTGCGAGGATTTGCCAATAAATAGTACAAATGATACGATTAGTGTATATGGTTATAGTTCAGCATGTTATACGGATTCAATAGGTCCAGTAGGTACACATTCATTTGCTTTGTGTGATGACCCTACTTTTTCTGGAAAGAATTCAACAAGGTCAGTAGTAATATTTGTAAGAGGTCTTGAACATGAAAAAAGTAATAAAGGAAAATTTTATATGAGAGGCACCATTGTGAAAATTTGTGATGGAATGCGAATTTGTGTTATTAAACTTGAACTTATTGATTATTATGTCGAAGAATAAAATATCTACAACTATGAAAAAAACAAGATTAATAGCATTGGTAATTTTTGTGATTGTCAATGGTAATTTGTACTCTCAACAATAAATAATTTTTACAATTATGAAAATAAAATTATTTATTGTAGCAATAATATTGTCTGTAAATTCTTTTTCACAGAATAGTGATAATGCTCGACAATCTAATGATTTTAAACATCATTCTGTTTATGTGGAATTATTAGGCAACTCGCTTTTTTATTCCGTAAATTACGATTATCTATTGAAAATTTATACGGATAATATTCAAATGTCTGCTGGCTCTGGAATTGGTTTTTTTCGTACATCTTCCGTTGATGGACAGGGAAGAGTAGCAAAGCACAATCGTTTTTATATCACACCTGCTACAACATTTTTATTCGGAGCAAAATCTCATTATGCAGAAATTGGCACTGCTCTTATGGTTGGAAGTTTGGGCAAAACATTAAAATTAGTTCCGAGTGCGCGTATTGGTTATCGGTATCAGCGGCAAAAAGGCGGTTTCCTTTTTCGTATTGCATTCACACCTGCATTTAACGATTTTTTCATATATAAATACTGGTGTGGCGTTTCTGTTGGGTATATTTTTTAAACAACAATTAATTTTTTAGACTATGAAAAAAATAATAATTTTATTATTGTGTTATGTACTACCGACTTTTGTATATTCGCAACAAATAACATTAGGAGAGGCGCAAATTGCCGCTATTAATGCTGTTCTTGGCGAATATGAAATAAAAGAGCGCGATAATATTATCAAATCGTTATCTATTGACACTATCAACACATATTCAGTAAAAGATACGGTTTTTATGTACGAAGTCATTTTTTCTAACAGCAAGGGTATTTTACTTTCTGGAAATAAAAATTGCTTGCCAATTTTGGGACATTTTGATAGCACGTGGGGTTCTATTTTTGATAAGAATACACCTTGTTGTTTAACCGACTTTCTTGAAGGTTATGTATATCAAATAAGGGAAAGTTTTAATGATGGCAGGAGTAATTTTAAGAATATAGAAAGATGGAATAAATTGCTGTTGGGCAATATTAATTATGCACCTGCAAGTGTAATAGTTTCGCCATTAACAACATCAATTTGGGGACAAAGTTTTTCAAATGATTATAGATGTTCAGATAGCAATAATGACGATATTTGTGATGGGTACAGTCAAGGAGATTGTGAAGCATATAACTATTATGTTACAGAAAGTAACAATTGTAATGATGTTTATTGTGCAACAGGCAAATCTAAAAAAAGTTATGCGGGCTGTGTAGCAGTAGCAATGGCACAAATAATGTATTATCATAAATATCCTATGTCATTTGATTGGTGTAATATGACAGATGAATTGCTCTCTACCTCCTCAAATTATATCGCAGAACGCAACTCTGTTGCTCGTCTTATTGAGCGTTGCGCTGATGCTGTAGAAATGGACTACGGTTGCGATGGTTCTTCTTCCACAGCAACGAAAGCAAAAGAGGCTTTATGGGATTATGGATATAGTAATGCAGATTTAAAATTGTGGCCACAAACAAATCTTAGCAAAGTAAAAGAAAATTTAGATGACAGTTTACCTGTTTATTTTGGAGCGTGGGGACCAAATGCAGGTGGTCATTCATTTGTTTGTGATGGTTATAGAAGCGATGATTACTTTCATTTTAATTGGGGTTGGAGTGGTAGATGGGGAGATGTCTTACAAGACAATAAATGGTTTACTCTTGATAACTTATATTCTCCATCTGGTCAATATTGGAATATTGCAAAAAATATGATAGTAGATATTTATCCAGAAGAAAATTTTAATTTTTGCGACTACAATATAACTATCCCCAATAGTATTTTTAATGTTTTAAAACCCGTTATTCCAACCGTTTATTTAACCACTTTAACTATCGGCGGTAGCGGTAGCACTTTGGCAACTGTCAACTCTGGCGAAAACTATGCGTACAAAGCCCACCAAGCGATTTACTTAAAAGACGGTTTTCAGGCGAAGTCAGGCTCTACTTTCAGAGCATATATAGAGCCGTGCGCAAACTGCCCGCAAGCGCAACTTGCACCGCAAAGACCGTATGCGGAAAATTCAGAAACAGAGTTTGAAAGTTCTATTATTTTATCAAATTCAGAGCCGCAAATCCGTATTTTTCCAAACCCAAATAAAGGCACTTTCTCTCTACAAACAAACTTTTCTTTGCAGGAAATATTAAAAGTTAAAGTTGTAAGCCTGCTTGGGCAAACGGTTTTTGAGGCAGCGTCTTTGCAGAGCGAGCGGATAAATATTCCGTCTGAGTCAGGTGTGTATATTGTTTCGGTCTATACAAAAGATAAAGTTTTTACAGAAAAAATTATTGTAGAATAAAAATTGAAATCTAAAACACGCTGCAACAGAAATTTTGCAGCGTGTTTTTTACAATATACTTTTTTCATAATCCATTGTAAATTAAAATTTTTGTGAAGATACAAAACTTTTTTTAATCCTCAAATTGCATTTTTGTATTTTCAAATTTTCAAATTGTATTTTTGCATTTTCAAATCCTCTTCATCTTTTCACTACTTTTTTATTACTTTTTTTTTAATATAAAATATTGATTATTAGCAAGTTGTATGTTGTGGCTCGCTACTTTTTTTATACAAAAAAAATAGTGTAATAAAAGAATGTGTAATTTTGCAAACGAAAAGAAAACACACAATCTAATATCTATCAATGGAAAAGAAATTTTTAACCCTGTTTTTAATTGCGGTAATTGCTATTTCGGCGCAAGCCCAAACCGTTCAATCTTGGAAAACTTCGTGCGATGAGAGCAGAAAATTTCAAGAGCAGGCTCTCAAAACTTTTGCTGAGGGCAACGGCTCAAACAGTGCGAAAATCACCATTAACCCCGCTACAACTTACCAAAGCATCGACGGTTTTGGCTGGACAATGACGCAGGGCAGCGCATATTGGCTGATGCAAATGAGTCAGGCAAACCGTACCGCGCTTTTGACCGAAGTTTTTTCGCAAACAAACGGCTTTGGCTGTGGCTTTTTGCGTATCGGGTTGGGCGCAACGGATTTGTCGCAGGGCAGTTACACCTGCCACGATAATCAGGGCGCGGGTTTTTCTCTCGCGGATTATGATTTAAACACTTTAATCCCTGTTTTGCAGGAAATTAAGGCGATAAATCCCAATCTCAAACTGCTTGCAACGCCATGGTCTGCGCCCGCGTGGATGAAAAACAACGGCACGCTCGGTTGGGGCGGAAATTTGCAGACAGACAAATATGCCGCTTATGCGCAATATTTTCTCAATTATCTTACCGCAATGCACAATCTTGGACTTGATGTTTATGCCGTTTCTATTCAAAACGAACCGCTGAACGGCAACAACAATCCAGCAATGGAAATGACGAAAGAGCAAATGAAAAATTTTGCCGATGTTTTGGGTGCATTATTAAGAAACAGCGCAAATCCTGCCTATATTCGCAATGTGAAAATTATCGGTTACGACCACAACTGCGACAATACCGAATACCCGATTTACGTTGCGCAAAGCCAATATATTGACGGCACAGCGTTTCATCTTTATGCAGGCGAAATTTCGGCAATGACTACTGTGCATAATCAAACAGGCAAAGATGTTTATTTTACTGAACAATATACAGGCGGTTCGGGCGGTTTTTGGGGCGATTTTGAATGGCATATAAAAAATGTGATGCTCGGCTCGGTGAATAATTGGGGAAAAACTGCTATTGAGTGGAATTTCGCCTCGAATGAAAATTGGCAGCCGTACCTCGCCGGAACTTGCAGCGATTGCAAAGGCGCGGTTACTATCAACAGTAGCACAAAAGCCGTTACCCGCAATGTTGCCTACTACACTGTGGCGCATTTTGCACAGGCGGCTAAGTTTGGCGCAGCAAAAATCGGCGCAACCTCTACCGACAACAATCTCAAAACTGCCGCATTTCAAAACGCAAACGGCAGCATCGGGTTTGTAGTTTTTAACGATGCAAATGGCAGCAAAACTTTTGACGTAAATTTCAACGACAACTTTTTTTCATATTCTATCGAAGGAAAAACCATTGCCACTTTCGTGTGGAATGTAAGCAATGAGCCGACTGTGCCTGTTGAATCCGTTTCAGTTTCGCCAAATAGCCTTATTTTAAATAAAAACCAAACCGCGCAACTGACGGCGAATATTTTTCCGCAAAATGCTACTGTTCAGACAGTTGACTGGGCAAGCGGCAACGCAAACATTGCCTCTGTAAACAGTTTGGGCGTGGTTACCGCCAAAAGTGCGGGCAACACTGTGATTACCGCAACAACATTGAACGGAAGCAAAACGGCAATTTGCAGCCTTACCGTCAATTCGAGCCAAACGCAACTCAATTTTGCCGATATTTACTACATTTACAGCGTTTATTCCGACAAAGTTATTGAGGTAAAAAACAATAATTTAAACACAGGCGCAACCTTGCAGCAATATTCTTTGCGCGAAGAGAACAACAACGAAAACCAGCGTTGGATTTTGGAAAATGCGGGCGGCGACAATTATTATATTCGTTCAAAATTTTCAAATTTCTACCTGCAAGCAATGGGCAACGGAGATGGAGCAGAGGTAACTTTGCAGCAATATTCGGGCTTATTTTCGCAGCAATGGACTGTAACAGAGGAGGAAAGCAACATCTATTCGATTGTAAGCCGTTACGCGCAAAAGTCGCTTGACGTAGATGGTCCATCGACCGATGACGGTAAAAAAATTCAACTCTGGGGCGACTACGAGGGGCAAACCAACCGTCAGTGGCGGTTTGAGGTTGCAGAAACTGTTAGCGGAATTGGCGAAATGCAGGAAAATGACGTGTTTATTTTTCCTAATCCAGCAACGACTGAATTGAAAATTAAAAATGGAAAATGGAAAATTGAGGACAAAGTAGAAATTTGCGACATAACAGGCAAAATTCTTTCATTTTTTTTAGATAACTATCGGGACAATTCTCAATTTTCAATTAGCGTGAGCGATTTGCCGCAAGGCGTCTATTTTCTAAAAATTGCTAATAAAACTTTTAAATTTATAAAACAATAATTTTTTTTATTTAACAAAACAAAATTTATTATTATGAAATTTATATGAGTTTTTTACAAAAAACACACCAAGCGAAATGATTAACATACAATAACTTACAAAATTTTAAACAGATGAAAAAATCTACTTTTTTTATTTTTGCAATGTTGCTTAGCGCAACAGGTATTTTAGCCGAAGGCGTTGGCAATATGGCGGTAATTTTTAAGAACAATGGCGTTGACGCAATCTACAATGTCGGTTCAGAACATTGGGGCACAGGCGATAATCCTAATGTTTTATGTACAGATTTAGAGGGCTTAACCGAAATTAACGAAAAAAATTTTGGTTCTGTTGTTTCTCTTTTTCTTGACGGCGCAATTTCTGTATCTTGGGGCGATGTACCAGCCAGCCAGCAGTATTTGCAGTATCGTCTTTATAAAGACGGCACTGCTGCCTCGTCTGCAACAATTTATTATTTGTACTTTTCAGAACCAGAGAATTGGGTTGAAGGAGTAAATGCTTGTTGCGTTAATAATCGCAGATACGAAATTCACAACGCCAATGTAGATGTTGCGGCGGTAGCGTATGCAATCGGTGGTTATGGAGTGTATCATATTGATGTAGAAATGAAATCGCGGAAAGATGGAGGCGATTATTGGACAGGTTTTAAAACCGCTACTTTTACTGTCGAAAACCCTGCACAATTTGAAATTGATGAAAACTTTGTGCAAAATATTGGATTGACTGGAATTTCTTATAATTTTGAATGTCAAAATTCAGGCGCAACAAGTTATTTGTGGAAAATCAACGATGAAAATGTTACGGACAATACTTTTTATACTTTGGATTATACATTTGCAACGGCAGGCACTTATGAGGTAAAACTTATTGTAAATGGTGATAATACTATTACAAAAACTGTGCGCATTTTTGAAAAATCCGCTGTGCAAAACAAAATTGTCGGCGGCGATATGCAAGACGAGGAAAAATGGATTTACGCAAAAATTATTCCAAACGGCAATTTTATTCAAGAGCCTGTTGTCAGTTGGACAAACGAAGGTTTGCATATTGAAAGAAACAACGGTACAACGTGGGACAGATTTGCTGTTTTTCAGCCTGTTTATCTGCTCAAAGACAACACTTATACTTTCGGTTGCGATGTTTTGACAAGCAGCGCAAATCTTGGCTGTTTGGTAGAAATATTTATTGAAAAAACTAATATTCCGCAAGATAATGTAAATTTTGCCGATAACAACGGATTTGAGGATAATTTTATTGCAAAAATTTCTACTTGGGACAATCCTAATTCATTTCCTGCAAGTTATAATGGAAAATGGAGTGATGTCCCCAATACAGCAGGCAACAGAACAAAATCAATTACCGAAAGTGGAATGTATTTTGTAATTGTTCGTTTTGTTTCTTGGGAAGGTACTTTTGATATAAAACTTAATAATATTGAACTGACTTCTCCGCAAGATGTCCCCACAGAAATTTCAACCACTCCTATCATCTCCTCTCGCATTTTCTCTGCAAAATCGAGCATTACGGTGATTTCAAATGCAGACACGGAGGTGTTGTTGTATAGCGTTTCGGGCGTGCTGCTGCAAAATGTGTCGGCAAAAAATCTTTCTCCCACCACATTCAACAATCTGCAAGCAGGCATTTATTTTGTAAAAATTGGCGGAGAAATATTCAAAACAGCGGTATATTAATCTTTTTTTAGCCACAAGTTACACAAATTTACACAGAAAAAGCTGCAAATACGCTAAAAAACATTCGCGCATTCGCAGCAAAAAAACAAAAAAATTATTTAACAAAAAAATATTAACCGAACAAAGACAAATAATGAAAAATAGCAGCACTTGTCTTTATTCTTTATTCTTTATTCTTTATTCTTTATTCTTTGTTCTTTGTTCTTTGTTCTTAAAAAATTTTATCAAATGAAAAAGCTTACATTTATTTTTTCAATGTTGCTTTTGGCAACAACCACCGCGTTTGCGGGCAGCGGCTCTGGACAGGCTGCAATTTATCTTGATGTAGATGACGTAAGCGGCATTTACAAAGCAAACAGCGAAAACGATTGGACAGGCAACTTAATCTGTACCGATTTAGTCGGCTTGAATTCATTCGGCGGACAAGCATTTGGACAGGTAACGTCTTTGATGCTTACAGGCGGCGTGGCTATCGGTTGGGCGGGAGACGGAAACTCGTACTACAACGACTCTTTTGGCGCGTTCTACCGCGTCTATCTTGCGGGAACAACTCCGCCGACCGCTTGGCAAAGCCTCGCCTTTGACTTTCAGGCTCAGCACTCAGGCAACGATTATCGTTGGGACAAATCGGGCGAGAGCATCGACATTCTTGATCTTGTGGGTAATGTCGATGGAAACTATACATTTGATGTTTCTATTTGGCGAAAGGACTATTGGAACAACGGCAACAGCAATTATCAAAACGATTACAGCAACAATATGCCGATTTTGTCCGCCACTTTCACTATCGGAAATCCTCCGTCTCCGCCGACAACTTTCCCCGTTACTCTCAAAGTTATTGACAAAACTTTGGGGCAAATTACAAATGTTGTTTCGGACAACAATGAAACGAACATTATTGCTTGGATTAGCGACAATCTTTCGGCGCAAAATCTGCGCACTCCCTCTGATTGGTGGTATCCGATGTATAACGACAACAGCGTTGTAGCAGGCAACGGCGCGTTGGTAAAAACAGGGCTGCAATGGGAATGGACTTTGCCTTTACAGGCGGAAGCGGGAACTTATCAGTGGAATCCTATTGCAAAAACTTTGGGCTGGAATCCGATTAGCCCTGCGATGTATCTTTACGGCGGAGATAATGCGGATAATAACCTTGTTTTCACTGTTGGTGCAGACGGCGCAATTACAGGGAATACCGAACTTGTAATTGACCCGAATGACCCGGCAAGAAAATTCCCTGTTACGCTCAAAGTTATTGACAAATCGTTGGGCGCGCTCTCAGACGCAGCAGGCACTTGGGCTTACGATGCCAACATTGTTACCTGGGTTTCTGGCGGACTTGACGACACTTCTTACGGTTTTTACGGAATGTTTGACCGCACTGTTGATTGGGACGGCGCAGGAAACAATTTTGTAACTTTCCCTCGCGGAAAATTAATCAAAGACGTGGATAAATGGGTTTGGACTGTTACTTTTGCAGCAGCAGCGGGAAATTATGATTGGAATCCATTGAGCATTTTGCACGGCTATCATACTTTGAACGGTTACGGCGGAGCAAGTTGGGAAGGAACAGATATGCACTTCACAGTAGGCGCAGACGGCGCGGTATCAGGACAAACACAAATTATTTTGGGTGATGACACTCCAACTTGCCCGACAGATAAAATCCGCGTTGCAGCAATCGGCGACAGCAATACCGAAGGCGCAGGCGCGTCAAATGCAGGTCTGTATGCGTGGTCTGTTCAACTCGGCAATCTGCTCGGTGTGGACTATTGCACCTTCAATTTCGGCGTTTCTGGAGCAACGCTTATGAATTTCCCCGACCCTTGGGGTGCTTGGACAAACAACGTGAATAATGCTTACAACACCTACAAAACCTACGGAGCAAACGTTATTCTTATCGCTCTCGGCACAAACGACTCAAAAATGAGTTATTGGGGAGCAGCAGGACACGATTTTAAGGTTGAATATGAAGCGTTTATCACCAATGTTAAGTCTTTTGCAGCCGAAAATGCCGAAGTGTATATGATTTTACCAATACAGGCAATCAACACCAATTACGACATTCAGCCGACAAATATTGCAAACGGCGTTATACCTGCCATCAATCAACTGTCGCACGAAAAAGGAATTAACGTAATTGATTGGTACTCAACCTCTTCCGCTTGGACTTCGGCGCAACTTCCAGACGGTATTCACGCCAACGATGCCGCTCTCGGAGTGATGGCGCAAAAGGTTTTTGATATTCTCACAACTGCAAAACCTTATATAACACAACCACAATTAACCGAAGACATTAGCAATGATGTATTAGTTGTAAATGGAATTGAAAATTATGCAGAAATTCGTTGGTATAACAATGATGTTCTGATTGATGGCGAAAATCAAACTACCTGCACGCCGACAGAGTCGGGTTCGTATAAAGTTGCGGTAAAATTGAATGCCAGCACTGACGACATTCTCGTTTCCGCGCCTGTTGATTATCTTCTTCCAACGAGCATAAAAAACGTTGAAAATGAGGAGGTTAGTATTTTTCCCAATCCTGTAAGTAATCAATTAAAAATTAAAAATTTAGAATTAAAGGAGAATGATGTTATGGAGATTTACGATATTTCAGGGCGCACCGTAGGGGCAACTCTTGCGGTTACCCAAAATGCAAACAGCGAAACAGCAATCAACATTTCGGATTTGTCTTCGGGCGTTTATTTTCTAAAAATCGGAAAATATACAGGCAAATTTATTAAGCAATAGGTTCAAACGTAGGGGCGCACCTATGTGTGCGCCCTGTTTTTCATACCCCCCCGCCCTGTTTTTTTATTTTTCAAACTGTTTTAAAACCCTAATAATCAATCCGTTATTAAAAATAAAAATTTTTTTTGAAAAAAGTTTGCTAAAAAGTTTTGTAATTCAAAAAAAAGCGTTACCTTTGCAGCCGCAAATCAACAATGGTGTGGTAGTTCAGCTGGTTAGAATACATGCCTGTCACGCATGGGGTCGCGGGTTCGAGTCCCGTCCATACCGCGAAATTGGGTAACAAATGGAAATTTGTTACCTTTTTTTGTTTCTGTTCTTAC
This sequence comes from Prevotellaceae bacterium, assembly GCA_031270065.1. Taxonomy (GTDB): domain Bacteria; phylum Bacteroidota; class Bacteroidia; order Bacteroidales; family Paludibacteraceae; genus F0058. The sequence goes on along the minus strand of JAISYF010000235.1, from coordinate 9,260 downwards.
AGGAAAAACGTTGAAAATCAACAAGTTATAAATTTACCCCGCAACTTTCCGACAAAATTACTTTCTCAAAAATAGTCGTTTATTTGTTACAATATTTGTTACAACTTTTTTTTGAAAAAAAGTAGATAAAATTACAATGATAATTTGTTTGTATCTTTTGCCAATAAATTACAAATTTAATGCGTTGATTTGTAATTTATTTTCTTATTAAAAAATTTTTTTTTTAAAAAATTAATAAATCTATTGCAACGTAACAAAATAATTTATACCTTTGTGCCTTAAAAATATTTATAAAAAAATGATAACGTTTGCATACATATCGCCTAAAATTTTACAGTCAAAAATGGCTGTAACTTGCTGTGTATCAGGCAGTTACCCCCCCCCCCCCCCCATAACTGCTTGATAATCAGACAGTTACGCGATTTTTGGGCGGCGGTTGATTGTTGCTTTAATCGTAACACGTTTTCGGAAACGTGTTACGATTAAGGCTTTTTTGTTGTAAAATTTTTTTAATTATTCATTTAATACATTTAAAAACAAGATGAAGATTTCTATCAAAGCGCGGAGTTGGAAAACCGCCGTAAAAAACCACACTAAAAGCAGTTTGAAAAATATTTGTGCGGCTGCTTTTGTATTAATGTTCGGCTTTTCTGCAAATGTAGAAGGGCAACAGTTGGTGATTTTGCCAAATGCGAAGTATCTCGAAGGCGATTCTTTGGGTAAAAGTTATCAAATTATGCTTACATCTGCCGTAGGGAAAAAGCAGATTGTTGATGATTTTATTTCGTTTCTTGATGAGTTTGGTATCTGTTCTAAAAAAGAACTTCAAAAAAGAATAGACCGAATTGACGACAAAACAACCGATTTTACCGTTGATTTTGTTTTGCCGACTCCAATGTTTGTAACTCATGTTTACGGAATGTCAACTAGCGTGCCTGCCGTAATTTTGAATGGGAAACTGCAATTTCAATTCAACAATGACATTGTAAAGATTGATTTTAAGAATTGGTCTGAATTGACGTTCCAACTTTACAATGATGCAGACAAAAATTTTGATTTATCAAAAATTAACCCAGCACCAGCAGCACCAGCAGAAAAGAAAGGATTTTTTCAGCAATTAGTAGAAGAAAATCTTGGAGAAGAACAGGAAAAGGTCAAAACTCCCAAAGAGTTGGCTCTTGAAGAATGGACAAAATATTATAATGAAAAAATTATGCAAAATACCGTTTTGTATAAATCATTAACAGTTGCAAGCGGCATATTATTCTCAATAGACCCAACAGTAGACCATAAACAAATGGCAAAAGAGATAAGAGATGTTCTTCATAAAGATTGGTATGCAAATATGGACAAAGAATTTCCGATATACGACAAGTTATCGGATTTAAAACTTGGCAAATGGTTTTCTGATTACGAATATTTACAGTATTTTAACAATAATCCTACTTCTGCATTTTTTACCGAAAAAACAAAAAAGACAATGCTTGATCTTTATACAGGTTTAATAGAAGAACAGCATAAACTTGTGGCTGTAACAGAAGCACGTTGGGAAAAACAGGTAAGACCTTTGCTGTCGGATTTTTTTAAATACCTGGTGTCTAAAACAGAAAGTAAAGTTTTGGGAGTTGCAGAAGACGGAATTACGACCTATTTGACTATGAAAGGAAAAATTTTGCCCGTTAACCCGAAATGGGAACGCTTGGAAGACGGAACACCCATACTGCCTGCCGATGCAATTTTGGACAAATATATCAAGAAAAATGAGAAAAATCAATATTAAAATTGCAGTTTTAATAATTATGCTTTGTGCTGTCAATTCGTTGGCAGCACAATTTGCTAATTTCAACAAAAAGGCGGCTCTCCCTCCGATTTACAGCGTGCTTAATTTTATCGCCACGCATCCGATAAGCCAATGTGCAGAAAAAGAAATGGAGTTGAAAGAGATAATTTCCGTGCCAAGTTTTGATGTAAATTTGAGGTACAACGACTATTTTCCGCCACTTGTCTATTTGATACGAAAAAATCACGATTTTTTAGGACATTTCAGCAAAGATTATATTTCGGATAATGTGCTGAAAATGTTGCTCGAAAAAGGCGCGAGAATTGAGTCGTATGACAGAGATGGAAATAATTTGATACAATTCGCACTCGAAACAAACAATACATATTTGTCGCAATATTTTATTGACAACGGCATAAATATTTTGCATACAAATAAATACGGTGAAAATGCTCTAAATAAAGTAATTAACAGTCAAAATTTTGCTATTTTACTCCAAGTAACCGCCACTGAGGAAGGACAAAAAATGTTAAATGTTGATTATCTTAATCAGGCAATTACTGTCGGAAATTTTGAAATTATTAAGCATATACACGAAAAAGGCGTTGATATTAACGTAAATACTTTAACCGTTGAGCCGCATAAATTTATTGCAAACAGTCAAGTTTATGATTATATCACTCAAATTTGCGCTGATAATGCAATAAATTATGGGGATTTGCGGCTTTTTTACCAAAAATTCAGCAATAAATTTAACCTGATAAAACCAAAAGTTAATGAAATTTATTTGTCAAAAGGTTACGCTTTAAATCAGGCAAAAATGGCTTGTATTTCGGTTATAACAAATAGAAACGCTTTTGACAGCCGAGCAAATATTGCATTGGCGGACAATGGTTTTTTACAACTTTTCAACGATTTTCAGTATGACCCGCAAAATAAAATTAACGATGCGGAATTTGTGAAATTGGCAATTTCTGTAATTGATGGACTTGCAACTTTGGATTATCTTATCAAAAACGAAATAACCTCGCTCTGCACAACAGAATCGTATATGGACTACGCCGAAAGCCACGACGGTTTCTTGAAAGCAATTTTTAATTCTTGGAAAAAAATATTTCATTACAGATGTATCGAAACCGTTAATATTGGCGGAATACAACAGGCTTTTTCCTCTATCAAAGATGTAATTGCAAAATATCCGAAAGAGTCGGCAGGTTTTGGACAGACAAAAAATTATCTTGAAACAAAATCGCAATATTACAGCGCATTAATGAGTCAACAAAAACCGTCTTGCGTTGCTTACGCCGACAGATTGACAAAAGAATCTCACCAAAGATATTATGCACAAAAAGAGAGAGTGCAGAAAGAATATCAGGCAAAAATGTGTAAGGATTGTGAGTTAGATGAAGAAAATAAAAAAAATAAATTTCCCGAAAGCGAGCATTACGATAACTTATTACACGAAATCTTATTTGGAAAAGATAAACCGGGCGTAATGTTTATGAAAAATGGAGAGAAATATGAATTTTGGCAAGATTCTGATTTTAAGTGGGAAATAGTTGATGGCGTAATATTCAAAGATGTTACCAAATTTGATACCTTTGTACAATTAGTTGAGGAGTTAAAAAAACGATGTCAAGAAAAATTTTGTAAATAAAAGATAAACAATTCTGTTATAGCACCCCAAAAGTTCGCTCAAAAATCTGTCAAGTCTTTTGAAAGTTATTTTTTTGACGCAAGAGTTTTCTCCTTGCGTGATTAAAGGAGAGTGCAGTTCTTGTTTTTTTTGGGGAGATAATATCACGGTTAAAAATTTTTACAAACACTGTTCAAGTCCTTTTCCACTTTCAAAAATTGCATTCCTGCTTTTTCTGCACCTGCGCCGTCTGTATCTGCTCTGTCGCCGACAACGAGAGTGTTTTTTGGGGCGGTTTGCAGCATTTCGGCAATGGCGAGAAAGGGACGCGGGCAAGGTTTCAGCGCGCCAAAATCCTCTGACGACAAAAGCGGCATTTCTGGGCTAATGCTCTGAATATCAATGCCTATTGCGTTCATTCGTTGCGCTACGCAAGGATAATCCGAAAGCACAGCGGTTTTGATATTTTTCGCTTTTAGTGTGGTAAAAATTTCCGTAACATCTTTGTGTGCGGAGTAGTGTTTTTTGAGAATTTTTATAAATGAGGGCAAATATTTTTCAAAATACCATTTTTTGCAAAATTCGGCGGAATATTTTTTATTATTTAATTCCATCGACATTTTTTCAAAAAAAATCATATAAAAATTTTCAGCATTTATACAATCGATACCTTGCATTTGCCTTCTGGCTGCACGTTCCGCCCTTATCAAAAAAATATTCTGCAAATCATTGAAAATCAATCTAATAGCAAAATGTTTTTTATCATATAAAGTGCCGTCAAAATCAAAAATTATTGCCTGTATATTGTTTTCCATAGAAACTTAATTTATTTTCTTGCAAAATTATAAAAAAATTGAGAACAATTAAATAATTAACAATTAATAATATTACTGTCCGCTAAATATTTCCTTACTTCGCCACAGGGACACCCTACGGATTTTCCCAAAAATTTATGCCGTTAGGCATTTTAGATTGGTAGAAAAATACAAAATTCCTCACGCCGCGTGCCGCAGGTCGCAACTGCCCGATAGGGCAAAATATCCATAACCGCAGGTCGCAACCTGCGGTGTGCAATCCCCCTTCACCGCACCTGTAAGGTGCAACAAACCCTTATTTTCAAACAGTTTAAAAATATTTTCCTGACTTTCCTCTGTAAAAAACTTTTTTTCATTCGCACGCGCTTAGAAAATTAGAAAGGAGTGAAAATCTTTTTTTTTTTTTTTTTTTTATATATTTAACAACAGATGCAATAAAGACAAAATTTTGAAAAATACTTGCACAAGTCTTTGTTCTTTTAGCGTAGCGGTCTTTGTTCTTTATTCTTCTTTATTCTTTGTTCTCAAAATCCCAATAAATCCTTCATTTCAAAAAAGCCTTTTTCTTGTTTTTGCAGAAATTCGGCGGCGAGGATTGCACCAAAAGCAAATCCATTGCGCCCTTTTGCCTCGTGAGTGAGAGTGATAATGTCCTCTGGGCTGTCGTAAAAAACGGTGTGTATTCCTGCAATGTTTCCCTGACGCAATGCGCTGATTTCTATATCGTTAGCATTTTTTTGCGGGGAGAGAGTCCAAGAATTTTTTTTATCAATTTCCGCTGCAATTTTTTGCGCAAGCGTAATTGCAGTGCCAGACGGCGCGTCTTTTTTCTCTGTATGGTGAATTTCCGTCATCGAAACCTCGTATTGTGGAAAATTGTTCATTATTTGCGCAAGTTTGCGGTTAATTTCAAAGAAAATATTTACGCCGAGCGAAAAATTCGATGCCCAAAACAACGATTTTTCATTTGTAACCAACTCATTTTTAAGCGTTTGCAGTCCGTCAGCCCAGCCTGTTGTGCCACAAACAACTTTAATGCCAGCAGCCCACGCTGCACGAATATTCTGCTCTGCGCTTTGCGGTGCGGTAAATTCGAGCGCAACATCGGCTGAGGCAAATTCAGGCGACAGGAAATCCGCCGCGTTGTCCAACTCAATTTGTGCAACTATCTGATGTCCCCGCGCAATAGCGGTTTTTTCGAGCATTTTGCCCATTTTTCCGTAACCAATTAATGCAATCTTCATAAATTAGTTGAAAGTGTAAAATTTAATGTATAAAGTTTAAAGTTGTTTATTTTCTGTTATTGGGGCTTTACGGCAATGAAAGGAACACAAAATCGTAATTCGTAATTTTTAATTCGTAATTTCAATTTTTCCTTCTGTCATTCGCCTCTGCTCATCAACAAAGTAGATTTCGAGGAATTTTTTTTCGCCCTCTTGCGAAATTAGTGCGTTGCCGAAAAGGATTGCTTTCGGCTGTAAATTTTCGATTAAAAGCGTTCCGCTCATGTTCGCGATGTCCGACTCCGCCAGCGAAAACGCCGAATGTGAGCCGTTAAGCCGATACAATCCTGTCGGAATATTTGAGGCAGACAGCGGCGCAAAAAATTCTACCCGCAGAGATTGATTTTCAGCAACTATTTTCACGCAAAAAACCGCTGTGCCGTAACCGTAAATATCGCCCAGATTTTCCACAGAAACCGTTGCATTTTCAAAATCAAAATCCAAAGTATCGCGAGGTAAAGTATTGTCAATCAGCAAAATATCGCCTGTATAATCAATTTGTACCGTTTCTTCTTTTTCGCCGACAAAAGTGCCTGAAAAATGATTGCCTTGCACATTGAAAGTCCCATTTTTTATCAAAATAACTGAATTTCCGCCAAGCGAGGACATTCCAAAATATGTTCCGTCTGCGTAATACAAGCCGTTTTCCTCATAAATTGAACCAACAAGAAACGAGCCTGAAATCGGCGTTGCGCTCTGTTGATAAACGCCGTTTGACGGCAGCGAATCTGTCAGCGGAATATTGATTGCCGCATTAAAATAGTAGCCTGCGCCAAACACATTGCCGTCTGGAGAAATATCATAGCCATCGGAGTAAAACCTTAATTGACAAACATTTACGCCCGCATTGTACAAGTCTCCGCAAAAATTTGCAACCGCATTTGTAAAATTCAGCCCAATAAGGTTGATTTGCTTTACCGTAACATCGCAGTGCGCTTTAACATTTCCTGCCCGCGCAGTAATTACGCAAGTGCCTGAATATACGGCAGTTACCTCTCCGCGCTCATTTACCTGCGCTACCGAATTATCGCTTGACGACCAAATGATACGGTTATAAATTTGCGCGTCAAGAGGCAGCATTTTCGCCTCAATTTGCACTTTGTCGCCAACCGACATCAAGAGCGAACTTTGCGTAAATTCAATAGACTTTACAGGGTGTTCGTTGCAGCCGAATAATGTAATAGTTGCCATCAAAAGAAGTATTGCACGAAAGCGCGAATGCACGAAAGTGCAAATTACGGCTGTCGTTGATTTGATACTTGGTAATATTTTTTTTATTTTTTTCATAATGATATGTTTCAGATGATTTTCAAATTTTCAAATACAAAAATACAATTTGAAAATTTGAAGATTTGAAAATTTGAAAATACAAAAATACAAAAATACAATTTGAAAATACAAAAATTCACAAAGCATTTTATAGTCGTCATTTTCTATTAGGGGACTTCTAAAAATTACCGTTTTTTTTTTTTTTTTTTTGTTTCTTTTTCAGTTTCGAAGTCCAATAAAACACTGTAAAAAAATCGGTGCAAAGTTACAATAAGATTTGAAGATTCAATTTTAAAAAAAATGTTAATTGTTAATTATATTTAGTATTTTGCATTTTCAAATCTTCAAATTTTCAAATTTTCAAATTACATTTTTGTCCTTTCGTGCCTGACAGGATAAAATGGTGTAAAAAATCCGATTATAAGCACAATAATAATAACGAGAAAAATGTCGAAAAAGTGTATTGACACAGGATAATTTTCAAGAAATGAGCCGATGTTCATTTTCAAAAAACCGAATTTCTGCTGCAAAATGCACACTGCTAAACCCAATAAAACGCCTGATATACAGCCAATTACCGACATTAACCAACCCACTGTTATGAATACCCGCTTTATTATTGTTTCCCTTGCACCCAAGTTTCTAAAAATTTCGATATTCTCTTTTTTCTCTATTAAAAGCATTGATAAGGAGGAAATGATATTGCAAATTGCGATAAAAAGTATGAAAATCAGTATTAAAAACACCAAAAAACGCTCAATTCTTATTATTTTGTAATAATCTTTTTGTTGTTCGGCGCGGTTTTCTACTGAAAAATTTTCGCCTGCAATTTTTTGCAGTTGTTTTTCTGTACTTGATAAATTATTGATATTCAACAGTTTAAGTTCAAGCGAGGAAACTATTAACGTGTCGTAATCGTACATTTGGCGCACAAATTCAATAGGCATCATAAGCATATTGTCGTCATATTGCGACTGCATAACCGAAAATTCGCCGCAAACGAAAAACTGTCCGCGTTTAAAGGCTGCATCGGGGCGAATGATGTTGATTTTGCCTTCGCGGCGCGGCGCGTAAATATCAACAGGCGTAACATAATCCACACCCAATCCGAGCATTGCCGCCAAGCCGTAGCCGACTGCCGCCACGTCAAAATCAAAGTCGTAGAGCCGCCACTCACCTGTTATCATAAGGCTGTCAACTTCAAAAATTTGTTGGTAATTTCTATCAACACCCTTCAAAATCACAGGAGTTTGATTACCTGCATAACCCACCAAAGCGTTGTCGGCAAGTACCTGCGAAATTTTTGCAACATTTTGATTTTCAGATATTTGAGGTAAAATTTCGGAACAGTCAAACACTTTTCCCTCTTTTGCCGTAATCTTAATTTCAGGCTCAAAAGCAGAAAAAGAATCCGTAATCATATCTGCAAAACCGTTGAAAACTGACAAAACACACACCAGCGCAGCAGACGACACCACTACACCTATTACCGAAATAATGCTGATAAGATTTATTACATTCTGCTTTTTTTTAGAAAAAAGATAACGGAATGCGATGAAGAAGATTAGATTTGAATATTTCATTTGAAAATTTGAAAATTTGAAAATGCAAAAATACAAAAATATAATTTGAAAATTTGATGATTTGAGAATTTAATTTGAAAATTTGATGATTTGAAAATTTGATGATTTGAAAATTCAAGAATTCAAATTTTCAAATTGTATTTTTGCATTTTCAATTCCTCAATAATTCGTCAATTTTTTCAAGATAATCCAACGAAGTATCGAGTATAAAAGTCAGTTCTGGGACTATCCTCAACTGATGTCTGATACGTTTGCCGAGTTCATAACGGATTGTTTTTGTGTCAATATTTACCACAGAAAAAATATCTTTCGCCTTGTCTTGCGGAAAAATACTGAGATAAACCCGCGCCAAACTCAAATCTGGCGACAGTCTAACGTCTGTAACGGAGATAATTACGCCGTTTTTTTGTCGTGCATAAAGCAAAAAAAATTCGCCCAACTCTTTTTGCAACATTCTTGCAATTTTTTCCTCTCGAGAAGTTGTCATAAGTTATTTTTGTTTATTTTATTTTATTTGAAAATTTGATGATTTGAAAATACAAAAATACAATTTGAAAATTTGAAAATTTGATGATTTGAAAATTCAATTTGATGATTATTTAATTGAACTTTCGCAAGTATCTCAACTTGCTAATAATCAATATTTGTAGTTTTCGCCCGATAGGGCGTTACTTTCATAACCCTGCACAAACGCAGCGTAGCGAAGTGCAGTGCAGGGTAAGTAAGCCCCCATTACATCAACTCCGTAGGAGTTGAACTTTATTGCCACACTGTTCAACTCCTACGGAGTTGATGTTGGGGAGGTATTTTGCTTCCGCAGGCTGCGGCTACCGCCTTACCTGCGGTTATTAAGGTACTGTCCCTTCGGGACAAAAACCACTAACTTTCTAATTA
>JAISYF010000029.1 GCA_031270065.1 Prevotellaceae bacterium | reverse complement strand
GTTAAAACGCACTTCCATTTTTTTGTCTTTGGAAATTTCGTTGATTATCTCCTCAACAACGGCTTTTTTACTGACTTTTATGCCCATATAGAGCGTAACATAGCCTTCTGCATCTGGCGTGGTGTTTTTTCGACATGCTTCGTAGGTTTCGTTGCACTTTTGGTCGATAATATAATCGCCTGCGCTTTCGATATGTGATACGGCGTAAGAGCCTTCGTCCATATCCATCTGGTCAAAATAGTCGCGTACAACGGCTTTGTACACGCCTTTTAGTTTGAGGCGGAGTTGCTGCTGCGTGCTGCGCAAAAGGGCTGTTGCCGCTGTGTTCAAACTGTTGAGTTTCACGCGGCGCACACCTATACCGGTGAACCATTCAGCATCGTCATAGAGTTGGCAGGGCTGTTCGGTTGCTGCCGCCAAACGCTCTGCCTGCACTTTGGCATTATGTTCGGCGATTGCTGCATCTGCCTCGCGCTGTTTTGCGGCGCGGTCGGCGGCGGCTTTGGCATCGGCGAGTTCCTGCTGCGCCTTGATTAATGCTGCTTCGCTGCGCATTTGTTGTACCTGTTCAGAGGCAGTCGGCTCTTTCGGCTGACTTGTTGCCATCTGTTTTGTTTTGCAACCTGTGGAGGCTGCCACCATCGCAAATATTGCGACATTGAAAAATACTTTTTTCATTTGTTTGTAAATTTTTTTTTATTAATATTTGAAATTAGAAATATGTACAACAAAAAACCTTTTGGAAAAGAAAAACTCTTTTCCAAAAGGTTATAACAATAATTAATGTAACTATCTGATAATGAGCAAATTACCCCCCCCATTAACATTTTTTAACACTTCCAAACAAGTGTTAAAGGGTAGTTTTTTGCTATATTTTAATAAATTTTGCATTAAAGTATAAATTTTGGGCTACAAAGGTACAACTTTTTTTTTAATCAACAAAATATTTTTGCGATTTTTTTTATTAATTTTATTTTCTAAAAACTTTTCTTACAAATTCCATAATTTTTTCTGTAAGTTTTTGAAAATGAGTTAGTTCCTCTTTTTCAAAATCGGCTTGTACGTAATAATTTTCGGAGCGTTGATAGTAACTGCTTGTGTAACTATAACCATATTTGCCGTATCCGCTATTCGCATAGCCGAGTTTTCCCTTATCAAAATCATTCAAAACGGTATAAACATTTTTAATTCCGTCAATAAACAATCGTTTTGCAAGGTCTTTGAAATTAGCTTTGTTAGTTTTCATACTGCGGCACACAATCAGGATTATGTCGCAGAGCGGCATAATGGCGTAGGCATCGGCAACTAATCCGAGCGGCGAAGTATCGATAATAATATAATCGTACATACCGCGCAGAGTATTAAAGAGTTCGGTGATTTTACCAGAGCGCACAAACTCGCCGGGATTTGGCGGGGTAACTCCTGCTGAAAGAAAATCAAAGCCGTACTCTTTATAATGCACAATAGCCTCGTTGAGCATGATGTCGCCGATGATGTAATTGACAAAACCAAGTTTGCTGTTGTTTTCGAGCTGTTGCGTCATAGACGGGCGGCGGAGGTCGAAGTCAATAAGCAGAGTACGCTTTTTCTGCAAGGCGAAAGTGCCTGCAAGGTTTGCCGAAATGTAGGTTTTTCCATCGCCAGACTCGGCTGAGGAAATCAGTATTATAAAGTTTTCGCGCCTGCCCAAAATCAATTCTATTTTGGTGCGGATTACGCGCAAAGTTTCCACAAAGATGCTGTTTGGGTATTTTGCAGCGATAATTTTTTCGTCTATATTGTGGCGTGTGTGGCGGATTGAACCGATAAGCGGGATTTGCGACAGTTTTTCAACGTCTTTTTCCGTTCTAATTTTGAAATTCAACAATTCTTTTAACAAAACAAATGCAACGGGAATTAAGAGTCCTATTATCAGGTACATCGTAATTTTTTCTTTTTTATCTCCGCCATTTATGATGTTCGACACGCGGGCTTTTTGCAAAATCGAATTGTCGGGTGAGTTCGCCGCTTTTCGCATTTGCGCCTCAGAACGTTTTTGCAAAAGGAAAGTATAATAGGAGTCGTTTATGTTGAATTTGCGCTCTAAATCAAGCAGTTTGCGCTCTTTGTCGGGCGCGGTGCGCAGAGTTTCAGATATTTCATTAACCTCTTTTTTGTAGGTTTTTCTATCGATTTCATAAACAGAATTTACCGAATTTATTAACTCAAAAAGATAACCCTTAATCTGCTCCATTTGTGAGGTAATGCTTGCGTAATGGGGATTTTTCACTCCAATTTCCGTCCGTTTTGTTTGCAAAGCGTTATATTCCGTAACCAAACGCAGCAGGCTTCCATCGCTAATTCCAAGCGTGGTCGGCGACATAATTCCGCCTTCGTTAATACTTTTTGTTAAATAATCTCTTAAATAGGTAAAATAATTATCACGGTTTTTCAACAGTTTGCCTTGCTCCTCGATTGATTCCATTTTTTTAGCCAAATTACTGGTGAATTGCCCCGATTCGTACATGTTATTTTGCACTCGATATGCCCGCAAATTCGCCTCTGCGCTGCTCAAACTATCTGCCAAATAAAGAAGTTGGTCGTTTATAAAATCTATCGTGCGGATTGCCTCAGCGTTTTTCTTTGCAAGATTTTCGTCAAGGAAAGTCTGAACGTGCCTGTCAAGAAAAGCCTTGTCGCGCTTGATATTTCCGCTTGTAAGATTAAGGCGCAATACAGAAGAGGTTTTTTCCATCGGCGACACCTGCAAACGCATCACAAATTCGTTAGTCAAAGCCTCTTTTGTGAGAAATTTGAAATGCACAGGTTCGGAATAAGGATATTTTGAGGGCGTAATTTTCGCAAAAAATGCGTTGCAACCTACAAACTCACCGTATCTGCCCGATACTTTTTCGACAACGTTTTTTCCGCTCAAAACTTCAATGGTAAAAGAACTGTCTTTTTTTTGAGTAAAAATATAGTTAAAGCTATATGCGACTGGTTTTAAATTATCAATAAACTCAATATCAATCGGCGAAATTCCGTAGAGATATTTTGTGATAAAACGGTGCTGAACGGTGTAGTCAATCAACAGCGAGGGCATACTGTCAATGGTTTTGCTTATCATGTCGTGTGATTGCAACAGCATCTGTTGATTGATGTTGTTCTGCGAATTTACTCCGCCTGGCTGCGAACTAAAACCCTGCATAAAGGAAATAGAATTGGTCGTTTCCATTAGCAAAACCCTTGATTCTGATATATAATGCGGACTCCAACTAAGATTTTGGTAATACGCTACCGCCAGCGCAATGGTTGCACTGATAAAAAACAGATACCAATATTTCAGAAACTTAAATATCCATTCTAAAATATTAAAAGACGACTGTTCCTCTTCGTTGAAAACAGCAGCGGACTGAGAGATGTTTGTTTGTTCCATAATATTATATTTTTTACCACAAAGTCGCAAAAGTTATACAAAGTTTTGTTATTCTTACTTTTGATTATTTGTGTTTTATTTTTATTATTAAAGAATTGTTTGTATATTTTTTTTTTTTTAAAAAAAGGATACAAATCTAATTTTGTGTAACTTTTGTGGCTTTGTGGTTAAATCCATCATTTATCCAACAAATTCCATACCGAAAGCATAAAAGTGATTGACGCCGAAATTAATCCTGTAAAACCGAAATAAGAATCTACCGCCCAAAATTTTCGTTTCGACACGTCGCAATAAATAATGTCGTTTGGGTAGATGTAGTAAAATTCGGAGTCTATTATGCTTTTCGTTCTGATGTCGAATGATTTAATAACTGTGCCTGTGGCTGTTGTTCGGACTATCTGCACTTTGCTCATTTTTGCCGATTGCAGCATACCGCCAGCCAGCGCAAGTGCCTGATAGATGTTCATTCTCTCTTTATAAATCGGAAAATAACCACGCCCCGCCTCGCCAATCATGCAGAAAGTTTGTGTTTTGAGCGCAAGCCGCACCTTAATATCCGGCGCGAAACTGATAATAGAGTCGGTTACAATTTGCTCAGCCTCTTTGAGCGTTTTGCCCAGCACAGGAATGTGCGAAACGTATGGCAAATCTATTGTGCCGTCTCCGTAGATGCGAAACGCGGAGGTGTTGTTTCCTGCGCTGCCACCGTTGAAACCGTCAAAAAGCCGTGCCGTTTCTTTGTTTTCCGACATCACGCGCATAACAAGTTCGTCATTTACCCTCAACCGATAGGTTTCATAAACGCCCTGTTCGTATTGCGGCAGATTTTTCCGTTCCTGAATTAAATTCGTGTTATAACGAGTGTAACAAGAGGAAAAACTTGTTAAAATTGCAATTAATAATATATATTTTTTTAGTTTCATTTTTCAATGTTTTTTTTCTGGTTTTGTTATCTTTGCTAATTCATAAACATTTTTTTTATTTTCCTCTGTTCCTGCGTAATTACGAACAGAAACAAAAGGAACATCATCAACTTCAACGCCATCGCAAGTTGAGAAAAACCACAGTAAATTATACAATTCGCTGTCTGCTTTTTCAACTACAATGCCTGTCCATTCTCCGTTACTGTTCGCGTTGTTGTACCAAAAAGCATCAACTATATTTTTTTGTGATTTTAAAGTTTCAATCACATTGTCAGCCAATTTTTTAGCCGACATTAATGTTTTAGTATTTCCGTCTAATTCAAATAATGTATTTTTCATAATTTTATTCTCCAAAAATGAATTTTTTATTAAGCATTTCTTCTCTTGCTTTGATTTTCATTCGCAAGTATTCCATTGGTCTGTCGCCTTTCATTCTATTACAATTACCGCATAATAATTGATAATTTTCGTAATAATCGCCACCGCCTTTTGCGCGTGGAATTATATGGTCAATTTCTAAATTATAAATACCAAATTCTGTATTACAACCATTACACAGACAATTTTGTTGTTTATACAAACGCTCTTTAACCGATTTTGTTGGCTCAACTATTTGTATATCAGTGCGTTGTGGAATTGTTAGAATATTTACAAAATCAGAAAACATTCCAGCATCATCGCTTAATCTATCTTTTAATAAACTAACTGCCTGTTTCTCAATATCAATTCCAATCCATTTTCGGTTCAATTGTTGCGCTGCTACGCAAGTTGTGGCACAACCACAAAAAGGGTCAAGCACAATATCACCTTCATTTGACGAAGTTTTTATTATGCGGTACAATAACGGCAACGGTTTTTGTGTAGGGTATTTGTTGTCTTTCGCCATTGTATTTACGGGGTCAATATCGAGCCAAACATCGTCCATTGCAATTCCTTTCATTTCTGAAAGATAAAATTTAATTCGTTCCGTATTCCCTGCTGTTTTAAAAATTCTCCCTTCGGCTCTTAGTTTTTCTATACTTTCCGGTGAACGAGTGCCGATAGGATTATCTGTCCATAGTCCTTTGAGGTCGTTGTCCGGATTTTTGTAGCGTTGCCTTACATAATCTTCGGAGTACTCAATGTGTTGTCGATTGTATGTGTAATTTTTGCTTTTTGAATAATACAAAATTACATCGTGATTTCTGCCGTATTGTTTACCTACTGCTTTTGCTCCTTTCATTGTGCCACGTTTCCAAATAATTTCATTTCTAAAATTATTTTTTCCAAAAATTTCGTCTAATACAAATTTCAAATAATGACTTGCAACCGTATCACAATGCAAATAGAAACTGCCGGCATCTTTTAAAATTCGGTACATCTCAATAATTCTTTGTGTCATATAAGTGATGTAGGCCATCATATTTTTGCCATTCACAGCACCAATCGTGGCAATATAATTTGTCAATGCAGGGTATTTTTCCGACAAAGTTTCAAGGTACGCCTCATTAACATCTTGCCAATTCCACATGTCTTTAAAACTTGCTTTTGCCTGTTTTTTACCGATAGGAGTTGAGTACAATCGCTTGGAATTAAATGGCGGGTCAAGGTAAATCAAATCCACAAGATTACTATTTAAACCGTTGAGAATAAACAGATTATCGTTTGTGTAAAGCGTGTTTTGAAAATTTTGCTCTGACATATTTATATTTTTATTTTTATTTACAAATTTAAAATTTCAGTCTTTGTTCTTTATTTTATCTAATCAATCGGTTTATTTTTTCCGCTGTCAATACCTTTTTTAACTCTGTCGCTAACGGAATAAAGCATCATTCCAAAAGAAACCGTTGCGAAAGTCGCCGACATAACGGAAGTAAATTTATTTACTCCAAAATATTTTGCAAAATTATGTTGTACATACACTACATCATTCGGCTGCAAGTAATAGAATTCAGAGTTGATAATGGTTTTTGTGCGCACGTCAAAATCTTTTACCACAGTTCCGTTTTCGGTTTGGCGTACAATTTTAATTTTTGTTCTGTCGGAATATTCTGTCAAGTCGCCCGACATTGCCAACACCTGAAAAATCGTGATTTTTTCTGTTGGCAGGTTAATCCTTTTTGAGCCGCTTTCGCCAATGATAGATATGGTTTTGTTTGCCAATCGCACATCAACCGAGCAATATTTTGCCACTTCCTTAAATTTGTCCTCCAAATCATATTTCAATTCGCGGGTGGATTTACCCAACACCTCAATTTTGCCAAGATAGGGGTAATCAATATTTCCGTCTTCCTCCACAAGATACAGGTATAGCCGCGCATACGAGTTGTCGCTTGCATTGTCGCCCGTATTATTTTGGTTACGGTCGTTGTAGAGTTCTACATCTTCGGGGCGCACTGAGTAGAGCCTTATTGATAAATAATCACCCCGCTGCAACTTATATTCCTGATAACCAACTGTATCGGCATAGTTAGGAATATCTTCCGCAGGTTTCTGAAAATAATTGATTTCCCTCGTACTCATACACGAGTAAAATGCTATAATTATAATGCTTAAAAGCAGGTATTTATTCATTTATGGTAAATTTTCTATTTTTATTTATTTTCTATTAGATATTTCTAAATTGGTAGAACTTCTACTGTTTTTTTCGTCACGTTTAATTGTTTTTCTGTTTTACGAGAATAATTTTTGTCTTATACACAAGACAAAATGGATTGTTTTAACTATTTTTAACTTTATATTTTTTGCACCAATACCCTTGCAAAAATTTCTTTACCATTTATATGGGGTCTATATTGTTTTTTCTGCACAATTTTGAACCCTTTTTCCAACAAGCCATTTAATATTGGTCGCACGGATACGGCAAACGGTTTGTTATATCCCTTTGGAATATAATTATTATCTACTAATAATATTTTTGCATCGTCATATTTTTTATACTTTTCAGATATTTCTTTCAATGATATTATTTTTAATTGTTTATAATGCGGTCTGTTTTTTATGGGAATATTAGTAAACCAAAAGCCCGCTGCTCTTGTCAGTTCTTTTTTGGGATTTAGATACCAATCTACTTCATTATATCCTGCCCAGACTTTATATTCCATAAAATATGGAATATATGCATCATTTTTCACATTTGTAATATTAGAAATAATCAAAAACTTCTTCCCGCTTTCAATAGTGATTTTCCAATAATCTGCCGCCCGCGAAAACGGCGGATTTGTGCAAACAATATCTGCCTCCTCTCTCAATATTTTCAATGAAAGCGGGTCATCAAAACTGCCTGTATAACCTTTGGGTGACTGTTTTTCTATTTTAATTATTCCATCTTTTCCCATTTCGTAAGTGATTAAATAAACCAATCCTTTACTTCCAGCATTGAATAAATCTACCTGACCTGCATAGTGAGTGCAAATCAGTTTTTTTAATCCTAATTCTTTGAATTTATTTATGAAAAATAAAGCAAACGCAGAAGTTTTTTTCTCATTCGTTATTCCATTTTTTTCATCAATCGCATCATCACAATTACAAAATACAACTTTATTTTTCCAAATTTCTTTGTCGTACATTAAAATTTCCTTTTCTACATCTTCATAGCGAGTATAAAATTCATCGTTTTTTCTTTTTTGCGCATCTTGCATTACATCTTTTCGAGTGATACCTCTCTCTTCGAGCAACGGCGTTGTTTTCTTTACGATTTTTACGATCGGTTTATCTTCTGTTTGAACGGGGATTTCTTCTACAAATAATTGGTGTGATTTTATAAAATCCACATATTTTTCAAACAAGTTAGGAGTATGAAAATATATTTCCCTGCTTTTCCCTTCTCGCAAATCAATAAATTCCTGCTTTATATCATTTTCTACTTTCGACA
>JAISYF010000221.1 GCA_031270065.1 Prevotellaceae bacterium | reverse complement strand
TTTGCAGGCGCAACATTTCATCTTGTTGCTTTTGCTGCATTTTTTGTTGTTTTTTTATCGCTCTTCTCGACATAAGTTGCATGAATATTGGGATGCCGCCCATTACCAAAATACCTGCTCCAATGCCCGCAATGGCAAGCCAATTAGTTTCTTTCGGCTGTTTTGCTTTTTTTTCTTCTATCCACTTTTGCACTTTTTTAATTATAATTTGGGCATTACTGCACTCGAATACAAATTTTTCATATTCTTCATTTTCTACGTTTAAAATCCAATTATTTAATTGCTTTTCTACAATCTTTTTTTGCGCTTCAAGTTCCGCATTATAACTCTCTAATTCTTCTTCTATTTCAGCTATAGGTTTAGTCGTATCAATTTGTTTAACCGAAGCATGTATTCTTTGAATTTCCGAAATTTTCGATTCGAGAATTTTTTTGTATTCATCATTGATTTTCAGAATAGAATCCTGACGTTCTTTGTCTTTTTCTTCTTTTATTTCCTCCGCCGTTTTTTGAGGCACATCATCCACAGGCAAAGTAACAGTAACGATTTCTTGTGCAAACAACGGAACAACAGCAAAATGCAAAAGCAGTATTAATATTTTTTTGTTCTTTTTCATATCCTATTATTTTAATAATTTTTCAATTCTGTCGCAGTCATCTTTGAATTTCTGATAGTATTTACATTTTTTACAATCATCATAACATCCCAAAGATTTTTTGATACGCTTAAACTCATTGCGAGCTGTATTTTTATCTATTTGATTGCTCTGCAGTTTCCAGAGCAATGGCCCCACTTCTTTACCCAAAAGGTTCTCCAGCACTTTGCAATTACAGGAACACTTGTTGCATTCGCTTATTAAAGCATTTCTTTTACTGTTATATTGCTCAATAGAATTGTTATACTTTTTAATTTCGGTATTTAAATCTTTCACTTTTGCCGTGTGTTCTGAGCAATCGGGATATTGAGCTTTTCTCTCTTCTTTTTTGTTGGCAGTTAGGGAGCATGTCTGCAAATCTTTACAGCTTAAATTGCGCAACTCTTTTATTTTTTCATCAATAGCATTCTTTTCTTCCTTAATATTTTGAATCTGTTCAACTAAATCATTAATACTATTTTTTGACTCTTTACATTTATCCTCTTTTAACTCTTTATTTTCATTATCTTTCAACTCTTTACTTTGGTCAACTAATGTGAGGTTAAAAGGAATGACTGTTTTATACAGTATTTTTTTCTTTTTCTTGGATTTTATCGCAAGATAGGCTGTCAATTCAAAATTAAGTTTTTTATTATCAGCATTACAATTAGAATAACTTAAGGCTATATCTTCCGTTTTTAAATTTGCAATTATAGTTTTTTTAGCTGCACAGTCATCCGAATATTTTTGCACACTCTTTCCTTCTCCGTCATTTTTCATCTGTTTTCTGAAATTTTTATCAAACTTGATAGATAGCGTTTTTTTTACGACTTTAAACGTTAATTTTTCAGGAAACAAGCAAATATACTTATTTTCATATTCATTTTTAATAAAAGTGATATGCACAATATCTTTCTTGTTTGGTTTTTCCCATTTTAGCGAAATGGTAATTTGCACATCCTTTGTTGGAGGTTTCAGATTTAAAGTATGCTTTATCTTTGTTTCTTCGTTTAACGTTAATTCTTTTTTTATTACATTTACATTTTGCGCAAAACAGTTGAATCCGAATGCCATTAGTGCTATTACGCCAATAAATACTCTTTTCATTTTTTCTTTGATTTTAAATTACTATTATTTTTTAATTTTCAATTTTTAATTTTATCGTTACGGCTTTTGCTTTTGCCGTTAATGTTTGCAAATAGGGGTTTTTGGTATCGGTATCGGTATCGGTATCGATATCGGTATCGGTATTGGCTACATAGAAATTCAAATAAAATTCTACCTCATCAGCGTTGTTCAAAATTTCAAAAAATAGCGGTTTAATTTTTCTTTGAATAATTTCATAGCCATTATCGAAAACCGGTTCCGATTTTTTGTATAATGCTATCTGAAGTTCGCCATCTGAGTTTTTAAAAAACGGCTCTACATCTTCTGTCGATTTTTTGAAATTTTTTGTTACTTTCACATTTTTATTGAGACTCAACAACTTTTTCACCTTTTGAGTTGACTCGAAGAGCCAAACGCTCTTCCTGCTGGCTAAAGGCTCATCGTTTCCGAGCAACATAATCAGAATATTTTTGTTGGTCAGTAGAAAAGTAACCGGCAAATTTACTAAATGGTAGCCATTCTCTTCCTGCAATTGCATATCGAAAGTTACTATGCTGTCGGTTTTAGTTTCTATAGTGTATTCCTGTGCAGCCATATTGTAACTGCAATAGAGGCATAAAAGCGAATAAAATCCGAAAATCTGCAAACATTTTTTCATTTTCGCTTACTCTTGAGTGAAGTTTAACCAGTTGTTAGGTTCTGCCTGCGTGCGTATCCAGTTGGCGACAATAATATCTTCTGGCCACGGATAACGGTCTTCGGCATAATATTCATCATAAGTTAGATAATCAATAATGCGGTCAACGTAAGTAGTTAAAGATGTGGTAATCAGACAATCGGAGACTGTCAGAGAAACTCTACCATCACCAAAAAACTTGATATTAGGGTGCCAAACATCTGTGATAAACTTGAATATCGGCAGCCCTTCCGCGCTTGGATATAATTCGGGCAACTCTATTGTCATTCTGTGTTTATTTCCGAAAATAGGAGTTTCCA
>JAISYF010000187.1 GCA_031270065.1 Prevotellaceae bacterium | reverse complement strand
AGTTATAAAAACCGCAAAATTACAGATTAAAATTCAAGTCCAAAAATCAAAGAACGCTTATAACTTATTTATAATCAATTATTTACAAACAAAAATAAAAATTTAGTGCATCGCTACTAATTATGAATTATGAAAAAGTTTGCAAAGTTAATATTTTTCTATTAACAAAAAAAATTGTACTTTTGCAACGTAAAAGATTTATTTGTTTTCAATAAAAATTTTAAGGTAAAAAAAAAATATGGATTGGTTTATTTCTCTTTTTACAGACCACAGCATTGCGCATACGATTTTGTTGTATGCATTGGTAATTTCGGCAGGCGTGATGTTGGGT
The DNA here is from genome assembly GCA_031270065.1 of Prevotellaceae bacterium. Classification (GTDB taxonomy): domain Bacteria; phylum Bacteroidota; class Bacteroidia; order Bacteroidales; family Paludibacteraceae; genus F0058. The sequence goes on along the minus strand of JAISYF010000187.1, from coordinate 31,634 downwards.
AAAATCAAAATTCGCGGTGTTTCGCTCGGCGTTACCTGGGTGCTTTTTGTGGGCATTATTGTCGGGCATTTCGGCTTGAAAATCGATGAGGAAATTCTGCATTTTATCAAAGAGTTCGGCTTGATTTTGTTCGTTTTTTCTATCGGTTTGCAAGTGGGACCGTCATTTTTTTCGTCATTTAAAAAAGGCGGAATACAGATGAATATGCTCGCTGTCGCCGTAGTGTTTTTAGGCGTAGGAGTTGCCGTTGCGCTGCATTTTATTTTTGCAGGCAAAATTTCGATGGCAATGATGACGGGCATTCTTTCGGGCGCGGTTACCAACACGCCAGCTCTTGGCGCAGCGCAAGAGGCGTTACGCCAACTCTCAGATGCAGGGCAAATATCAGAAACAGAGCCGATTGCGCTCGGATACGCGGTTGCATACCCGCTCGGCGTAATTGGCGCAATTTTGGCGATTTTGCTGATAAGATATATTTTTTGGGTAAATTTTGACAACGAAAACCGCCAACTCGAAACCGCCAACACCGCAGCAGCAGAGCAGCCCGAACATTACACTGTGTGCCTCACAAACCCCGCCTTAGCCAACCGCCAACTTGACGATGTGAAGCAACTCGTAGGCAGAAAATTTGTTGTTTCGCGAATGAAACGCGGCGGCGAATATTTTATTCCGCTTTCTGACACTCCGCTTTTGCTGAACGACATTTTACGCATTGTGTCCGCGCCAGCCGAGCAGGAGGCTATAACCGTTTTTGTGGGCAAAACCATTGAGGAGGATTGGAAAAACTCCGAAGGGCATTTTGTTTCGCGCCGAATTGTGATTACGCAAGACAACATCAACGGCAGAACGCTTGGCTCGCTACGTCTGCGCTCAATTTTCGGAGTGAATATTACGCGGGTGCATCGTTCAGGCATCGACCTTTTGGCAACGCCCAACCTTGTGTTGCAAGTAGGCGACAGAGTAATGGTAGTAGGCGAAGAGCCTGCAATCAAAAAGGTTGAAAAACTGCTCGGCAACACCCTGAAACGCCTCAGCGAGCCGCATATAGTAACGATTTTTATAGGAATTTTCGCGGGAATTTTGCTCGGCAGCATTCCATTTACACTTCCTAATATGCCGATGCCTGTAAAACTCGGTTTGGCGGGCGGACCTCTGATAATCGCAATATTTATTGGACGTTTCGGCTACAAAATGAAACTGATAACCTACACCACGCGGAGCGCAAATTTAATGCTGCGCGAAATTGGCATTTGTCTTTTCCTCACGAGCGTGGGTATCGGCGCAGGCGACAAATTTGTGGAAAGCGTAATTTCGGGCAACGGCTTGCTGTGGCTGCTTTGCGGGTTTCTAATTACCGTTGTGCCGCTGTTGAGCGTGGGAATTTTTGCACGTAAAGCGTTGAAAATGAACTACTTTGTCATAATGGGTATGCTTGCGGGCAGCAGCACCAATCCGCCCGCCCTTGCCTACGCCAACACAATCGCAAGCAACGACACACCTGCCGTAGCCTACTCAACGGTCTATCCGCTGACAATGTTTTTGAGAATTTTAGCGGCGCAGTTGTTGATATTGATTTTTGTGTAGATGTTAAGTTTCACAACGTTGTTGATAGCAGCAGCCCTTCGGACTTCGCTTCGTCCGAAGGGCTGCTATCAATAAATTTGAAGATTTGATAATTTGTAGATTTGAAAATGCAAAATGCAATTTGAAAATTTGAGGATTTGAAAATTGCATTTTCAAATTTTCAAATCCTCAAATTTTCAAATCTTTTATAGATGAAATGAATTTATTAATAAAAAATATATTAATTGTTACTAAAAAAGTGTGTTAATATTTTTTTTATTCAATATAATTATGTGTATCTTTGCGAGGTAAAAATTTAATAAAAAAAAACATTAAAAATTATGGCACAGATACTCTATAAAACAACAGTTAAAATATTGGTTTTGAGCGTATTAGATGAGTTGTTGGCTTGATAAATTTGACTTATAATATGTGCCGTTATGAGCAGATTGTCTGTCTGCAATTATTGCCAATCAAGTGTCAATAGAAGTTAAATATTTTAAGTTAAAATACTGATAGATAGATAATTATATAGATAGATAGAATTTTTTTATAAAAACATAATAATTTTATAAAAATTTATTGTAATTTTGCAGCCGAATTTTTTAATAAAAATGGAAAAATATGAAAAGTGATATTTTTAATCCTATTATGATATGGAAACAGCAGAGTACATGTTGTAAAAAAAATTTTTTTTGTAAAACAAAGAGTACTCTTTGTTTTATTGGGCTATTAGCCCAATAAACAATTTTCAACAATACATTCTACCGCAGGTTAAAATCATACGTATAAGGCTTTAGTGGCAGCCCAAAAAACAAAAAAATATTGATTAACAACTCTAATTTATAAACCGTCTTGAATTTCTTTTTTCAAAATTCAGACAAAAAAAAATATTTTATTATGAAAAAAATTACTTTTATTGCGAAGTAAAACGGAGTGCAGTGGTTTGAAAAAAATATTTTTATTTTTTTCAAATGAAATATTTAAAAAATTTATATTAGTATACATATTCATTCATATAATATATAACTAAAGTTGGCTATGGGGAGTTGTGAAACAGTCCATAGTTTTTTTATGGTTTTCAAAAAGAAAAATTAAAATTCATAATTCATAATTCAATTTTTTTTTGTACCTTTGCACGCTTTTTTTCTCAAAGCAGAAGTGTATGGGAAATTAGTAAAAAAATTAATTAATTTTGAGTAACACAAATTTATTTTAACAAATGAAAACATTTAAGTTAGAAGGTGCGCCGCGTACCGAACTCGGCAAAAAATCTGTAAAAGCCTATCGCAAAGAGGGCTTAATTCCTGCCGTTCTTTACGGCGGCAGCGCGGTAGAATTGCCCTATAAAGGCAAACTCGCAAAAGGCGAAAACCTTGTAGAAAGTCAAGGCAAAGGCTTGATTGTAACCAACTTCACAGTGTCGTTTGACGCAGTGCGCAAGTTGATTTACACCCCAGAAATTTTCATTGTAGAACTCTCTCTCGGAGGCAAAGAACAGCAAGCAATCCTCAAAGATTTGCAGTTTCACCCTGTTTCTGACCAGATTCTACACTTGGATTTCTTGGAAGTATTCGATGAGAAACCAATCGTAATCGAAGTGCCTGTGGCACTTGACGGACACGCTGCGGGCGTAAAAGCAGGCGGTAAATTAAACCTTGTTGCAAGAAAATTGCGCGTTAAAGGTTTGGCTGCCAACATTCCTAATGTGCTGCGTGTTAATGTAGAAAATCTTGAACTTGGCAAAACAATTCAGGTAAAAGAGTTGTCTTTCGACAATATCGAACTCGTAAATGCGCCTGATAATGTGGTTTGCGCAGTGGTTGCTACTCGCGGCTCGCGCGCTGCTGCTGAGGCTGAGAAAAAATAATTTTTGAAAAAAAAATAATTTGATAATTATTGCATAAGGCAGAATTTTCAAATTTTCAAATTAAAAAAATTATGAAATTCTTAATTGTCGGACTGGGCAATATCGGCAACGAATACGCCCATACGAGACACAACACAGGTTTTGACACATTGGACACTTTTTGCAGGGTGTCCAATGTTGTTTTCGACGAAAATAAACGTTACGGTGCAATCGCGGAATGTCAATTAAAAGGGCATACTCTCACGCTTTTAAAGCCCTCGACCTATATGAACGACAGCGGAAAAGCGGTGCGTTATTGGCTGCAAAAAGAGAACATTCCCATTGAGCAACTTCTTGTGATTGTTGATGATATTGCATTGCCGTTTGGTTCGTTGCGCCTGCGCGGAAAAGGCAGCGATGCAGGTCATAACGGCTTAAAAAGTATTCAGCAAATGATTGAAACTCAAAACTATGCGCGGTTGAAATTCGGCATTGGCAACGATTTCAATCAAGGGCGGCAGATTGATTATGTTTTGAGCCGTTTTACAGACGAAGAACAAAAACTTTTGCCCGAAAGGTTTGAAGCCGCCGCAGAAATCATAAAATCTTTTATGCTTGAAGGGTTGGAAAGGGCAATGAATAAATTTAATAAAAAATAGTTTTTGTGAGTGAAAAATTTTATTGCGATATTAATATGCGTGTTGATTTCTGTTTTTGCAGCAGCAAAAAATAGGAATAACTCATTGTTGCAGGAATTGGACAAAACTATTGCGCAGAAACAGCAATTTTTTGCACAAAAAGAGGTTGATTTGCAGAAAATAAAAGAGCAGGTGGCGGCGAAAAAAAACGACCAGGAACGTTATTTTCTCTATGGAAAACTTTTTGACGGCTACAAGCAGTTGAACAACGACTCGTGCCTTTTTTATGCAGAAAAAAAACGAGAGTATGCCAACAAACTGCAAAACCCTTATTTTCAGGTAGATGCAACTATGAATTACGCCGATATTCTGATGCTTGTAGCGATGTACAAAGAGGCGTTGGATTCGTTGAATGTTATAAATACAAAGCAACTTCCCGATTATTTATTTCCATATTATTATCATTTGTACAACACAATTTATAGGAGTATGGAAAGTTATGCCGCCACTCCAAACGAAAAAAAATTTTATACTGAAATTGCCAATCGTTACCGCGACTCGCTTTTGAATGTGCAAAACAAAGCCGAAGCCGTTTATTTATTGATAGAATCCGACAATATGATTGACAATAAAGAGTATGAACCCGCGCTCAAAATTTTGCAGTCGTATTTGGATACGCTGCCTCCAGAAAGCCACGAACTTGGAATGTTTGCCTATTCTATTGCGCATATCTACCAGCAAATAGGCAATATCGACGAAGCGGTTTATTATTACGCGCTCTCGTCAATTGCCGATTTAAAGTCGGGCATTCGCGAATATGCGTCGTTGCCGCGCTTGGCTGTGTTGATGATGCAAAAAGGCGACATTGACCGCGCCTATCGGTATCTAAATTGCTCAATGGAAGATGCTTCGGAAAGCAAATCGCGGTTGAGAACGATAGAAATGTCGCAAATTTTTCAGATTGTAAATAATGCTTATCAGCAAAAAGAGAAAAAACAGCAGCACACAATGACTGCGTTTTTGCTGTTGCTTATTGCGGCAATTGTGTCGCTTGTCATAGGTATTATCTATATTTACAGGCAGATAAAAAAAGTGCAGGCGGCGCGGCGCGCACTCAAAATTGCCAACCGACAACTCTCCGAAGCCAACAGAATTAAAGAAAAATATTTGGGGCAATATATGGATTTTTGCACCGAATATATCGACTGTATGGACAAATTTCGTTCTACTGTGCTAAAAATTGCGCAAAACGGAAATCAGGAAAAACTGCTAAAAACATTGAAGTCGAAACAGTTTTTGGAAGATAAATTAAGTGAATTTTACAAAAATTTTGACAATACTTTTCTTTCTATTTTTCCAAATTTTATAATGGAATTTAATGAGTTGCTTTCCGAGCCATTTTTGCCTAAAAAAGAGGAAGAAATGAGCGTTGAATTACGGATTTTTGCACTTATTCGTCTTGGAATAACCGACAGCCGTAAAATTGCACAGTTTTTGCACTATTCGCTCGCCACTATTTTCAACTACCGTAGCCGTATCCGCAACAAAGCACTCGGCAAACCCGAACAATTTGAACAAAAAGTAATGGAAATTGGACAAAGATAATAAAATATTTTTGGCGGAAACAATGCTTTATTATGCTGTTTCCGCCAAAAATTAAAAATATTTTTGGCGGAAACGATACTTTTTTATGCTGTTTCCGCCAAAAATATTTTTAATTTTTGGCGGAAACAATATTTTTTTGTACCTTTGTCGCCAAAAATAATTAATTATTATGAGAGAATTTATTGGGAGAAGTGCTGAATATAAGCAATTTGACAACTTTATGGTATCGGATAAAGCAGAATTTCTTGTTGTTTATGGCAGGAGGCGTGTTGGAAAAACTTTTTTAATAAAATCATTTTTCCAAAACAAATTTTCATTTTATATATCTGGTGCCGAAAATGCGTCGAAAGAGGAGCAACTGCACAATTTTGCTGTTGCTATGGAAAAATACAGCAATGTTCCATATCCGAAAGTAGAAAATTGGACAGACGCTTTTGTTCAACTGACACATTATTTAGAAAATGTGAAAACTAATGGGCGAATAGTCGTTTTTTTTGATGAATTGCCATGGTTAGACAATCAAAAATCAGGTTTTCTATCGGCATTTGAGTATTTTTGGAATACATACGCATCTACAAATGACAAGAATTTTTTTGTTTTTTGTTGCTCGGCAACTTCGTGGATTACAAACAATATTCTGAAAAATAGAGGCGGATTGCACAATCGTGTTACGCGGCAAATTCATTTACAGCCATTTACGCTTGCCGAAACAGAACAATTTTTTAAATCAAAAAAAATCGTAATGTCACGTTATCAAATTGTTGAATGTTATATGATTTTTGGTGGAATTCCTTATTATTTAGAACAATTAGATAAATCTCTCGGATTAGTACAAAATGTTGATAAACTGCTATTTAGCCACGACGGTGCTTTAAGAAATGAGTTTAAAGAGGTATATTATTCGCTTTTTAAAAAACCTGAAAAATATATGAAAATTATTGAAGTTTTGTCAAAAAAACGTAAAGGAATTACGCGGGAAGATATTATAAAACAGAGTAAAATTGCAGATGGCGGCTCTCTTACACGTATTTTGGACGAACTTGAACTTTGTGGATTTATTGCTATAAATCGAAATTTTGTTACATCAAAAAGAAATAATTTGTATCAACTTGTTGATTTTTTTTCGTTGTTTTATCTTAATTTTGTAAAAAATCAAAAAGGTTTTGACACCAATTATTGGAGTAGTTTGACCAATAATGCCGAGTATCGAGCGTGGTCTGGCTATTCGTTTGAATTGGTCTGTCAAGCGCACATTACTCAGATAAAGAAAGCATTAAGTATTGGCGGTGTGGTGTCGTATATTGCTGGTTGGCGCAGTAGATGCAGTGCGAATAATGCCTGTACAAATGGTGCTCAAATAGATTTGCTTATTGACCGCAACGACAACATTATCAATATTTTTGAAATAAAATTTTCTGACAAAAAATTTGTAATAACAAAAAAATATGACGAGGTTTTACGCAATAAACGAGGCGCATTTATCGAAGAAACAGGTACAAAAAAGGCAGTCCACCTTACAATGCTGACAACATACGGAGTAGAACGCAACGAATATTGGGGCAATATACAGTCGGAAATTACAATGAACGATTTATTTATCTCTTAAATTAATAAAAAATTTTATTCATTTTTATTGAAAATATGTAAAAAAATCAATTTTAAATACCATTTTCATTATATTTTTAGCATATACCAAAAACAGTTAATTTATTGTCTGTCAATATTTTAACTGATTTTTTATTGTAAATTTCATTATATTTTTTTTAGATAATGAATTTTGTATTATTAAACCTTGTACTTTTGTAGTGCAAAATAATTTGCAAAATAACTTTTAATCTAATTTTATTATGAAAAGACAAGTACTTTCTTTAATTGTTGCGGCAACAATGTGCAGTTTTTCTGCAAATGCCGCTGAAAAACTTCTTATTATCGGCGATGCTATCGGCGGTTGGAGTATTGAGCAAAATTCAGTTGTAATGCTTTCCGCAGACGGAAACACTTTTACCTGTACGGGCTGGTTCGCTGCTAATGCCGAATTCAAATTTCTCACTGCAAGCGATTGGGGATATGACGAGTACCGCAATGCAGGCGATGAAATTCTCGATGGAACAGGTACATTGCGTTTGAACGGCGCAGATACAAAATTCAAACTTGCAGAGGAGGGCAACTACACCATTGTTTGCGACCTCGAAAATTTGACAATTACCGCAACAAAAATTGCGTATCAGGACAACCACATTATCTACGGCGCGCTCTATTTGATTGGCGATGCCACAGAGGCGGTTTGGGAACTGCCAAATGCAATTCCTTTGGTTCAAAACCCAGAAAACTACTTTGAGTTTTCTGCCGAAGTAGTGCTTTCGAGTGAAGGCGGTTTTAAAATTGCCACAAATCCACATGTTGGATATGGACAAAAATTCTACTACCGAGACGAAAACGATGACGCAAAAATCAGCGAAGACGCCACTGACGACCGCAAATGGTCGGTTGCCGAGAGCGGAATTTACGTTGTAACAGTTGATTTGCTCGCTCAAACAATTTTGACAACAGACAAATCAACGTTAGAAAAAGAAAATGTAATCGACAACGGTGCGCTGCTAAAAATCGATTATTTTACTATTCAAGGCATAAAAATCTCCGTTCCAGAAAAAAACACTGTTTATATTGTTAAAAAAACATATCAAAACGGTAAAATTATTAACGAAAAAGCGATTTTTAGAACGATAAAATAAGAGTTTCAATCCTGCGGATTGAGATTTAGAGAGGAACTGATTTTCTACCAAACTACTTTCCCTACGGGAAATATCGCGTTTGTTTTAACCTGCACAACAACATTCAATCCGTTAGGATTGTCAGTTTGGTAGAAAATAAAAATCGCCCAAACAAACATTTTAATATACACTAACAAATCTAATTTTTTAATGAAAAACATTTTTTTTACATTATTATTAACAGCAATTCCAGCATTTCTTTCGGCGCAAATTTCTATTAGCGGCAAAGTAACGGACAACAAAGGCGAGGCGATTGTCGGCGGCACAGTGATTGAAGTTGGCACTTCCAACGGCACTGTTACCGATATTGACGGCACTTTTTCGCTTGCTGTGAGTTCGCAAAATGCCTCGCTTACAGTTAGTTTTATGGGCTATTTGAGCCAGACTGTTGCGCTCGGCGGCAGAACTTCAATAGATGTTGTGCTGCAAGAAGATGCTCAAATGCTAAACGAAGTAGTGGCGGTAGGATACGGCACTATCCGCAAAAAAGACCTCACCGGCGCAACCTCGTCTGTGGGCAGCAGCGCAATAAAAGACAAGCCTGTGGCAAGTATCGGCGAGGCGTTACAGGGCAGGGCAAGCGGCGTAATGATTACCAATTCGGGTGCGCCGGGAAGCAATTCCACAATCCGTATTCGCGGCTTGGGTAGCGTGAATGATTGTTCGCCGCTGGTAGTGATAGACGGTGTGCCAACCGACCTCAACCTCAATGCAATTAACCAAAATGACATTGAAAGCATTGATATTCTAAAAGATGCCTCTGCCACAGCCATTTACGGCTCGCGCGGCGCAAACGGTGTTGTGATTATTTCTACCAAAAAAGGCAAAGAGGGCAAAGCGCAAATTGCTTTTTCGGCAAATGTGGTTGCAAATCAGGCTATTGGCACGCCGCAAATGATGAACGCGCGTCAGTTTGCCTCGCTGCACAACGAAATGATGCTCAACGGCGGACAGCCGCAACGCCCCGATTTTGCCGACCCAACGCTTTGGGACGAAAACACAAACTGGTACGATGCGCTCACACGCACGGGAATGATGCAAAATTACCTGCTGTCCTATTCGGGAGGTAGCGACAAGTACAAATATTATGTGTCGGCGGGAGTTTTCGACCAAAAAGGCATTGTGATAAACACCGATTTTCGCCGTTACACATTTCAGTTTAACAACGAGGCAAAAGCAACATCGTGGCTCAAATTCGGCAACGCGCTTACCCTGAGCAACGACCGCAAACGCAACGGCTCTTACGATATTCTAAACACAATGCGGGCTTTGCCAACGCAGCCGATTAAGGAAGATGACGAATGGAGCGGTCCCGGCACAAGCGCAATCTGGTACGGCGACATTCGTAACCCGATAGGCACTGCCACGCTCGAAAAAAACGAAACAAACGGCTACAATCTGCTCGGAAATATTTTTGCCGAAATTTTAATCGCTAAAAAATTGATTTTCAAATCATTAGCAGGTATTGATTATAAAGATTGGAACTCGGTAAATTCTTCGCCAAAATATGATTGGAAACCGATACCAATGCCGTTTTCCTATCGCGGTGAAAGTTGGAACAAATCGCTTACTTACCTGTGGGACAACACTTTAACCTACTCCGACACTTATGCCGACAAGCACAATCTGAACGTAATGCTCGGACACAGCATGCAAAACAACATTTTCCGCTATATGAACGGCAGCAAAGAGGATTTTCTCTCTGACGATTATAATCAGTTGAACAATGGTTTGCAGAATCCGCTTATCGGCGGCGGGCGCAGCGAATGGGCGTTGCTGTCGTTTTTTGGCAGAATAAATTACAACTACGACAATCGTTATTATCTCACTGCCACAGTTCGTAGAGACGGTACTTCGAGAATTTCGCGAAAAAATCGTTGGGGTACATTTCCCTCATTTTCAGCCGCTTGGCGTTTTTCAGAAGAGAAGTTTTTTCCAAAAAACAATATCTTTTCTGACGGAAAACTGCGTGTTGGTTATGGCGAAACAGGCAATCAGTCGCCGCTTGACCCCTACGCCTACATTACCCGCCTGAAAACAGGTCAGTATGTTTTTGGCGAAACCCCTGCGGCAACGCTCTATCCGCTCGTTATGCCAAGCCCCGACATTAAATGGGAAACGGTGAAACAGTGGAACATTGGCGTTGATTTTTCGTTGATAAAACAAAGAATAAACGTTACTCTCGACGCTTATTTAAAAAACACAAGCGATATGTTGGTAGGAATGTCAGTGCCGATTACCACAGGTTATTCCGACAGTTACACGCCGCAAATCAACGTTGGAAAAGTGCAAAACAGGGGCGTGGAACTCACCATTTCTTCGCACAATATCAAAAAAGCAAAATTTGAATGGACAACCGACTTCAATGTGTCTTATAACCGCAATAAAGTTATTGCGCTCGACTGCGACATACCGCAATATTTCGGCGTACAGACCAACACTGTGGGCAAACCTGTCGGCGCGTTCTACGGCTATGTTACAGACGGAATTTTTCAGACACAGAAAGAGGTTGATAACCACGCCGTTCAGATTGAAGGCGGCACCGCTCCCGGCGATATTCGTTTCAAAGACCTCGACAACAACGGCGTTATCAATGACCAAGACCGTACTTTTTTGGGCAATCCTACGCCATCTTGGATTTTTTCCATGAATAATACGCTGAATTTCTGCGGTTTCGATTTGCAAATTTTCTTTCAGGGCGTTGCCGACAATCAGATTTACAACGGCAATCGCGTGGCATTGGAAGGTATGAGTACCGTTACCAATCAGTCAATCAAGGTTTTAGACCGTTGGCGCGGCGAAGGCACAAGCAATTCAATTCCGCGTGCTGTGTATGCTGACCCGAATAACAACAACCGCGCCTCCGACCGTTTTCTCGAAGACGGCTCGTTTGTGCGGCTCAAAAACGTAACTTTCGGCTACACTTTGCCTGAAAAATCGTTGAAAAAAATATACGTTCAAAGCGCAAGATTTTTTATTTCTGCGCATAATTTGCTTACTCTCACGCGCTATTCGGGTTTCGACCCCGAAGTGCAGGGCGTAGATTCGGGCAATTATCCAATGACAAGAAATTTTAGCATAGGAATTGATTTAAAATTTTAAAAAATAACAAGTCCCACTAAATTCCCTCTTGCGGGGAAACTTCTGGTAACCAGATTTCCGTAAACTCCCCCAGAAGAGAATTTATGGGGCTAAAAAATTAAAAAATAGATGAAAAACAATAAAACCATAAATTTTGGAAATCTTTTAATACTGTTAATCACAGTTCTGACAATTTCTGCCTGCGACAATTATTTGGATAAATTTCCATACGAAGACCCTGCCGCAGAGGCAATCTCTGACGAGGCGAGCGCGATTGCGCTGACAAACGCCTGCTATCAACCGCTGCAACGCCCAAAGTTGTACAATATGCGTATCTGGACTTTGGACATTATTGCGGGCAACAGTCAAGTGGGCGCGGGCGGCGGCGAAGATGGTATTGAAACAGTGCAACTCGCCAATTTTGTTGCCGATGCCGACAATTTTGCCACTATCGACTTTTGGCGAGGACCAAACCCAGGCATTCTTTATTGCAACACCGTAATTGCAAATGTACCGAAAATGGTTATTTCGCAAAAAATTAAAAACCGCTGTCTTGGTGAGGCAAAATTTCTGCGTGCGCACTACTATTTTCTGCTTGTGCAACTCTACGGAGATGTGCCGCTCAGTTTAGAACCTGTTGGTGCAGGCGACAATTTGTACCCCGCCCGCACCGACAAAAACGCGATTTACAACGAAGTGATTATTCCCGATTTACTCTCGGCAATCGAACTTTTGCCTGTGCGCGAAGAATACGGCGCAAACGACAAAGGTCGCGCCTCGAAAGGTGCTGCCTGCGGAATGTTGGCAAAGGTTTATCTCACTTTGGGCAAATATGCCGAATGTGTGGCAATGTGCGAGCAGGTAAAATCGTTTGGCTACACGCTCAACCCCGATTACAGCGACTGTTTTGGTGGCGAAAGCAAAAACAAAAACACTGTCGAATCGCTTTTTGAGGTGCAGTATTATGGCAAAACCAAAGCCGATTTTTTTGATGATGAAAATCAGGCGGCGTGGCACTCTACTTTTATGGGACCGCGCAATCAGAATTTTGTCGGCGGCGGCTACGGTTGGAATCAGCCAACGCAGGAGTTTATAGACCAGTACGAAAGCGGCGATTTGCGCAAAGACAAAACTGTTCTATACGAGGGTTGCCCAAATTTTGACGGTAAAAAATATCTTTCCACAATGTCGCTCACGGGCTGCAATGTGCGGAAATTTCTTGTACCGCTCTCGGTTTCGCCCGACTACAACACCAATTCGGCAAATTTTGTAGTCTTGCGCTACGCCGATGTGCTGCTAATGAAAGCCGAAGCATTAAACGAACTCGGACAAACGGCAGATGCCGTTGAGCCGCTCTACGAAGTACGCAAACGGGCGGGCTTGACCAATAAAACCGCTCTGCAAAGTTTAAATCAGGAGGCAATGCGCGAAAAAATCCGCCGCGAGAGGCGCATGGAACTCGCCTTTGAAGGACACCGCTGGTTCGACCTAATCCGTTGGGACAACGGCGATTACGCGCTAAACTTTTTGCATTCTATCGGAAAAACCAATGCCACACGCAAGCATTTGCTTTTTCCCATTCCGCAAAAAGATATTGACACAAACCCGAATTTGAAACAAAATGAAGGATATTAATTAACAAGCCCCCCTAAATTCTTACTCACGTGGGGATTTCAGGCAGCCCGACTTCCGCAAAAGTTACCCAGAAGGGAATTTAGGAGGCTAAAAAAATATTATAAAATGCTTAAAAATAACTTAAAATTCATTGCGTCATTATTCATTGTTCATTTTTCATTGTTCATTGGATTGACTTCCTGTTCCGAAAATCTTATGGAACTCAACAAGGGCAAAACTCCGCTTGCGATTGCCGCGAGCCGCGACAGCATTGCGCTTGACATTCTAAATCCCACTGCCAATGCGCTGACTTATAATTGGACAACAGGCACAAACTACGGCACAGGCGCGGCTATCTCGTATCAATTTCAAATTGCCGCAAGCAATTTTGAAAATGCAAAAACCTGCAATTTGGGCAAAAACGTTACCTCAATCGCTTTCACAAACGAGGAATTGAACAGCATTTTGCTCAACGAACTCGGGGTGGAAAAAGGTGCGGAGGTCAATTTGCAAGCCCGCGTTATTGCTACTGTTTTGGCAGAAAATATTGAACCGCAAATCACTGAACCGCTTTTGGTAAATATCAAAACCTACAAGCCGATTGCAAAAAATCTCTATCTGCTCGGCTCTGCTTCGCCAAACGGTTGGAATGCCGACAACGCGCTGAAAATGAACGCGATAAACGGTACTGCGGGCGGTTTCACTTGGCAAGGACGGCTGTTGGCGGGCGAACTGAAATTTATTACCGCGCTCGGCGAATTTTTGCCTTCGTACAACAGGGGTGCGAATGAAAACAATCTTTTTCTCCGCGAAAACGACAGTCAGCCAGACGACAAATTCAATATCGCCGCTTCGGGAATGTATCGTATCTCGTTGAATATCATTGCTTTAACAATCTCTATTGAAGTGCTTGATGCACCCGAATTTTCAAATCTCTGGTTTGTAGGCGGTTTCACAGATTGGAATTTTGTAGAGATGCGCCCCGATTTGCTTGACCCATACATTTTTTATTACAATGCAGAATTGAGTTCGTCAAACGCTACTGACGTGTTTAAAATTGCCACTGCGCAAGACTTTGATGATGCGGTAATTTTCTTCCGTCCTGCTGTTAATGGACAGGGTGCAGGCACAAATCTTTCTGTGGTAAAATGGAGTATCGCCGAAAATCCGCAGGACAACCAATGGTCGCTCGTGGCGGGAACGTACAAAATCAAACTCAATATCGGTACAATGAAAATTGATATTGTGCCGTTTGCACCTTTTCCAATGATTTATCTTGTGGGCGAGGCAACGCCAAACGGCTGGAATATTGAGCAGGCAACTGAAATGCAGGCAACCGCTGACCCGAACAAATTTACTTGGACAGGACACCTGACAACAGGCGAAATGAAATTTACCTGCGACCGTCAAGCCGATTGGAACGGCGCATTTTTCCTCGCCTCTGCGGGCGGCATTTCGCCCTCAGGCAGCGACGAGCCAATGATTTTTTCGCCAAACGGCAGCAACCCCGACAATAAATGGGTGATTTACGATGCAGGCACTTACACCATAGAACTCGACCAGTTGCAGAATATTGTGAAAATTACTAAAAATTAAAAGGCTGTTTAAATTTTTGTAAAATTAATTATTATGACTAAAAATGTAGCACTCTGTTTGGGGCTGCGACCCGCAACTGCAATGACAGAGTATAAAGGGGACTTCTAAAAATTACCGTTTTTCTTTTGATTCTTTTTCAATTTAATTTGAAAATTTGAAAATTCAATTTTAAAAAAATGTTAATTATTAATTGTTAATTATATTTCGTATTTTGCATTTTCAAATCTTCAAATTTTCAAATTTTCAAATTGAATTTAACTTAAATTTTAGAAGTCCCATAAACAATATTTGTCTAAAATTTAAACAAACTATAAGGTAACAAACCGATTATTTAACTATTATTAATAAAAAATTAAATAAAATTAAAAATTAAATAAAAATGAATAAAGTGAATATTTTAATAATTTTAGTGGCAACGCTATTTAGTTGTAATTCAGATTATTACAACGTACAAAACGACCCTGTTACCTACGGAGAGTCGTATATTTCGGCAAATCTTTCGTGCGACAAACCGCTCTACGCGCCGAATGAACAGGTGGTTTTTTCGCTTAAAGAACTGCCTGCAAACGCAAAAGTGCGTTATTTGCACCTCAACCAAGTGATTGCAGAGGAAACTCTCAGTGGCAAAACTTGGACTTGGACACCTCCCGCAACCGATTTTCAGGGCTATATGGTGGAAATTTTTATCGAACAAAACGGCGAAAAAACCACGCTCGAAACTATCGGAATTGACGTGTCAAGCGATTGGGCAAAATTTCCGCGCTACGGTTTTCTTTCGATTTACGACAGAATGCAGGCGCAGTTTGTTGAGCGCAATATCGCCACACTCAACCGATTTCATATCAACGGTTTGCAGTTCTACGACTGGCTCTACGACCATCATCGCCCAATGGCTGGCACAGTGGAAAATCCGGCGCAGGAGTGGCTCGATATTTTCAACCGTCCAAATTATTTTTCGACTGTAAAAAATTATATTACGGCGGCAAAAGCGCGGAATATGAAAACGATGTTCTACAATCTTTGCTACGGCGCAACCAACAATGCCGCTGCCGACGGCGTGAGCGACGAGTGGTATGCCTACAAAGACCGCAACCACAGCCAAAAAGATGCGCACGTTCTCGGTGGGCGCAGCAGTATTTGGATTACAAATCCGAATAATATTGATTGGCAAAATTATTTAATCAACAGAAATAAAGATGTGTATGCTGTGTTCGATTTCGACGGCTACCACATTGACCAACTCGGCGAGCGCAGCACTTTGTACGACTATTCGGGCAACGAAATAAATATGCCCAACAGTTTCGGCTCGTTTATTCGTGCAATGAAAACGGCAGAACCCGACAAACACCTGCTGTTTAACGCTGTTGGCGGCTATGCGCAGGAAAAAATTGCCAACGAGGCGGTCGATTTTCTCTATGCAGAAATTTGGGGCTCACGAGACGGCGACAACCCCGACATGAACTTTGCAGACCTTATTGTCGCGATGCGCGACAACGTGTTGAAATCGCGCAATCCTGAAAAAAATATCGTTTTGGCGGCTTATATGAATTACAATCTAAAATCGGCTGGCGCGGTAAATAAAGCGGGAGTTTTGCTTGCCGATGCAGCGATTTTTGCGTGGGGCGGAGCGCACCTCGAACTCGGCGAACATTATTTGATAAACGAATATTTTCCTGCAAACAATCTGCAAATGCACGAAGATTTGAGCGCGGCGTTGATAAATTATTACGATTTTTCTGTTGCTTATCAAAATCTGCTGCGAGATGGTGGAAATTTTCAGGCGGTTACGCTCTCGTTTGCTGACCAAAATCTACGCACAAAGGACTTTTTTGATGCAGAAAAAGGCGATATTGCCTGTGTCGGCAAAAAAGTGGCTGGCAAAGACATTATTCATTTAATCAACTTTACCAATGCCTCCACAATGCAGTGGCGCGACTCAAAAGGCACGCAAGTTGAGCCGCAACTGATTGAAAATCCGACAGTTACATTTACAACAGAAGGCACAGCCTCCCGCGTTTGGTTTGCCTCGCCCGACCTCAACGGCGGCGCGCCCCAAACCCTCAACTTCTCCCAAAACGGCAACAATACCACAGTTACTCTGCCGCAGTTGAAATATTGGGATATGATTGTGGTGGAGTATTGAGTTTAATAATTGAGAATAATTCTTATTATAAATATTTGGCGGTTTAAAATTTTTATTATAATTTTACAGTTTGAAATGTGTCATAACATAGCACGAGTATATTCGTGAGTTTATGGCACATTTTTAACCATAGTGTAGAGGGCTAAATCTTTTGTTTCTTTAAATCGGCAGAGTTGCAGGCAACTAAATTGTTTAAAACCGTAAAGTTAGCATAAAATTTTTATAAGTTTGTGTGTAATTGAAAATTTTATGTTACCTTTGCAACCTAATTAAATTATTAAAAATTTAAAATTATGGCAACAGCAATATTAAACTATGATGCTCGTAATAAACAAGCAATTAACACAATAAATTTTATTTTGTCGCTTGGTTTTTTTCAATTAGATTTAGAAAAAAAACAAACAAAAAATTACGAAAAAATTAAAAACTACCCATATAACAAAGTTTTTGTTGAAGAGTTAGTTAAAAGTCGTAACAGCAAAGGCGTGAAAATAAAAGATAGTGATTTATGGAAGTAGAATATAAAAGTAAAGCACAAGACGACCGCGACTTTTGGAAAAAAGCGGGTGATAAAAAGCATTAAAATAAATACAAATTCATTGCGAAGTTAGCGCGTTACTCCACAGGTAACGCGCTTTTTTTGTGCCAAAACCTGCCAAAAAGGTACTGCGGGCTTTGACCCGCAATCTCAATATTATAAAAATGAGATTGCGGGTCAAAGCCCGCAATGACAGGGAATAAACAGTGTTTTCAAAAATTCAATTTGAAAATTTGAAATTAAAATTCCAAAATATTCAAATTGTATTTTTGTATTTTCAAATTTTCAAATTTATTACTGTCCGCTAAATATTTTTTTGAGCAAAAAAATGTTTAGCGGATAGTAATATTCTAAAAAGAATAAAGACAGAATTTTTAAGAAATCTTGCACAAGTCTTTGTTCTTTTAGCGTAGCGGTCTTTGTTCTTTGTTCTAAAAATGTTTAGCGGACAGCAATAATTTGCTTTCTACAAATTTTCCAACACGTCTACCAACAGCAGCCAAAACTTTTTTGTGTCGCCAATATGTAGCCGTTCGTCAGGCGAATGTACGCCGCGCATTGTGGGACCGAATGACGCCATATCCATTTCCGGGTATTTTTCCGAAAACAAACCACATTCCAAACCCGCGTGTATTGCCCTGATTTTTGCCTCTTTACCAAAAAGTTTTTTATAAGAGAGAGCAATTTTGTGAGCAATTTCTGAGTTCGGATTGGGTTTCCAACCTGGGTAGCCGTCGCCGTGCGACACTTTTGCGCCTGCCAGAACAAAGACGCTTTCAACCATATTTGCAATGTCCTTTTTTGCCGATGCCACTGAACTGCGCTGCGAAGTTTCGATTTTTATAACCTCTCCTTTAATTTTCACAGACGCGAGATTTGTGGAAGTTTCTACCAACCCTTTCATGTCATCGCTCATACGGATTATGCCGTGCGGGCAGGCGTAGAGTGAGTTTAGCAGGTTTTGTGCGATGTTTTGCGCGATAACGGATTTCGGTTGTTGCGCCGTTTCGATTGTGAGCGCGAGAGTTGGCTCTGTTGCCGCATATTCGGCGCAAACGTCTGATATATAGTGATTTAGCGCAATCGCCAATTTTTCCTTAAACTCCATTGGCACGCCAATAATTGCATAAGCCTCGCGGGGAATTGCGTTGCGCAGGTTTCCGCCGTCAATTTCGACAAGTTTCAACTCTGTTTCTTTGTAAATTTGCCATAAAAACCTGTTTAACAATTTATTAGCGTTGGCGCGGTTTTTGTCAATATCATCGCCTGAATGTCCGCCGACAAGTCCTTTGACAGCAATTTTGCAATAATACAGATTTTCGGGTGCGTTTTCGGTTTGGCATGGAAATTCTGCAACGGTATCAACGCCGCCCGCGCAACCGATAAAAATTTCGCCGTCATCTTCGGAGTCAAGATTCAGCAATTTTTTACCCGAAAGAAAGCCGCTTTTCAGTTCAAACGCGCCTGTCAAGCCTGTTTCCTCATCAACGGTAAAAAGCAGTTCCAATGCGGGGTGTTTGATGGTTTTGTCGAGCGCAACGGCGAGCATAGCCGCCATTCCGATACCGTTATCTGCGCCGAGAGTTGTGCCTTTGGCTTTGAGCCATTCGCCGTCTATGCAGGGGAGAATAGGGTCGTGGTCAAAGTTGTGCATTGTGTCTGCGTTTTTCTCGCACACCATATCTTGATGCGCCTGCAACACAACGGTTTCGCGCTTTTCGCAACCTGCCGTTGCAGGAATTTTCATAAGCACGTTGCCTGCGTGGTCTTTCACTGTTTCGATATTATTTTTTTTGCCGAAATTAAGCAAAAATTGAATAATTTTTTCCTCTTTTTTAGATGGTCGAGGAACTTTGCAAATGTCGAAAAAACATTGCCATAAAATTTTTGGTTCTAAATTTTCCATATTTTTTTTTGATTTTAAGTAAGGGCGTATTCTATACCCTTACAGTTTTTTATTTTTTACTGATTTTTAATTTTTAATTTTTAACTCTTCATCACCACTCCCAACCCTTTTTTTCCGTCAATTTTTGCCACTATCGGTTTTGAAAAATGAATATGCCGAAGGTGTGCCGTTTCGGTTTGGGCGGGTAGGGCAGCGAGATATTTTTCGTCAAAAAAGCCTTCGTTAATATACGGATTAACAGTGAAATAACCTACGCCCATTGAGGTCAGGTTTTGGAAAAAGTGTGTGCCTTGACTCGGGTCGATTCGGTATGAACTCAAACCGCACTCTACGATTACTTTTGCAGCCGAGATTTGCGCCCATTTCACAGGTATTCCGAGCCAAAAATCTGACGAACCCCAACGCCCTGCGCCCACAAGAACGTAATTTTTGCCCTCTTGCAGAAATTTTCGGTTGATTTCGTCTATTTCATCAACAATTTTTGGGTTGTTGGCAGCATCGAAATTGTCCATTTTTACATAAACAACGTCCGAAATATTTTCGATAATTCCGTGTCCAAGAGCGTTTTTCGAGTAAATTATCGTATCTTTTTCGTCAATAATTTCCAAATTTTCGTTCAACACATTATTATTAAACACAATCGGGCGGATTTGCAACAGATAAAATTGGTGTATTTTGCGCTTTTGGTCAATATTTACAGCAAATTCTATCTCGACAGGGTGTCCCATTTCTTGCTCGCCCATTTCCAAAATTTGCGAAACAATTTTTGGCAGCGGCATTACGTTGTGTTTTAGTATATTGTTGAAAGTCAGCACTTTGCGCCCTGTTGTGATGTTATCTGCAAGCGATTGATTTTGCGCGCTGTAAGTTGATGCGAGGAATTGCAGCGAGCCGTCTTGTTCTGCATCTAAAATATTGAGTTTCAATAAATTAGCCGCTTCATCAACTTGCGGGTGGAAATTGGTATTTGCTAAATCCAAAGCGAAAAAATCGGTTTGCGTTTCACTCAAAGCAAGTTTTAAAGTGCTGGTTTGCAATGCTTTATTCGGAAATTTCGGCGAAAATCTCAATGTTGTTCCGCCGTCTACAATATGCTTGCCCAAACCGAGCGCGATATTGCACACGCCGTTTTCGGTTTTTTCTGCGCCGAGCGGGTAAAAATTTAGCGACCGCGCCACGCCCGAAATCGACGGGTAATAGTGCATTCCATATTTGCTGCCGACTACCTCCTGTAATACCACAGACATTTTTTCATTATCTATAATGTTTTGAGTAGCAAGCATATACGACTTACTGTTGCGGTAATAAACTGACGCATAAACTGCCTTTACCGCATTACAAAGCATATTCAACGAATTTTCTTTGTTGTTGTAAAGATACGGAATCATATAGGTGGAATAAACTCCTGCAAATGGCTGATAATGAGAGTCTTCCAGAATACTTGATGAGCGTACTGCAATAGGCGCGGCGGCTTTTCCAATAAAAATTTCAAGATTTTTTATCAAACTTTCAGGCAAATTTGCTCTTAAAAAATGCTCTAAAATTGCCTCGTCAGGTTCATTCGACAGCGCAATTTCCAACAGACTGTTCATTTGCATAAATTCATCGAACAAATCGGCGCAAATTACCACAGTTCGCGGAATTGAAATCTGCACATCTTCATAAAAATCCTGCAAGTGATTTTTCTTTAAAACAGCATCAATAAAGGCAAGTCCGCGCGCTTTGCCGCCTAACGCGCCGTTGCCGATACGCGCAAAATTGATGTAAGAATCATATTTTTCTACATTAAAAACAGTAATTACGCCCTTATTTTTCATTTTGCGGTATTCCGAAATTGCGTCATAAATCACTTTTTTTGCCTTATCAACATCAATATTTGCATTGTCAAAACGAATTTCTTTTAAGTATTTTGCTAACGGAAACATTGCCCGCGAGTAGAGCCAGCGCGAAATGTCGTTGCGCGCGGCGTGGTAAAAAAGCGAGTCGTTTGGAATATTGTAAATGTCGTAGAGCAACTGCCGTAAAGACGAAATTTTGGCGACTTCCTGTTTTGTTTTCGGATTTCGGAAAATAAAACTGCCGAAACCCAAAGCGTTTGTAACTGCATCACGTATTTCGAGGTCAAGCGTTTTTGAGTTTTTATTCAAAAAAATTGCTTTAATTTTATCGCAATAATGACGGTTTTTTTCGTCTGACGATTGCAGGATTATCGGCACAAAAGGGTCGTGCTGTCGAATTTTGGCACAAAGTTTTATGCCCTCGCAAGCGTGTTCTACGGTCTGTTTAAATTTATTTTCAGGAAAATCAACGTCAGAAATTATGCCTAAAATATTGTCTTTAAAGCGGTTATAAATTTCCATCGCTTCCTCGTAATTTGTTGCCAACATCACTTTTGGGCGACCGCGCATTCGCAACATTTGCTCGTGTTCGTTGGGGGCTTCCTCTGCAAAAGTGCGCGATTGCTGGAAAATAAATTTGTAAATATAGGGCAAATAAATTGAGTAAAACCGCGATGAATCCTCAACTAAAAGTATTATCTGCACGCCGATTTCGGTATCAAGCGGGGCGTTCATTTTGTCTTCGAGCAGTTTTATGATTGCCAGCAGCAAATCCGCGTTGCCGAGCCAGTTGAAAATATAGTCGATTGACGACAAATCCTCATTTTTGATTTTTTCGGAAAATTCGCGCGAAAACATCGCCAACAGCACGATTGGAATTTGCGGAAACTCGCTTTTTATTCTGCGCGTGTAGTCAAAAAGGTCGCTGCTGTCGGTACTCGGCATCATTATTACGAGTTCAAACGGGCGCGATTTTAGTTGTGCCAACGCTTCACTGTGCGTTTTAACCCGCACAATTCGCGGCGGATAGCGCAAATTCAGCGACACATATTCGTTGAAAATCTGCTCCTCAATTCTACCGTCTTCTTCAAGCATAAACGCATCATAATTCGATGCAATAAGCAGCACATTAAAAATTCTGCGTTGCATCAAACTCGCAAATGACACCTCTTTATAAATCAATTTTCCGTAATCAGTCATTCTTTTTTGTGTTAAAAAAAATTTTTTACAAAGATAACATAAAATTTTCAATTATACACAAATTTGTAAAAATTCAATTTGAAAATTTGAGGATTTGATAATACAAAAATGCAAAAATGCAATTTGAGGATTTGAAATTAAAATCTCAAATCCTCAAATATTCAAATATGCAAATTGTATTTTCAAATTGAATTTCGTATTTTCAAATTTTCAAATTTTCAAATCTTCAAATAAAATAATTTGGCAAAATTTCTAACAGCGGCTCAATCACAAATATTCTTTTCTGTATTTCAGGGTGGGGTAGTGTGAGATGTTTTGTGTTGATTGTCAGGTTGTTATAAGCCAAAATATCAATATCAATAATTCTGTCGGAATAGATTTTGTTTTTGGATTTTTTTTTGCGCCCTAAAATTTTTTCAATCCTCTGTGTTTGTTTAAATATTTGATACACAGAGAGTTTTGTCTTAACCAAAATCACAGCATTCAAAAATTCATTGTCCGAAACAAAACCCTCTGGCGCAGTTTTGTAAAAAGACGAAACTTTTACAACCTTGCCTATCTTTTTGGTAATCAGCGAGATAGCGTGTTCAAAATTTTTCTCTCTATCGCCGAGATTTGTGCCGAGTGCGATAATCAACATTTGTCAGGTAAATTACGGGTGTTCATAGAATTATTTTACAAACATTTAAACAGCCTCTTATATAAATCAAAAAACTTTATTTTTTCGCCACTTTGGCTTATTGCAACGAAGTATGTCAGAAACAGGCAAAATTGCGTTATTCCTGTTTGTCCGTAGAGCGGTTCCTCTATTTGCATAAACAGAATTATCGTTAGAATGAACGCCAAAAGCGGAAAACTTCTTTTCTTTATGGCGTAAAAAATTATCCCTAAAATCAAAATCACAAGCACAATCCCGCCCCAAACACCGAACTGCAACATATTGCCAAGTAACTGATTATGAACGTAATACTTGCCGTTTGGAACTTTGGGCAAAGTCTCTTTCATTATTTCTTCCTGTTCGCGCAATGCCTCTGTCTGTTGATAATAACCGCAACCCCGCCAAAAATGATTTTCTATGTAGTTGATAGCCAGTGTGTAATCGGTTTTTCGAGTATTGTCCTGCAAATAATTCTGCATATTTTTGTTAAAAAACCAAAAAATACAGATTGTAATTATTAATAAAACAGGTAAAATTATTTTAATATTTTTCATTTTTTTTCTAAAATAATAGAAAAATGAAAATATTATAATAAAAAATGTTCCGATTAATCCTATTCTACTTTGGATTAATATTTCTAAAAATATTAAAAATAATATAAAAAATATCAATTCAATTTTGTTGATTTTTGATTTAAAAAAGAGGTAAATCCCTGATATTAAGGCGCAAAAGAGCACGAGCGAAATATAACTTGGGTGAAAATAGTATGCCCAAGACGACACAAAATAAAATGCAGGATACAGACCATCTTTTGACAACTTGTTTTGGCAGGTCCAATCGGCAATGTGCGCAGGAATATGCATTTTTTTTGTTGCCCAATCTACAAAATTTACATCAAGGTACTGAAAATTAAACCACCAATATAAAATGCTGATAATCAAATAGATAAATATTGCTCTAACAAAAAAATGCGCAATTTTAAGCAGTGTTTTTTCGGAAAATTGAAAGGCAGTAAAACTGATTGGCAAGAGGTAAAACGAGTAGGTCATTTCGGGGAAATGAAATCCTTTGTGCGTGCCGATTGTGCCGAACATTAGAAAAACTGCGTAAAAAAACAGAAAATAGTAGCACCACGCAGGTTTGTAGATTTTTCCGTTGCACAAAAGCGTAAAAGCCGCCGCGCCCACAAACACGCCTGATGCGTAAATTCCAATGTTTTGAGTAGAAATTGACAGAAGTAAAAGTGCTGAAAATGTGATAGTTACGAGCAAAATAGTTGTTTCACGCAAAGAACTCAAATATTTACACGCAGAGTTTGCAGAGGAATTTTTGCGTTCTTTGCGGTTACTTTGCGCCTTTGTGTGAAAATTCGCCTCGTTTAACGCAATCCCCAGCGCAAAAATTCCAAAAACTGCGATAGATACAAACCGCATTACCCTTTCATTTTCTATTTTTGCGAAACCAAACAAAGTTAGAGCGCAAACAGCAATAAAAGATAATGCGCTGAAAATCAGAGTAATACGTAAAAAGCCAAGTCGTTTCATTCTATATCATTAATTTTTCAAATTCAATTTTACGATTTTTATTCATAATTTACAATATAAACTTCCTAATTTTGCTTTGCTAAAATATTGCTTGCCGACAGTGAGAATTGTGTCGGGAAATTCTTTTTTATACAATTTTCTAATTCTGCGCTGCAAAATTGGTTTTATTTTTGCTAAAAAGAGTTCTTTTTCACTGAAAAGGTAAAAAATTGTTACTTTTTCGGAAAAATCTATTTCGTTTTTCTCTTTTTTTGTTGTTATTATGCCAATTTCATAATTTTGTGCCAAAAGTTCGTTTATAAATTCATAAGTCGGCATTTCTGCCTGATATTCAGGTGATAATGATTTAACAACAAAAAATATTTTTTTGGTAATTTTAGCAAAAAAAATGTTATGTTTGCTACGAATATAGTCAAAAGTATGCAAATTCAATTCCTTTTTTTGCATTAAATCTGTTATCATTGATTGTTTTTTGATACGGTAGAAAAAACATACTTCATTGATTTTAAGCACTTTACCTCCGTTTTTCAATAAAGCAATCCAAAATTCCCAATCTTCCCAGCCGTTCAGTAAATTTATGTCGTAGCCGCCGACTTTTTGCCATTCGTTTTTACGGAAAAATGCGGTGCAAAAAATCACATTCCGCTTTGCAAGCGTATTGAGCGAAAAGTTCGGCATTTTCCACAAACCTTGTTTTTTGCCAAACCGTTTTGCCTCGCAATAAATCACTTTATAATTGTTATCAAATTCATTTACAGCAAGTTGCATATAATTTTCAGAAATTTTATCGTCTGCGTCAAGTGGCAAAATCCATTCGCCGAGTGCGTTTTCAATGCCAAAATTTCGTGCAGAACCCAATCCACCGTTCTCTTTTTTTAAGTAACGGAAACGGTTGTTTCTGTTCGCCCATTTTTTTGCAATTTCAGCCGTATTGTCGGGCGAGCCGTCATCTACAATCAAACATTCCCAATCTGTAAATATTTGATTTTCAACAGATTGCAAACATTCGTCAAGATACTGCGCCTGATTGTAGCAAGGAACGATTACCGAAATTAAAACTTTGTTTTTATTCATATCTTTTCAATAAATACTTGTTTCACAAGTTCGTACCTCGTGCGAATTCAATGTCAATGTTGGACGAAGCAGTGCCTTCGTATCATTCAAAAATAATTTTTCCTGCATTTTTTCGTTCATATTTGCATTGTTATTATCGCAGGCGCAAAGATACAACTTGTTTTTGAACTGACAAAATTAATATCTACCTGCCTGTTTGCAAAGTTTATTAGAAATATTGTATAACTGTTTTTAACCATAATTTTATTTTTTTAAAAAAATTTCTCTCATTTTTCAAATTTTCTCTATAAATTTTTCTGAAAAGCCTTTTTAAATATTTATTAAAAAATTGATTATCAAATATTTGCAGTTCTTTATTGCGCGATTTTAAGAGTTCCGACCATTGCAAAATTTCGGCAAATTGTGTGGAATTTACGTCAATTTTTGCAGGATTTTTCAACAGTAAAAAATGATTTTCAAGTTCATTTTCTGTTGGAAAAATTTTTAAAAGCGAAAGTTGAAATTCAAATATTTTTTTGATGTAAATTTGTTGCCTTTCGAGTTGCGAAAGCGTTATGCTTTGAGAGTGAATACGGTATTTTATCAGAATTTCTTTCAGGTTCGCAACTTTGTGATTTTCAGCAATTTGCGACCAAAAAGCGTAGTCGCTTGCCATCATAAATTGTGGATTGTATCTGAATTTTTCAAACACTTCGCGGCGAATTAACATTGACGGCTGCGCAAAATAATTGTCAAAAAAAAGTTGCGATTTAATAAGATTTTCAGGCAATTTGTAAATCTGTTTTCCAATAACAACTCCTTTTTTGTCAATTTTTTCTATTGACGAGCCGACAAGCGCAAAATCAGGATTTTTTTTAAGAAAATCAACCTGTTTTTGCAATTTTTCGGGCAACATTACATCATCGCAATCAAAAACAGCAATGTATTTTCCACGCGAAAGTTCTACTGCAAAATTGCGCGTAAAAGCAATTCCTTTACAGGTTTCGTTTTCAAAAAATCTAATCCTTTTGTCCGAGAATGAGCGCACGATATTTGCTGTTTCGTCAGTTGAGCCGTCATTTACAATTAGCAATTCAAAATCGCTAAATGTTTGATTTAAAACGCTTTCAATACATTGTTTGAGATATTTTTTTCCGTTTTTTACGGGAATATTTACGGAAACAAGCGGTGTCTTTTCCATTTTTTTATTTATATATTTTGTTCTATCAATTCGCCGTTTTTATCAACAATAAAAAAAAGTTTTCCGCAACCAATATAATTTGCCCAAAGGGTAAAAGTGCTTGGCGGTCCTGTAAGAATGTCGCAAAGCGACATAATATGATGGTCGATAAACCATTTTTCTTTGGAAATAAGCCAATTATTTGGTTTTTGGAATTGTAGTTCTTCGTTTGAAAACAGAATGAAAATTTGCCTGTTTTCACCTTTTGCCGACAATTTTTCAGCGATATTATCTATCTGCTTTTGATAAATTTCGTTTGAAAAAAAATATTTTCCGCCTTTCCATTTTTTGTAATCGCCACGCCGAATATGTACGCCAATTAAGGTATAATTTTCTGATTTTAAGCGATTTATTTTTTCTACAAAAGGGTTATCTTCGTAAAATTGCGGTTTTAGTGCATATTTTTTTTGAAAATTGGCGCGGAGTTTTTTTGCTTCTTTCGGCAACTCAAACCACCAGCCTGCTGCATACACAATATCGTGTTTTTCAAATGCTTTCAGCAAAATTTGCCTGTAATATTCTTCATTAAATTTTTTGTCAAAACGTATAAATTTTAGCAAACCGATTTTTGAGAGCAACCACACAACCGAAAAAATCCGTTTTACCACGCGGCTGTGCCGAAACAAGCCAAAAAGTAAATTTATTTGCAAAAATTTCAGCCAAAAATTTGTTTCGTAACGACACGGTGCGGCATACAACTCCGCCATATCGCCGAAAGTTGGATTGCGAAATTCAATTTTGTTGTCAAGACAAAATGCCTCAAAATGCACATTTTGCAGCAGACTATTGCTGTGATTTCCTTTCGGTTTGATAATAATCAGTTGTTTTTGTCCGTTTTTTTTCATCTGTTTTAAAATTTATTTTTAACCACACGAATAAAAGTTTGTTTAAATTTTAGACAAATATTGTCTATATCCTGTCATTGTGGGTCGTACATTTTATTGTGTGTCATCATCAAATAAATATTTTTAATTTTTGAGCAAGTGCAAATTTTTCTTTCAAAAAAAGTTTCAAAAAAAATTTTTGACGAAAATTCAAATATTTTATAAGTTCTTGAAATTCAGGCGTATTATTTATTTTGTTCAGTATTTCGGATGCACGTTTTTTGTCTGCATTGCTACAAGTGCGGCGAAACATATTGCGAACTAAAAAACGATAAACCGCATACGCCTCTTTGTGATAAACCCACCATCGCAATCGTTTGTCAATTTGTCTATTTTCGGCGTATTTACGATAAATATACGGCACTACAATTTCACAAATATTGAAAAAAAAATCGGGTTTGTAACCATTGAGCGTGGTACTGATTTTTGATTGTCTGTGGCAGGCGGCAATATCATCAATTTGCACAAAATTTTTGATTTTTGCTACTGTGTCAAAGGTAAAAAGAAAATCTTCGCCGCCTGCCCGCAACTCTTCTAAAAACCTGACTTCTTCTATTGCAGAACGTTTAAACAAACATTGCCAAATATAGTACCATCGCTTGTATTGTCCGCGAACTTTTTTATAATAATCTGTTAGCGGATTTTTATAAAACGTTGATTTTGAGTTTTTTATGCTGTTTTTTTGCAAATTTTCAAAAGCACAATTTTCCGAAATCATTATAAATTTTCCTCGCGACAAATCTGCATTGTATTTTTGTGCCGCATTATAAAGTTTTTCCAAAGAATATGCAGGAATTAAATCGTCGTGGTCAATAAAAAAAACATACTCGCCTTTTGCCACATCTAATCCCGTATTTCGTGCTGCTGACACTCCTCCGTTTGTGCGGTTTATTTTGAAAAAACGGCTGTCTTTTGCCGCAAATTTGTCAATAATTTGTTCCGTCCGGTCAGTTGAGCCGTCATTTATGCAAAGACATTCAAAATCGGTAAAAGTTTGATTTTCAACAGATTGCAACAAATCAGACAAATACAATTCGTCATTGTAAATAGGAATAATTATTGATATTTGGGGTTGTGGGGTCATTTTCAAAATTCTGTATTTAGTAAATTTTTTAGCCAGTCAAGCAAAGTTTTTCTGTCGGGTTCTATTGCCTGGTCAAGCGAACCAATGCAGCAGAATTTCAGGTTTGGGTTGCTTTCATACATTTTCAGTTTGCGTTTTAGATAATTTTCGCCGCGACTGACAGGTTTTATATAAAGCAAATGGTTTTTTGCAGGCTTTATAACCGCTTTTTGCGCCTGCAACATCAGCAAATAATAAATTTCGCAGGTATTAAACTGTTTGCTGCTGCGGAATTTATACGAGATATTTTTGAGAAAAAGTTGTGGATTTTTTTCGTAAAAATCAGTAATAACGCTTTTTTTTATCGGGTGCGGCAGGTGGTTGAGGTGAAAATATTGCCAACGGTAATTTAACCGTTTGGCAGCGGCAATCATTCCGTCTTTGAAACCAACAGGTTTATGTCCGTTTTTTATTGGTTTAATAAGCCATAACAATCTATCCAACAATAAATTACGCCAATATCCGTAGGCAATAATTTTTTCTCCGTCAAACCAGTCTGTTTTTTTTATCGGGTTTATCAGAAAAAAATCATCATTGAAATAAACATAATTTTCGCTCAAATCAGGTATGCGGTGAATGCAGGTTTCTACGGCGCGGGAGCTAAAAACAGGCAAAAATTTTTCGTAATCGCGAAAAATAATTTTGTGGTCAATAATTTCAACAGGAATTTTGTTTTCAGGGAAATTTTTTTGCAAAAATTCATCTAATTTTTCAGGTTTTTGCTCGTCTGTAACAAGAAAAATTTTTCTTACAAAAGGCGCAAACCGCAGAATTGATGCGATGCAATAGTAAATTTCGCCTTCGCTGTTGTATCGTGTTTTTCCGTTGATGTCGTCAGAACGCTTGGCATTTTGCGGCAAAAATGGCTGCATTTTCCGCTTGTGCGCAGGGGCGTTGCCGTCAACCCAAGTAATTACTGTATCAATTTGAATATTTTTTTGCATTATAAATTCTTTATTGATGATTCTCTCAACATTTTTTTTACTAACTTTTCTAAAATGCAACATTTGCATAAAATAACAACGCTGCATTTTGTTGAGCATATCGTTTAGACCGTTGTACGGTCGGCAAAGCGCAATTTTCCTGTCGTAAAAATTTAATTTAAACTCTCATTTAATTCAGGCAAAGATAGTGATTTTTTCACATATATAGAAATCTTTCGGAAATTTTTGTTAAACTTTGCAAAGGTAGTAATTTATTTTGATAAAAGATACAAAAAATTATAAATTATTTTTGATACAAAAAATAATTCTTATAAATCATTCATTGACAATGCTTTAAGTGTTACGTTTTAAAAAAAAATATTAATTATTAATTGTTAATTATATTTCGTATTTCGTATTTTGCATTTTCAAATTTTCAAATTTTCAAATCTTCAAAGTGTTTATTTTTAGCGTTAATGCTTGTAAATCAATCTCTTGCGTTACTTTTGAGTTCGGCAACAATCGCTGTTTTTTTGCGCGTTTCGTTACTTGTAGAAGTCAAAATCGAATTTTTGCGGTGTTTGTACAAATAAACCGCCTGCATCGAATACTCCCTTTTTTAAACATTTTTTTGTTACTTAATGTTGCATTTGTTAGTTGAAATTAAAACATTTTTTTGTTGCTTACAGAAGACTTTGAAACCTTTCGGGAATTTTTATAACAGGTTTCCAGCCGAGCATCGACGGCTTATTTAAAGCATAAACAGGGCGGAAAATTGTTTGCAGCAGCCGTACAATCGGAAAAATTTTGTCGCCGTTTTTCGCACGTTTTTTCGTTACAAAAGTGATGGAACGAGTACGTTTTTTCAAATGCCGCGCTCTGCCTGTGGAAATAAAGTCAATGTCGCTGAATTTTTTTCTAATCATCTCATAATCAACGCTTCCGAAGTGAAAAAGGTAGAGATTTTTGTCAATTCTAAAATTATGCCCTTTTACCCTGTGAAAACCGCTGCCCCAACGCAAAGGCTTGAAAATCACTGACGGCTTGGTGTATCTTGACGATAGCATTGCAAAATTTCGCTGCTCAAAAAACGGCAAATTGCAGTCTAAAATCTGCTCTTTTTCTCTGTGTTGCGCCACGTCAATTCCGAGTGCGGAAACAGAGTTTTTACCTTCTATTTTGCCCAAATATTCTGCCAAATTCTCGTTTATTTTCGGTTCTACAACTAAAAATTCATCAGCGTCAACGCCAATCACAACGTCATATTTTTCAAAAAGTTCCGCTGCCTTTTCCGACAAAAAACGCAAACGCCGCTTTTCCGCTTTTACAACGTGTTCCGCCACTCTCGGCACAAAAATTATGTTCGTTTTTCCTGCGTTTTTCGGCGCAGTTTGGTCTTCTCCATCAAAAAAAACAAAAAGATTTTCCTCACCCAACTGCCCGCTGTAATATTTAATCCAGCGGGAAAGAAAAAACTCATCGTTGCGAGCCATTGTTATCGCACAAATTTTTTTCATAAAAATTGTCTTCGGCGTTGATTTATTGTTATTTGCCTTTGGCGTTATTAATTGTTATTTGTTGTTATTTATAGTTATTTGCCTTCGGCGTTATTTGTTGTTATTTATAGTTATTAATAGTTATTTGCCTTCGGCGTTATTAATAGTTATTGATAGTTATTAATAGTTATTAGCCTTCGGCGTTATTGATTGTTATTTAATAGTTATGCGAATCACGGGTTGAAAAGCCCATTTTTCTATATTATTTTTTCTGTTAATTTTTCTTAAAAAAGTTGCATATATCGCTGATTATTAGTAATTTAGCACGGTTAAATCACTTAATAATTACCAATATGTCAAACGAAATGCAA
>JAISYF010000028.1 GCA_031270065.1 Prevotellaceae bacterium | reverse complement strand
TCGGCGGCTGTTTCGCAACCGTCTTTAATGTTTTGGGCAACGACTTTTGCCTTGTTTTTCAAGCCCTTTGCCTGCAAAAATTCCACAAAATCAGCATTATTTTCCTGAAATGCGGCTTTTTCGGCAAATAAATTCTCTTTGTTGATTTCGTGCACAGCACGGGTACTTTCGCACAAATCGTTAATGATTTTTGCGACAACGCTTTGCTTCTTTGGATTTTCGTTTTCAACGGTTTGTGCCGTTTGCGCTTGGGCAAATCCCATTCCCAACGCCAATGCAGCGGTTAATGCTGCTGCTTTTTTTGAATTTTTCATTTTTCTTTAATTTTTAAAAATTAATATAATAAAATTATCGTTGCAAAATTACAACGGCACAAATAACTGTACACGGTCAAAAAGCAGGTTAAATTGGACTAAAAGTATAAATAATTTTTAATAATTGGAATAATCGGGCAGTATTTTAGAATATGAGTAGAATTTATTTTTTTCATTTCATAAATAATCATTACTTTTGCTGAAAAAAATTATGGAAAAGAAAATTACCCAACTTACATGGAAAGACAATTTTAAGGATAATTTCAACCCTGTTTCCATTGAAGACGATTTTTTACTGTTCGACAAAATCAACATTCTGCCCGCTTTTTATCAGCCGTTCAAAAGCGATATGACAACGTTTATGATTTGTACCAAAGGCGAAATGCGAGGAAAAATCAACCTGAAACCACATTCGACTGCTGCGCCTTGCATTATTACGATTTTGGCAGATAAAATACTTCAATATGAGTATGTCAGCAAAGATTTTGAGGGTTTGTTTATTGTTATGTCCAAACGCTTTACAGAAGGACTTTTTCCTGTTATTCAGGATCGGTTACCGCTGTTGTTATCAGTGGATAACACCCCTTTTACTTCTCTGACAGCCGAAGAACTTGAATTATTTCGCACCTATTTTTTTATGCTGAAAACAGTAGTCGAAATGCGCGAAAACCCTCACCGTAGAGAAATGGTAAAACATTTGACATTGACATTTTTTTATATGTCGCACTGGAAAGTTCACGAAAATTCCGAAACATCCACTCAAACACTGCACTCTTTGCTTGTGGATAATTTTTTGAAATTAGCGGAAAAACATTATAAAACGGAAAAGCAAGTTGGTTTTTATGCCGAAAAACTGTGCCTTACGCCAAAATATCTGTCGCGAATAATCAAACAAAACACAGGCAAATCCGCCAACGAATGGCTTCGACTACGTTATGCTCGAAGCGAAGGCTCTGCTCAAATCCACCAATATGACCATTCAGCAAATCAGCGACTATTTGAATTTTCCTTCGCAGTCGTTTTTTGGAAAATATTTTAAGCGCGTGGAAGGCATAAGTCCGCGAGAGTACAAAAAGAAATAAAACTTCAATCTGCCTTCTCTATCTATGATAGAGTTTCATCTGTTTTTCAATTTTTTGATACAAAAAAATCGCGACTTTTTTACATCTGTCGCGATTTCTTCTATTATTCATTTTGTTTCAATCACTTCATAAAACAAACAATATTGAATATCAGTATTTTATATGTGCTGTGTCGCAAATGTATTGCAAATAATGCACCTTTTTTACCTTCTATTTTTCTTGAAATTCTCTGCTTGTTCAAAGATTTCGACATATACTTCATCACGCTCTACGGGTGGGTAACCAAACTCGTCGAGTAGCAAAATCAGTTCCACTTTGAGGGCGGACTTGATGTCGTCTCGCTTGCTCCAATCGGGGAACTTTGCCTGCTCATCGACTATTTTTTTTACTTTTTTCGATAGCGCAATGAGTTTATCTTCGGGGTAAGGGAAACCGTATTTGATGCACAACTCTTTGAGAATATCGTAAAACGCTTTTTCTTCAAAATCAATACCGAGTGCGTCGCCTGCGGTAAATTCGGATTTGACTTCCAAAATCATATCCGTGAGGGCTTGGGCTAATTCTTTATACACTTCGCTACGGAGAATATCGTTTTCGTCGCGTTGATTGTAGCGTTCCACCAATACCTGCATTTTCTTGGTAAAGTCGATGCCTTTGATACGGTTCACTTGCTTGATTTCGCGGATTACCTTTGCCAATAACTGTTGCAGAAGTTTGATTTTCGTGTTCGGCAATTTGATTTTGGCTATTTTATCCAAATAATCTGTGTCAAAAAGGTCTTGCTCGGTTTCGCTTTCTTCGCCGAGTTTAAATATTTCTTCTACGCCGTCGCTTAGCAAAGCATCTTTTATCATTTCACGCACACGAGCATTCATCTGTGCCGTGTCGGGTGCATCGCCGTGTATGAGTTTGAAGACAATGGAACGTACAGCCAAATAGAAATGCGTGCAGTCGCGTTCTTCCTGTGTCAGTTTTTCACTGCCGGCGCAAATATCATAAGCGGCTTTCAAGCGTTTTACCAAACCCATGAAGCGTGTTTCGGTCTCTTTGGTTGCCTGCACAAATTCTGCCGCTGAATTGATCGTATTCAACTGCTGCAAAGACGTGCCGTTAAAATACTTGCTGCTGTCGAATTTGTAAAACAGTTTTCCGAGTAAGTCCAAATGATTTCTGGTGATAATTATTGACTCTTCAATATCCTCAAAATTATCTTTGTCGCCCTCATTATATTTTGCCAAAGCAAGATTCATCTGCTTTTTAATACCGATATAATCCACCACCAAGCCCTTGTTTTTATCGCCATATTTGCGGTTCACGCGAGAAATGGTTTG
>JAISYF010000005.1 GCA_031270065.1 Prevotellaceae bacterium | reverse complement strand
TTGCAGTTACCGCCGAAAAAGTGCAGCAGGCAAAGGCTTTGCAAGAGGCGTATGCAGCGGAACAAAAAGCCGAAATTGCACGCGCAGAACGTGAACGTGCTACACAGCAGGCGAACATTATAGTTCAGGAAGAGATTGAGAAACAACGCCGTATCATTGATGCTGAGGCGGAGGCAGAAAAAATACGTGTCAATGCAAAGGGCGAAGCAGATGCAATTTTCGCCAAAATGGACGCCGAAGCGCGCGGTTATTTTGAAATCTTGACAAAACAGGCGCAGGGTTACGAAAAAATGGTGCAAGCCGCCGGAGATGCGCAATCGGCTTATCAACTTTTGTTGATTGAAAAATTGCCCGAACTTGTGCGCACGCAGGTTGAAGCGATTAAGAACATCAAAATCGACAAAATCACCGTTTGGGACAACGGCAACAGCGAAAATGGCGCAACTTCCACCGCAAATTTTCTTGCGGGCTTAATGAAGTCCGTTCCTCCCTTGAACGATTTGTTTAAGCAGGCAGGAATGGATTTGCCGAAGTATTTGGGCGAAGAAAAAGAGAACGCAGAGTAATTTTAAAATTTTAAAATACAATTTGAGAATTTGAAAATACAAAAATACAAAAATACAAAAATACAATTTGAATTTTTGTATTTTTGAATATTTGGGGATTTTAATTTCAAATCCTCAAATTGCATTTTGCATTTTCAAATTTTCAAATCCTCAAATTGAATTTTCAAAGCAATTATTTATTGTTTTCTCAAAGTGCTGCTTCCGCTTCTGTTTCCGAAATTTCCGCTGTCGCTGCCCAAGTTCGGCGTAGCAAAACCTGACGGGCGGTTGCTGTCGGTGCTGCTGGTGCGTTTTTTGTCCTTTGATGCCGTTTTTGAGTCTTCAATCGGTTTCACATCTTCGCGGCGAGTGGTTTTTTTCTTTGGAACAATGATATTGTCCTGATTATCAATGCTGTCTGCAATCAATTTTGCGTTTGTATCGCGAAAAATATCAAATTTTGAAATCGGTTTTTTTGAAATTTGCCACGAATAATTACCCAAATAAAGCATGTCGTCTTTAACATCTTTTAATGGAAACATACTGCCCGAAGGTTTCGGCAGCCACACAATCCGCTCAATTTCACGCTCTTTTGTAAAGTGCATATTCATTATTGAACTGACCATTTTTGTAAGACCTATTATTGATTTGTCCGCTTCCTCCTGCGCGTAGTAAAGCGTTTCGGCATTGCCCTTTACATCAACTCTTTTCAATAAATTTTCAACGATATAGCCTGTAATTTCTTTGCCCGAAAGTTGATTGTAATGCTTTTCCTCAACAAATTCGCACACAAAAGCATTTTGCGTTACAACCGCTCTTTCAACTTCGCCGTTTTTTGGAAAAATCCGAATTGTGTCGCCTGTAAGTTGCCGATTATCAGACCATATTATCGGTTTTTTCAACAAATGCAGCACCGAGTCTCGCGTATCGTAATAAGAAGAATCGCAAACTCCCTGCACATTTGTTCTGAAAAATCTCACATTGGGGTAACCCTCAAAAATATTAAATGTGCTGTCGTAGGCAATCGTATCATATCTGAAAATATGAACTGTGTCGAATTTTAATTCAAAAATTGTATCAATTTCCGATAAAAGCGTATCTTTATCAACAGGCATTACACTGTCAATTTTTTGTACCTCACTTTTCGCTAATGTATCACTTTCAACTTTCAACGTTTTACTTTCCACTAATGCAGTATCAATTTTTACAAATAAAACAGTATCATACAAAAAAACCTGATAATTTTCGGCGTGCGTGTAAAGCGTATCGGCGTGCAAAAAAAGCGTGTCCTCTGAGGAATATTCGGTCATCATTGCCGAGTCTGTAACCAAACCGATTTCGTTTTGCTCAATATAATAACCGTAGTTTCCCGCCAAAGTAACTTTTTTTACGGTATCAACAATTTCCACATTAGAAAAACCTTCGCCTTTGCCGTTTTTTTTGTCATAAAAAATGGTATCGCCCACAAGTTTTTTCCCAGAATTATGCATTACCCACGAGTTTAGCAGCAATTTAGATTGCTCATTTTCAGTGTTATACCAACCGTATTCGGAATAAATATGCGTTTCTTTGTCGTAAATAATGTTGGTTGGTCCCACTATTGAGGCGACTTTGGTTGTGGTGTTATATTTTAATGTGTCGGAAGTCATTGTAAAATCGGGGTTTTCGAGCGTTACGTTGTGGCGGAAAAGCGCGATATTTGTGGCGGGGTAGTAGTAGCCTGTTTCGGAAGAGAGTGTGTTGAGCGTGTCTTGAATTACGCCGCCGTTGAAATAATAACCGATGTTTTTTGCTCTGTCGTAGTTCAAAGAGTCGGTAATCAAAGTCGCGGTAAGGTTGTCCATCATTACATTGTGGCGCAGGCGGGCAAGTTTGGTGTTGCCGTCATAATAAAGCACATCGCCGTAACAAAACAGCGTATCGCCCTGATTTATGACCACATTGCCGTAGGCGTTGAAAGAATTGTCTGCCTCGTAAAAATACGCGCTGTCGCAATATAGAAATACGCCGTCGTGGCGGAAAATCACGCTGTCTTGCAGCAGTTGCGCACCGGGACGCATTACTTGGTCATATTCCCAAATATTGGCATTTTCGATATAAATGTAAGTAATTTTTGACGATTTATTTTTTTTATTATCAGGTTTTTGTGCGGTTTTTGGCTCATATTTTTGAGGCACAACAGGTTTCAACACAGTATCTTGCGCTGTTTTTGGGGGATACTCATACCAATTTTGCGCAGAAACTCCCGCTGCAAAAAATATAAATAATATTATAAGTTTGTATTTCATCAACTTTTTGAAAATTATTTTGTGCAAAGTTACAAATTTTTATGCAAAAATAAAATCGTGCAGGAAATATTTTTTTATTTCGCAAAAAAGTATTACCTTTGCACCGAATTTTAAAAACGAAAAATAGCTAATAAAAAAAATTAAAAATTAGAGAGTACTCTCTAATTTTTAAAAGCGGGCTGAGCCCGCTTTTAAAAAAAACGCTAAAAACCAACAAAATGCACAACTTTTGAAAAGTTCAAAAACTTTTCAAAAGTTTAGAAACATTTATCAAAGAGGGGAGAGCAGGGTAATCAGTGGCGTACAAAACAATGAAGAAATTAAAAAAACTCTGTGTTTCTCTGTGAAAACTCTGTGAAATAAATTAAGAAATTAAGAAATGAAGAAATTAAAAATGCAATTTGTATTTAACTTGTGTCTTGTGTCTAATTACTTGTGTCTGTTTAAAAATTAAGAAATTATCCGTGTTTTCAGTGGCAAAAAAATATATACCAAAAATTATTTACTAACTAACTAAATTTTGATTTTGTATGAAAAAACCAAAATGTTTTAATTTTCCAACTGCATCAATTTTGATGCTTACGTTGGCTTTGGCGATGTCGGGCAATGCCCGCGCGCAGGTTACTATCGGTGCAAACCTTGAACCGCAGTCTTATTCAGTTCTCGAACTGATTAGCAACAACACAAAGGGTTTGCGACTGCCTCAAATGGACAGCGTTCAGCGCAACACAATGATGGATACTCAGGCGTTTAAAGACGAAAAAAAAGACAAGGCACTGGGCTTGCAGATTTTCAACACCTCTACGCTTTGCGTTGAAACGTGGAACGGAACGAAGTGGATTGAGCAGTGTATGGATTGCAGCAATGTTCCCGTTCCTGCAATCACTTCTCCTCTCTTTGCCTGCGTAGTTGGCGAAAATGTGCCTTTTACGGCTTTGCATGAGGGAGACTACCAGTGGCAAACCAGCAACGACAACGGCACAACGTGGACTGATGCCGAAGGTACAGGCTCTTCCAACAGTATCGTATTCCCCTCTGTCGGCAGTTACCTTGTACGTGCTACTTCATACGGCTGCATCAACAAGGTTTCTAATACGCTTCTTGTTGAGGCTCTAAATTCAGAAGCCGTTCAGGTGGTGCAACCGCCTGCATTGAAGATTATGACACTTAACAATGTGATGTATTCTTATCAGTTTGCAAAATTGGCAACGTATGTGGCTACTGAAGGTGGTACTGTTTTGGGCTATCAGTGGTATATGAAATACGACGGTTATGCGGAACAGGGCGCAGCACTTTCAACCAAACCTGCCAGAAACGAGGCAGCCGATATTATTGTCGGCGCAAATCAATCATCTTACACTTTCGACCCTTATTCCGATGATAAATATGCGGGCGCAGGCACATATTATTTCTACTGCAAGGCATTCGGCAAAAACAGCACAGTATCTGTCGACTCTATTCTTGTGCGCGTGGAGGATTTGTACGATGCAAGCCGCGATAACATGTTGATTACCAAAGCGCAGTGGCAAACCGACTCTATTGCTGCTGAGGGAAACAATAATACAAAGGCTGACGGTCATATTTACTTTATTCCCGTTCTTTATGGTACGGAAAATGCCTCTTTGAAAATCGCTCACGCCAATCTCGGTTCTACTAAAACCCGCGACGCTGGCGAACTCGGCAATCTTTTCCAATGGGCGCGAGACGAAGACGGACACGAACGCCGACAATACGAAGGACGGTATTCTAATTGGGCAGATTTAGACGATAACACAACTTTTATTAGCCCTCCATACATGGGTCCAATTGCAGATGAGCAAGCAACCGTCGGCAGCGATGCTTACGGGAAATTCATATTAGTCGAAGAAACGGACGAGTCTTGGAGAGCAGTATATTATGAAACAGATTGGGGAGAAGAGGGCAATGGTTCTACTGACCCTTGCGTATTCCGCAATCCTTCTTGGCGTCTTCCTTCTAATGGTGGCGAAGATTTCTCCGATTGGTTAAAATTAACTATCGGCACAAGCATTAGTGCTCCTTGGCCAGATAACTCAATTTCGGGTCGAGGTGCCCAAAACACTGTTCTTTATCGTTATCCTTGGGGTAGCGGTAGCCTTTACGGTTCTACAACTGTTGTATCCACTGTTGAATTTGTATCAGGCAAAAAATACGTAGCCATACTGCCCGCTTCTGGTCTACGCCGCTCCGATTCGAAGGCGTACCTCATAGGCCGTAGCGGATTCTATTGGAGTGGTACGCACAACGGTGACGCCGCCGCGTACAATTTATCCTTCAATAAAACTCAGATATCAACAGGCAGAAAAGAAAAAGAAGCATTCCTCGGTGGTCAGGTGAATGGTGCGTGTATACGTTGCGTTGCGGAATATTAAAATTAGATTAAATTGTCAATTAAAAAAGGAGTTGTCTTGCTTGCAGGGGCAGTCCTTTTTTCGCAGGGCGTTGTAGAAACGTGGTACGCCGCATTTTTGCACAGGCAGCACCATGATGGACGGGTTCTGTGCAAAATTTTATAAAAAATATTATAAAATAATTTAGTTAAATAAAATTTAAATTAAACCTTTTATATTTTATTTAGTCTAAACCAACAAAGGAATTGATTATAATAATATTGTACTAACAAATATATTAATAATTAATA
This sequence comes from Prevotellaceae bacterium, assembly GCA_031270065.1. Lineage (GTDB taxonomy): Bacteria > Bacteroidota > Bacteroidia > Bacteroidales > Paludibacteraceae > F0058. The sequence goes on along the minus strand of JAISYF010000005.1, from coordinate 34,333 downwards.
ATAAAATTTTAAACAGATGACAAGTAATTTTTGAACGCAAACACATAAAATATCAAAAACGCAAAGCATATACAAACTTCGTGTCTTTCCGACTTAGCGGCTTTACATTCAAAAACAAAAAAAAATACAAACAGATGACAAAAGTAAAAATAATTTTAGGAATAATAATTTTGTGTGCAGTACTTTTTTCTGCACAAAATATTAAAGTGCAAATGGCAGATACGCCCTGCATACCGCAGATGTACCCTGAAATAATTGAAAAATGTACAGACATTAATACCAAGGGCACAGACTTTTTTGGCGAAACTCATACAAAAACATATCAAAAACTTTTCGCACTACGCTATTGTTGTTACAAAAATATCAACAAAAACGCAGACAAAAATCAACAACACAGCGGTTAGTTCAGGCTGGACAAACAACAATGGTTATTCTTATTATACAAAACAGTTCAATTCGGTTTCAGACCTTGACAAAACATTCAAAATCGAAAACCCCAGCGTTCCTGTATTGTGCTACGGAATAAGCAGGGTAGAAAGTTATTACTACAACGCCGCCAGGGGCTTGTGTGATAAATTAAATTTTTTTAAAAAATTAGATTAATTAATAAATAATTAGTACGCCGTAGGGGCGCAAAACCGCGCCCCTACCGAGAACCAGGGAAGACAAAATGTACAGAGTGTTAAATTTGCCGTATGTAACAAATGAATAATAGCAGGAGATATACAGAGGCAGAAGAGGCGATTATTTAGTAGGTATTTATTTTGACGGAAAAAACTTTTACAGTCCTCAAAATTCTTACGGTTGCCTTTTTAGTTTTGTTTGTGCGCATACGCAGTAGAAAAACATCTACAAAAACATATTAAAATTATACTGTACTCTGGTAATAAATGAGTTTTAATTAATTTAAACAGCCTCTAAACAAAAGCATAAATATTTTTTATCGACAAATTAAAAACAAATTAAAAACAAATTAAAAACAGATTAAAAACAGATTATTAACAAATTATTAACAAATTGAAAAAAAACAGTATTATGAAAAGTAAAAATTTAGTATTAAGTTTGATTATTCTTACGACAGGAATTTCTAATATTTCGGCGCAAAAAAGCGTCAGCATCAACAAAAGCGATGCGGAATACGCCATACAGGCAAAAAATATTTCGTCCATACAGTCTGCATCCCTACAATCTCGAATTTTTGAGGCAAATCCAGAATTGCAAAATTTTTCTCAAAGCAATATCGGCGATACCCTTTTGCTCAATTTTTTTGGAGATAAACTCTATAAGGCAATAGTTAAGCAGGTTTCAAAAACCAATGACGGAGTTACAAGCATTGCAGCGCAGATTGACAAACAGGGACTTGCGTATTGTTATATTTCTGTAAAGGGCAGACAAATTGCAGTTTCAGCGGATATTCCGCAATCTGATAATTATTTTTCTATTAAAAAAATAAATGGAAAAAATTATTTGTTGGAGCAAAAATTGTCGGAAGTGATTGAGGACAATTTTTGCGCAGCCATAGACGCGCCAAAAACAGACAACACCGCAGAGGCAAAAAATTCTCCGCCTCAACAACGCACTCCGCAAATCAGCAACGATGCTGCTGTAACCATCAACCTGCTTGTTGCCTTTACGCCCTCAGCGCGCCAATGGGCAGAGGCAAACGGCGGTATTGAGGTGCAAATAGCAAATGCCGTTGCTGCTGCAAACCTCGCTTATGCAAACTCGCAAACAGGCATCGCGCTCAATGTAGTGCATACATACGAGGTAAATTATACAGAAAGCGGAAACCCGAATACAGATTTGAGCAGGTTGAGAAATACCAATGACGATTATATGGACGAAATTCATATCTTGCGCCGTCAATACAACGCCGATATGGTAACATTGCTCGGCGGCGATATTTCGTCAAGCGGCGTTACAGGAGTTGCTTATGTGTTAAAAAATGATTCATACGGAGGAAGTCCTTTAAATGCTTTTTCGGTAGTAAAAATTTCCGTTGCAGCGGCGTCATACACCCTCGCGCACGAATTATCGCACAATATGGGTTGCGGACACCACAGAGAAATCGACTCCAACCGCCTCTACGACTACTCGGCAGGGTGGCGCGGCACAACAACGCAAGGAACAAAACACAGTTCTATAATGTCATACGAAACAAACAGCCGTTACACTAATGAGCCGTATGTACAGCATTCGCGCATACCTTACTTTTCTTCGCCGAACACCGTTATCGAAGGCACAGCGATAGGCGATGCCGCAACAATGGACAACGCAAAAACGCTAAAACAAACCAGACAATTAGTGTCGGAATACGCCAACCCTAATGGAGAACTTGATTATATGGACAATTTTTTGAAAGATATTCAAATAAGCGAAGGAACGCTCTCGCCTGCATTCCGCCCTGAAATAAAGCAATACAGCGTTTCTGTAAATAACAACGTAACGAGCATTGAAGTAACAGGCGTTCCGAATTTTGTATATGCAAAAATTGACGGCAACGGCGTTGCCAACTTGCAGAATGGCGAAAATATTATAACTCTTTCGGTACAAAATGCTTGGGAGAACGGCAGTCCGCGCATTTACAAGATAAATGTAAATCGCTCTATTATAACAAACATCAACGAAAATAACGCAGGAAAAACAACTATTTACCAAAATCCCGCAACAAGAGAACTAAAAATTAAAAATTTAGACTTAAAAGAAAACAATGTTGTGCAAATTATTGATATTTCAGGGAAAACAGTAGTGGAAATCATTGCAGTTGCCCAAAATTCAACAGGCGAAACAACAATCAATGTGTCTGCTTTGCCGAAAGGAATTTACATTTTAAAAGCAGGCAATTTTATAGAAAAATTTACAATTAATTATTAATTTGAAAATTTGAGGATTTGAGGATTTGAAAATGCAAAATGCAAAATACAATTTGAAAATTTGAGGATTTGAAGATTTGAAAATGCAATTTGAAAATTTGAAAATTCAATGAGAATTTGAGGATTTTGGGATTTTAATTTCAAATTTTCAAATTTTCAATATGCCGTAGGCATTTAATATAGGTAGAAAATGCCAATTCCCCCCCCACGCTGCACGCCGTAGGTGTGCAACAAGAGGAAGAATATTTTGTGTATGGGCAAACCTGTGTGTTCGCCCTTTGTGTAGGGGGCGAACACATAGGTTCGCCCCTACAATCCCAATCCCAAATTATAATTCATAATTCTGCGGTGTGTATTTTGTTGCACACCTACGGCGTGCAGCGTGGGGGAAATTGGCATTTTCTACCGATATTAAATGCCTACGGCATAAATGCAATTTGAGAATTTTCAAATTGCATTTTGCATTTTCAAATTTTCAAATTTTCAAATCCTCAAATTTTCAAATTGAATTTTTGAATTTTTGTATCAAATCAAACCTTTTTAATTTTGTTAAAATATTATAAATCTGCTGTTTATATTCTTTTTTATAAGCGAAGAAAAATATTTTTTGTTCGGTTTTTTCTTTGGGATTTTTGGCGATAAAAATTTTTTCCAAAGTGTAGGGATTTAGCCCTGTGTAAAACATTTCGGTTGCCAAAGTCATCGGCGTGGGCGTGAAATCCTGCACCTGTTCGAGCCGAAAATTCAAGTGCTTGACTTCCGCTGCGAGTTCCGCCATATTTTCGGGCGAACATTCGGGTAAAGACGAAATAAAATAAGGTATAAGTTGCTGATTTAGAGAGTGTTTTGTATTTATTTTATCAAAAATTTCCTTAAAATCTTTGAACAGTGAAAAATTGGGCTTGCGCACCAAATCAAGCACTTTTTTTGATGTATGTTCGGGCGCAATTTTCAACCGCCCCGAAACGTGATTTTTAATTAACTCCTCCGTATATTGCTCTAAATCAGCGTTTTGCATTTTGTCGTCTGTGCGGTGCAACAGAATATCGTAACGAACTCCGCTACCGATAAAACTTTTTTTGATTTGAGGCAGCGAATCAACTTTTTTGTAAAGTTCGAGCAATGGTTTGTGGCTGATATTCAGGTTGTTGCAGATTTTTGGAAAAATGCAGGACGGGCGGCGGCATTTTTTGCACAACTCAAAATTTTTGCCTGCCAAGCGATACATATTCGCTGAAGGACCGCCTAAATCCGATATATAACCCTTAAAATCAGGCAGTTGTGATACTTTTTTTACTTCTTCTAAAATTGATTTTTCTGAACGCGATACGATAAACTTGCCCTGATGCGCCGAAATAGTGCAAAACGAGCAGCCGCCAAAGCAGCCGCGATGCGTGTTAATCGAAAATTTTATCATTTCGTAGGCAGGAATTCTCTTGCCTTTGTACTTCGGGTGCGGAAGGCGCGTAAAAGGCAAAGCGTGAATTTTGTCTAACTCCGCGCTCGTCATTACCACATTCGGCGGATTAACGATAACATATTGATTATCAGTTTTTTGCACAAGAATTTTTGCCGAAAAACTGTTTGATTGTTCTTCAATAATTCTAAAATTTTGCGCCGATTTTTTCTTATTTTTCAAACATTGTTCATAAGAAAATAACTCTATCACCTCTGTTATTCCCGTGAAAGTAGGAATTTCCTTTTTTTCAGGGGATTGCGGGTCAAGTCCGCAATGACAGGGTTGAAACAGGGCAGGCAGGGTTGAAACTGCGTATGCAATTTGCGGAATATCGCGCAAATCCTCAATTTTTTTGCCGTTTTTCAACGCATTTATAATATCAATAATCGGTTTTTCGCCCATTCCATATACAAGAATATCGGCTTTGGAATCAATCAAAATCGACTTTTCCAACCTGTCGTTCCAATAGTCGTAGTGCGAAAAACGGCGCAGCGATGCCTCAATTCCGCCTATTATCACAGGCGTGTTCGGGTAAAGACGTTTGAGAATATTTGAATAAACTATCGTAGCGTTGTCGGGGCGGAAACCTGCCTGATTATCAGGCGAATAGGCGTCATTTGAGCGTAGTCGGCGGTTGGCGGTGTAGTGATTGACTTTCGAGTCCATACAGCCCGCCGAAATTGCGAAAAACAAGCGCGGAACACCCATTTTTTTGAAGTCGCGCAGGTCGTCTCGCCAATTCGGCTGCGGCACAATCGCCACTCTAAGTCCCTGATTTTCAATCACTCTGCCGATAACCGCTGCGCCGAAAGAGGGGTGGTCAATATAGGCATCGCCAGAAAACAGTACCACATCAACCTCGTTCCAGCCGCGAATTTCAAGTTCCTTTTTTGTTGTTGGCAAAAAAATTGTTAAATCTGACATCATATATATTCTTAACCACAAAGAACGCAAAAAGTCAGAAAGACACAGTGTTATTTGTGGTTAAATGGATTTAAAAATTCACTGCAAAACCTATTCCGCCTGTGTTTAAACCAAAATTTATTTGCGGTTGATATTGCGTTAAATATTCTTTTTCAAAACTATTTTTAATGCGTTGTTTGTGTTTTTTGCCGACTACCAACACAGGAATGCTCGCAATAGTTACAAAAGAACCGCTATACGCCAATGTCGCACCTGTAATAAGAAAGGCAGTGGCAAAAATCATATTGTCAGGAAAAATACCTGCATACGACAATATTCCTGCTGTAATAAAAATACCGCCAGCACCAATGCTCGCAAGTCCGCCAATCAACAGTCCGTGCCCAACTTTCCGAATACGGCGCGCTTTGTCAAAAGAGTTGTAATACTCTGTGTAGTTGTTTTTTTTGAAAAATTGCAACACTTCGGCGTCATCATTTTTAATTTGATAAAAATCATTTTTCAGATTTTCATTGATTTCAACAACCGTAGTATCTTGCGCCGAAATGCTTGCAATGCAGATAAACAGAGCAATTAGAGGTAAAAATTGTTTTTTCATAATGATTAATTTTAAAATTTTTGCAAAGGTAATAATTTATTTTGATTTTGCATAAAAATGAGATTTCGCCCGCCGAACAATCGGAAGACGAAACCCACATTTATGAAGAAACTATAAAAAAAATTTTATTTTTAGGTCTTTTTTAAAATAATCAATTAATCATTAACCATTATTTTAAATTTACAATATAATGTACCACTTTGCCATTTGGATACACGCCTGAAACGAAAAGCACTTTGTCGTCATCGTCTTCGGAGTTGAGGGCGTTGCTGTATGCAGCCTCAATTTCGTTGGCGGAGGAAATTGTTTGACGGTTGATTTTCAGTACGATAAAGCCTTTTTCGATGCCCGCTTTTGCAAATGCGCCGTTTTTTGACACGCTTTTTACGCTTACACCGCTGTTAAATCCAAGCCGATATTTGAGGGTTGCACTCACTTCCTCAAACTCTGCGCCGAGAGTTGAAATATCTGCGCCCTTTACAATATTTGTATTTCCTGAACGATTTTTAAGTTTTATATTCAACTCAATTTCTTTATTTTTGCGGACAACTTTAATTTTTATCTCGTCGCCAGGACGGAAACGACCGACCTGTTCCTGCAACTGCGCCACAGACTTCACCGCTACGCCATTGACTTCGGTAATCACATCTCCCTCTTTCACTCCGCCGTCTTTGGCTGCGCTGTTGTCATTTACGGCTGCAACATAGGCACCGTTGAGCGTTTCAAGCCCTTTTTCTTTGGCGAGTTTGTCTTCAATATCAGAAATTTGCACGCCGAGAACAGCCCTTTGCACCACTCCGTATTCTTTGATGTCGGACACAATTTTGCGCACAATCGAAGTTGGCACAGCAAAGCCGTAACCTGCGTAACTGCCTGTTTGCGAGGCGATTGCGGTGTTAATTCCCACAAGTTCGCCCGCTATATTTACCAACGCTCCGCCCGAATTTCCCGGATTTATCGCGGCATCGGTCTGAATAAACGATTCTATTTTCATTTCGGCATTTAAAATGTTGATATTCCGAGCCTTAGCACTCACAATTCCCGCCGTAACGGTCGATGTGAGGTTAAACGGATTTCCCACCGCAAGCACCCATTCGCCCACGCGCAGATTGTCGGAATTGCCGAATACGATTGGCTGCAAATTCTTTGCATCAATTTTTATCAGCGCAATATCAGTGTTGGCATCTGCGCCGATAACTTTCGCCGAAAAAGTACGTTTGTCGTTGAGCGTAACCTCAATTTCATCGGCTTTTTCGATAACGTGATTATTTGTAACGATGTAGCCGTCATCTGAAATTATCACGCCCGACCCCGATGCCTGCTGCTCCTGTTCTGGCACTTGCTGCCTGCCTCTGCCTTGCGGTTGTCCAAAAAAATACTCGAAAAAAGGGTCGTTAAAAGGATTGCCCATTCCCAAACTTTGCCCTTTAATTTTGTACTTTGTTTTGACGTGAACAACGCTATGCACCGATTTTTCGGCTGCCGCAGTAAAGTCTGTCGGTGCAAAATTAACTTCGCTCATTGAGGCAAACGAGGTTGGAATATTTTGCTGCTCTACTGAAAAATTGTGCGCAGAATTTTTACTTATTCTGTTGTAAATCAGCACAGTAGATAAACTTGTGGCGAAACTTACGCCAATCAAAACAGATACTAATAATAATTTTTTTCTTTTCATTTTTACAAATGTTAATTTTTAAAATGTTAAAATTTTTCTTGTTTTTGTTTTTAGTTAAACGATTGATTATAAATAATTTACCGCTTTTAAAAGATAAAACTACCTCTCAAAAGCGGTGCAAAATTACTGCTTTTTTGTTAAACATGCAAATTTTTGACAATAAAAATTGTTAAATTTAACATATTTAACTCTCTTTAATGTTAATAAAGGGGCAAATGTTAATTTCTGCTGCCGAAAATTCTGCTGCCCACTCTAATCATTGTACTGTTTTGCTCTATTGCAAGCGGAAAATCGTCTGACATTCCAATAGAAAGCGTATTGAAATTCGAGTTTGGAAAAACGGTTTTGAGTTCGTCAAAAAGCGTTTTTATGACATGAAATTCTTGCATAATTTTCTCATTATCAGTAGTATAAGTGGCAATTCCCATTAATCCGCAAATTTCTATAAATGGAAATTTTTGCCATTTTTTTTGTGTAAAAAAGTCAAGAATTTCCGATTTTAAAAAGCCGTGTTTTTGCTTTTCTTCGGCTATATGAACTTCGAGTAAAACTGAAATTTTACGCCCAATTTTCTCGGCGCAAAAGTTGATTTGCGACAGCATTTTTTCACTTTCTATACTCTGTATCAGATAGATAAGTGGTGCAATTTGTTTGATTTTGTTACTTTGCAGCGGTCCAATAAAATGCCAGCGAATGTCGCTCGGCAGGTTTTGCGCTTTTGTACAAAGTTCCTGCGCCCGACTTTCGCCAAAATCCCTTTCGCCAGCGTTGTATGCCTGCATTATGCTGTCCGCCGAATGAAATTTCGACACGCACACAAGCCTTATATTTTCAGGCAGTTTCGCACGAATTTCCTGTATGTTTTTTTCTATTTCGTTCATTTTTTTTTTTTTAACTCGTAAAAATTTTTTAGTGTGCAATAGATAATAATTTTTTTGTAATTTTGCAGTTTAAAAAACTTTTAGTTTTAACATAGAGTTTGCTTAAATTTTCTACAAATATTTGTTTATACCTCTTTTTTGTCCCTATATTTTAGAATAACCGTTCTAAAATATTTTCCTCCACCATATTCGGCATTGTTACCTGCAACTCTGGCGTTCTGCTCATTTCGCGTTGAATAGCGAACATTGCGCCTGAATTTCGCGCCCAACTGCGCCGCGCGATACCGTTATTTACATCAAACAAAAGCATATTTTTGAGCCGCCGTTCTGCGTCTTGCGAGCCGTCTATCACAAGCCCGAAACCGCCGTTTATGGACTCTCCCCAACCAACGCCACCGCCATTGTGCAGCGACACCCACGTTGCTCCTCTGAAACTGTCGCCGATAACATTTTGCACCGCCATATCGGCAGTGAAAGAGGAACCATCGTTGATATTCGAGGTCTCGCGATGGGGACTGTCGGTGCCTGAAACATCGTGGTGGTCGCGACCGAGTACAATCGGCGCGGAAATTTTACCCTCTGCAATGGCTTTGTTGAACGCCTGCGCAATTTTCATTCTGCCTTCGCTGTCGGCATACAAAATCCGCGCCTGCGAGCCGACAACAAGGCGGTTTTCCTTCGCCTCTTTAATCCAAAGAATATTATCTTTTATTTGATTAATAATTTCGTTAGGAGCGGTTTTAATAATTTCTTCTAAAACTTCCGAAGCAATTTTGTCTGTCATTGCCAAGTCATTTTCATCGCCCGAAGTGCAAACCCAACGGAACGGTCCAAAGCCGTAATCGAAAAAGAGAGGTCCCATAATGTCCTGCACATAAGAGCGGTAGCGGTATTGAGAATTATCTGCACTTTTCAACATTACATCTGCCCCCGCCTCGCCGCTTTTCAACAAAAACGCATTTCCGTAATCAAAAAAATACATTCCATTTTCGGCTAATTTGTTTATTGCAGCAACTTGACGGCACAACGATTTTTTAACTTTCTCTTTAAATTCTTCGGGATTTTCCGCCATCATTTTCTTAGATTCTTCATACGAAAAATCGACAGGGTAGTAGCCGCCTGCCCAAGCATTGTGCAGCGAAGTTTGGTCGCTGCCCAAATCGACTTTTATATTTTTTTCCGCCAGAAATTCCCATAAATCAACCACATTTCCGAGATACGCAATTGAGTGCGGAACATTCTTTTGCTGCCATTCGAGTGCGGTATTGACGGCGGTTTCGGCATCGTCAATCACCTCATCAACCCAACCTTGCTTGTGGCGTTTGTACGCTGCTTTTTCGTTGATTTCCGCCGTAATGCTAACTACGCCCACAATATTTGCGGCTTTTGGCTGTGCGCCCGACATTCCGCCAAGACCTGCGGTAATGAACAATTTTCTGCGATTTTCAGGGTGTGTCGCTTCGGCTTCGCTCATCGACTGTGCTACATTGTTCAACTCGCGGTGGCTGAGCGTAGTCGAAGCCACATTGTTTTTGCGCCGCGAGTCCAGCAAACGCACTGCGTTCATTATCGTTATTGTCGTTCCGTGAACTATGCCTTGCGGTCCGATATACATAAATGAACCCGCCGTCATTTGTCCGTATTGCGACACGCCGAGCGCGTTGAATTTTGTCAAATCGTCTGGTTTAGAGTAGTTTGGAATAACCATTCCGTTGGTAATAACCAATCTCGGCGCATCAGGGTGCGAGGGGAATAAGCCGAGCGGGTGTCCCGAATACAGCACAAGAGTTTGATTATCAGTCATTTTCGACAAATATTGCATTGTGAGCCGATATTGCGCCCAATTCTGAAACGCCGCGCCGTTGCCGCCATACACAATCAATTCGTGCGGGTGCTGCGCCACAGCGTAATCAAGATTATTGTTAATCATCAGCATTATTGCCGCCGCCTGCCGACTTTTTGCAGGGTATTCGTCAATATGGCGCGCTTTTATTTCGTAATTTGGGCGCAGGCGATACATATAAATTTTGCCGTAAGTTTGCAATTCGTTAAGAAATTCCGCCGCAAGTTCCTCGTGAAATTTCTTTGGAAAATAGCGCAAAGCGTTTTTTACCGCAAGCATTTTTTCCTCTTTTTTTGTAAGAATATCTTTGCTTTTTGGCGCGTGGTCGATATTCGACTCATATTGTTGTTTTTGAGGCAAAATATCGGGTATGCCTTCGGTAATAGATTTTTGAAAGTCTGTCATGGTTTTGGAGTTTGATGATTTGATGATTTGATGATTTGATGATTTGATGATTTGAATGATTTGAAAATTTGATAATTTGAATGATTTGATAATTTGAAAAGGAATACAAAGATACAATTTTTTTTTCAAATAATTTCTTTATCAAGAAAAAAATCTGTGTAAATCTGCCAAATCTACATTATCTCTGTTCTACAAATAGCAAAAAACAAAAAAAGAGGCTTTCACAAACCTCTTTTCACAAACACTTGAACAAATTTAACCTTTTAACCAAAATTTTTTACAAAAAAACTTTTTGCAAAATTACAACAGAAAATGAAAAATCTGACGAAATTTAGCACACAAAAATACACTTATTGAATAAAGTTATTACGTCATTTATTCTATTTATATAGCAATAAGCATTGATTATCAATGTTTTAATTAAAAAAACTGATACGCTAAAAAAATTTTTTTATTACGCAAAAAAATAAAAAAACTTTACTATTTTTGTAGAATTAAAAATATTTGGTGTGAGTAGTAAAAAAAATATACGATTGTATATAAAATCATTTCACTTATACCCAATAAAAAACGATTTTTTTTACATAAAAAGAGGGAAATAAAAAACCCTCAACTTCATTTGCCAAGTTTCTCACGCATTGGCAAATGATTAAGGTGGTGCTACACCAAGCCGAAGGCAAAAAGCCTTTGGAGTGTAGCACCACTCTGTTTTGCATATTTATATTTTGCGTGAGATGTTGCAAAAGTACAAAAAAAAATTAATATTAAAAAAAATACAATGAAAAAATTAAATTTTATTTTACTTGCATTAATAATTAATGTGTATTCAGTGCAAGCGTCTTGGCAACTGCCTGTGTCGAATTATAGTTGGGAGACCTACAACGCCGGTACGCAGAATTGGGCGGTAAGGCAATCGCAACGCGGCTGGATTTATACTGCAAACAACTACGGCTTGCTCGAATTTGACGGCAATATGTGGCGGCACTACGGAATTTGGAACTCGACCGTTCTGCGCAGTGTGGAAATCGGTTCAGACGGCACAATCTACGTTGGCGGGTCAAATGAATTTGGGCAATTTAAAAGCAACGCGCTCGGCAGCCTGACCTACTCTCCGCTTTCGACAAAACTGCCTGAGGAGTACAAAAATAATTTCGGCGAAGTGTGGAATATTCACAGCCTCGACAACGACTTGTATTTCCAAACAAACTACTTCCTTTTCAAATTTACCTCAGACGGCGAAATTGCGGTTATAAAATCGAAGTCAAAAATTATCACTTCAGCAAAAATTCGCGGAGGAATTTACGTCGCAGCCTCAGACGGCATCTATTTATTGGCAGGCTCGCACCTGAACGCACTCAAAAATTCTGACGTTCTCAATAGCAAAGAAATTAAGCAAATTGCGCAATTTGGTGAACATAATATTTTAATCGGCACAGAACGCAATGGATTGTATATTTTTGACGGAGATAAAATCACGCCTTTCACAACAGAGGGCGACAATTTTATATGCACAAACCAACTTTATTCTTTGGCGGTTTCAAAAAACTCTATCGCGGTTGGCACAGTGCTTAATGGCTTGATAATCATTGATATAAAGACGCGCAAATGTACTTACACCAACACCGAAAACGGCTTGCAAAACAACACAATCCTCTCTCTCTGCTTTGACGACTGCAACAATCTTTGGCTCGGTCTCGACAATGGAATTGACTATGTTGTAACCGAATCGCCGATAATGGAACTCTACGGCAAACTCAATTCCTGCGGATCCGGCTACTGCTCGTTGATTTACGACAGTCGGCTATATATGGCTACCAATCAGGGACTTTTCTACACATCGTACTTGATGCAGAGCAGCGAAAGGCGCACAACGGCAACTCTCATAAGCGGTTCGCAAGGGCAGGTTTGGAACATTGATACATTGGGCAACACACTGATTTGCAGCCACAACCGCGGACTTTTTGCCGTAGTAGGCGACAGATTAGAACCAATTTCGGAGGAAGACGGTTTTTGGCAGGTACGCGAAATGAAAAACAAAAATTTTGCCGTTGCAGGCGCATACACAGGATTGTATCTGATGGAAAAACAGGGCAAAAATTGGATAGTCAAACACAGAATACAAACTTACAAAGATGCTGCACGTATTTTTGAAATTGACAGAAAAAATCGTGTCGTAATACTTTCGAGCAAAGGAGTAGAGCGATTGACATTCGACAAAAACCTCGAAAACACTACGTCAGAAATTATTTGTCATGCGCACAACTCAAACGACTATTTTAGCCTGAATAAAATAGATAACTCATTGATTGTAAGCAATCAACACATTTGTTTGAAATCAAATGAAAGCGAAGAATTTGTAGAAGATACTGCATTTTTCAATTCACTTGATGGCGTAAGGCAATACTCAATTATTAAAAAAGATATAGATAATAATGTGTGGTATATTTCAAATAGCAGACTGAAAGTGCTTGCGTGGGACAAAATGAAAAAATCTTATACGTCAAAACCTGTTACCATTTGGAATATTAGAGGTTATTTTATCGGCGGGTTTGCTTCGCTTACTCCAATCGGCAACAACTGCGCGATTGCGGGTTGCGTATCGGGTTTTTCGCTCGGAAATTTGAATAATGTACGCAGTGCGCCCGAAAACCGCGAACTTTTTATTCGCGCTCTTTATACCACAAACGTCAGAGATTCAGTGATTTATGGCGAAAATTTTCCAAAAATTCCGCAGAAAATCAAAATCCCCCATAAGCATAATTCTTTGCGCATTATCTTTGGCGGAGCAATAAGCGAAAACGGTTATCAAGAGTACCGTTATTATCTCTCGCCTGTTGATGACGACTTCGGAAGTTGGGGTGCGTCAAACTCAAAAGAATATACGTCATTAAGGGAGCAAAAATACAGGTTCGTTGTAGAAATGCGCAGCAACAACTCTGACGTAGTGCAGCGCACCGAACTTGTCTTTGAAATTCAACCGCCGTTTTACCGTGCTTGGTGGGCGTATATAATATATGCGTTGCTGATTTACGCGCTTATTTATTGGATTTTGCGTTATATAAAAATAAAAATTCACAGAAATAAAGTCCGCGAAGAACGCAAAAAAGAGGTTGCAATAAAAGAGCAGGAGCAACAATTTTTACTCGAAAAACATGAAAAAGAGAAAGAAATGCTCGAACTTAAAGCCGAAAATATCAGGTTCAAACTCAAAAATAAAAGTCAGGAATTGGCGAATATTTTGCTAAATCATATAAATAAAAAAGAACTTTTGCAGGAATTAAAAGTTGATTTAAAGAATATTCAGAGTGATTTGCAGAAAAAAAACATTGAGCAGGGAGTGCGGAAAATTGTTGTTTTGCAAGGAAAAATTTCTCGAAATATAGAACAGGATATAGATTGGAATCGTTTTGAAGAGAATTTCGACATTGTAAATGATGATTTTATCAAACGGCTTGCAGAGCAGTTTTCGTGGCTTAACAAGAATGAACGCAAACTGTGCATCTATATCAAAATGGGTCTGCTTACTAAGGAAATTGCGCCTTTGATGAACCTTTCGATTCGCGGTGTAGAGATGATGAGATACCGTATGCGCAAAAAAATGGACTTGGGCAGAACGGAGGACTTGGAAGTATTTTTTCAAACTTTCAACAATGATTTAATGTCTGACAATAAAAATTATAAAAAACTTGAAAACTTGGAAAGTATTGATAATGAGTACTTTGACGAAAATTGGTAGTGTTTATTGAGAATTGTTAAAATGATTTTTATGGGCTTTGTAGTAATTGTGTGTAATCGTTTTTTGTTATTTTTATTTAATATACAGTTAATTTTGCAGAAATTTTCTGACGAAAATTCTTAATTAATAAATTTTTAAACCTTAAATAAAAAACTAATATCTGAAAAACAAATGAAGAAACGTCTATCTATTATTATCGTTACATTTTTTGCTTTTGCGCAGTTTATTGCAGCGCAAAGCATTACAGTTACAGGCAGGGTTGTCGATGCAGACGACTCATCTGGGCTTACAGGAGTAAGCATTATTGTAAAGAGCACAAAAAATGGAACAATTACCGACATTGATGGCAGGTATTCAATTACCGCCAATCAAGGTGATGTTCTTGTTTTTTCTTATGTAGGCTACAAATCATATGAGCGCACTGTCAATTCCTCTGTGATTGATGTGAATCTCGAACCCGATCAAACTGTGCTTGATGAAGTTGTAGCCGTAGGTTATGGCACAATGAAAAGGAAAGACATTACAGGTGCAATTTCGTCTGTTCGGGCGGAAGATTTGAAAAAAACTCCCGCTGCCAACATTGACCAAGCCTTGTCAGGTCGCGCTGCCGGCGTTACCGTAAATGCCAACTCTGGACGTCCTGGCGCAAGCGCGGATATTAAAGTGCGCGGTATTGGTTCCGCCAACGGAAGTACCGCCCCAATTTTCATTGTTGATGGAATGAGAGTAAGCGACATCTCGTTCCTTAGTCCCAACGACATCGAATCCACCGACATCTTAAAAGATGCCTCTTCTCAGGCTATCTATGGTGCAGACGGTGCAAACGGAGTTATTGTTATTACAACTAAAAAGGGACAAACAGGAAAGTCGAACATTTCTATCAACAGTTCTATAAGTTTGCAAAACCGATATCGCAAACTTGATGTGCTAAACAAAGCAGATTACCTTAAAGTTATGCTTTCGATGGACGATGTTCCAAAAACTGAAAAAGATTTTTTTAAAAACAACGGATTTTCGCAATGGTTAAAAGTGTATAGTATGACTCCCGCTTCATATTATCCTATTAATTTTGATTATGAGGCGCAGGAAACAGATTGGCAAGACGAAATTTTTGTAAAAAATGCACTTACTCATAACCACAATATTAGTATTGATGGTGCAACAGACAAACTTAATTATGTGATGTCGGCAAACTATTTTGACCAGACAGGCGTAATTATCGGCTCTTTTTACAAACGTTTTACAATTCGTTTAAATACTTCGTATCAAGTTCGCAAATGGTTGAAAATAGGAGAAAATTTTTCATTCACACATTCGCGTTCAAGAGCGTTTATGGGTGACAATCAGGCAAGTGGAGGTGCGTCTGTTATTAATGGTGCACTTTCTATGGCTCCTTGGGACCCAACTCATTATCCAAAAGACACCTACAACAACAAAGGAGAAGATATTTCGGGCAATCCTGCCGCTGTTACAATCAACGACAAGTCGGACATTCGCAATCCATTTGTTCTTTTGGAACATTCTCACCCAATGGGATATTCAGAGCGTTGGGTAGGTGATGTATTTTTGGAAATCACTCCTATAAAAGGGCTTACATTGCGTTCTGATTTGGCTATGGATTTATCAAACAACGACGACCGCTCTTTTCAGGAATCTTATGAATTTTCAAATGCAGACGTAGTGCCAACAAACAGTGTTTCTCACTCGCAGAGCAGATACCGTACTCTTGATTTGACAAATACCATTACCTATGCACGCGAAATTGGCAAACACAATTTCTCTATTATGGTGGGTAATTCTATCAACGAGTGGCGTTATGACGGAGTAAATACATCTGGACAGAATATTTTGAATCCGATACCGAACAACTGGTATGTTACTGAGGCAACACAATTTCTTAATAAGCAATCAGACGGAGTAGATAGAACCAGAAAAATTTCTTATCTCGGCAGAGCCTTCTATTCCTATGGAGACAAGTATATGGCTACTGTAAATTTCCGTGCAGACGGCTCAAGCGCATTTAATTTTCACCCTTGGGGAACTTTTCCATCTTTTAGTTTGGGATGGCGTATTAACGAAGAAAAATTTATGAAAGACGTTAAGGCTGTTAGCAACCTCAAACTTCGCTTTGGTTACGGACGTACAGGTAACGCTCGCGTAGGCGGCATTGGATTAACAGAAGTTGGATTCGACACTTACAGTTTCTATAGTTATCCTCTTGGAACAAGATATGATGTAAATTATAATGATTTTACTATTACCGACCAGATAATTACTCGTGGAGGCGCGGTTATCTCTTGGGCAAATACTAATATTAGTTGGGAAACCAACGAACAATACAACATTGGTATAGATTTTGGATTCTTGAAAAACACTCTTACGGGTACTGTTGAACTTTATCAAAGAAATACAATAGATGCTCTTATGGCAAAAGAAGGTACAGCTATAGTAGGTTCAATGTATGCCGCACAAGATAATGTTGGTCTTATTTCAAACAAAGGCATAGAACTTACATTGGAATATCGAGGTAAAAAAGGCGATTTCAACTACATCTTGAACGGCAATTTATCTATTGTAAGAAACAGATTTGAGGCACTCAATGGAGGTAATCCTATAATCGAATCTTTCCGTTGGACTGCACCAGGCTTGCCTGTTGGCTCTATGTTTGGCTATGAGTATGAAGGGGTTTATAAAACAAACGAAGAGGCTTGGGCTGCATTTCCCGGTTATTACAACGCGGGCGGTGTAGATGCTGACTCTGATGGTTTCGATGACATAGATGCAAATAAAGATGGCGTTGTAGATGGTTCAGAACACAATATGGCAAACCAGTTTGTAGCAGGCGATGCCAAATATGCAGACCTCGACGGCGATGGTAAATTTACAGAAGACGACCGTACATTTATTGGACACAATTTTCCGAAACTCACCTACGGTTTCAATGCCTCTTTTGAATGGAAAGGAATAGATTTGCAACTCTTCTTCCAAGGTGTTTATGGAAATAAAATTTATAACGCTCAAAGGTTGCAATTAGAGGGTACAGGCAGACACTTTGCTCTTGGTAGCCAAATGACAGACGTATATCGTGCGGAATTTTATAAAGGCTCTACCGACCCAAATCCAGATGCAAACGTAGATGGCTCAATTCCAAATCCGTACCACTCTGTAAATGGTTCTGTTTCAACCAGATTTATTGAAGACGGCTCGTATTTGAGATTAAAAAATCTGCAACTTGGTTACAGTTTGCCCACAAAACTTATCAGTAAGGCGAAAATTAGCCGACTAAGGTTCTATGTTCAGGCTACAAACCTGTTTACAATTACAAAATATACAGGTTTTGACCCAGAAGTTGGTGGCGGTGTAGATTATGGTAACTATCCACAATGCAGAACTTTCACTTTCGGTATGAATTTTGATTTTTAAATTATTAATCTTTTAAAATAAAAATAATATGAAAAAATATATTTATATATTAACGGCGGCTTGCTTATTAACCGCTTGCAACGATTGGTTGAGGGAATTTCCGCCAACAACCAAAACCCTCGAAGATGCTTTTGTAGTAGGCGAAGACGCTGTTGCTATGACAACAGGTTGTTATTCCCCGCTTATGTATGAGCAAAACGACACTTACTATCCAGAGTGGTATATAGGCGATATTATGTCTGATGACGCGCTAAAAGGCGGTGGCAGTATAGCAGACGGCGGACAGTATTACGAACTTGATAACTTTAAAATCAATTCCGACAACAACTTTATCTGGTCGTACTACAAAGCGCAATATCTTGGTATTCAACGTTGTAACCTTGCACTTAGAGTTGTGGACGATATACCTGCTGACGGTGTGCTTACAGATGCTATGCGCACAAGGCTCAAAGGCGAAATTCATTTTCTTAGAGGTTTCTACTATTTTCGACTTGTAAGAATTTTCGGCAAAGTGCCAAAAGTGGATTTTGTTGTCGAAAATTCGGAACAGTGGATACAACCGAGAGCAAACGTGGCTGATCTTTGGGAATTTGTGGTTTCTGACTTTAAAAAAGCAGAAGAGTGGTTGCCAAAGAAAAGCGAATACGCGCCCGAAGATTTGGGCAGAGCAACACAAGGCGTAGCGCAAGCAATGCTTTTGAAGTCCTATCTTAATCTGCACGACTATCCAAATGCAGAAATTTATGGAAAAAGAGTAATTGATTCTCGCGAATATACTCTTGTTGCAGATTACGAATCTCAATTTATGCTTGACGGCGAAAATGGCGCAGAGTCAATTTTTGAAATTCAATACAACTACGAAGGTTTCGGCGACTATGGTTGGGGAAAATCGTCTGGCAATTTTACAGGTATTCTTACCCGCTCGCGTAATCCAGAATATGGCAACGGCTGGGGTTTCAACCACCCGACACAAAACCTTTATGACGAGTTTGAAAACGGCGACCCGCGCAGAGATTTTTCTATCTGGCAACTGCCCGCAGGCGTTAGTCCAAGTCCTTCTGAGGTCTATCTCGGCAATGCCTATTTGAATAGAAAAACAATGTGGATTAACCCTGACGGTACTTTTACAAAACTTGCCCACCAATCGCGCTGTCCGCTAAATATCAAGCAGATACGTTATGCAGATGTACTGCTTATGTATGCTGAGGCTTGCGTAGAAACAGGCAATACCTCGGAGGCAGAATGGGCGTTGGAAGAAGTTCGTGCAAGAGCAAGGGCTATGACCTCTGACCCCACAACAATGCTCCCCCAATTTCCAAACTATGGCATTACAGACCTCAAAACTGCAATACGACACGAACGCCGCTGCGAACTTGCAATGGAAGGACACCGTTGGTTTGACCTGCTGCGCTGGGGAACAGCAAAAGAAACAATGGACGCTTACCGTGAATCAGAATCACCCGAAGTACAAGCAGAAATGAGCGTATTTCAGGCAAGAAAGCACGAATTATTGCCAATACCCGTATATGAAATGGACAGAAACAAATGGACAGAACAAAATCCGGGATACTAAATTCAATTAATAATTTATAATTAATAATTAATAATTAATAATTAATAATTAACAAAGCATTTTTTAAATTTTCATTAATACTAACCTTAAAAAACAAACAAACAAATGAAAACAAAAAATTTTTTTTCAGTCGCTCTTGCAGCGGCATTAGTAACAAGTTTCTCTTTTACATCTTGCAAACAAGGTTGTGAAGGAGACAATTGCGACGATCCAAATGCAGTGCCAACTGCTATTGTTCTTTCTGTAAACAGTGTACAGGTTGAGGTAGGTAAAGACGTTACCGTAACAGCCAAACTCGAACCAAGCAACGGCAAAGAAGCCGACATCGTTTGGCAGTCGGAAACTCCATCTACGGCAGTAGTTGTGAAAGGCAAAATCACAGGTGTTGCAGAGGGACAGACAAGAATAGCCGTTTCTTACGGTACTCTTGAACCTGTATTTATTAACGTAACAGTAACGGAACCTGTTGTACCCGTTGAACACGAATCTTTGGAAGGCTCAAATTACTATGTAATTTATATGAGCACAAGTCCTAAGGCTAAAATCCAAGACAAAATTGTTGCAGATTTTACACCTAACGGAGAAGAAGGTACTGACCCCAATGCAATGCGTCTTTGGATTTGGGAGAGCACCTATGGAGCTGTAGCAACTTCTGGAATAAATTCTTACGGCGTATCAGAAGGCTGGATGAAGTTTGAAAAACTGCTCGGCTGGGCTGGCGGCGCATACTGCTGCTACGATGCCGCTTTGGTTAATTCTCTTAAAACTATCTCTGATGCTAATGGAGAAGGCTACTATTTGCACATTGCTTACCAATCGGGACAAGCAGGCAGAAACACCATTTTCCAACTTCCTTATGGCGCAGATCCTGCTCCAAAAGTTGCTCTTGGACAAGGTGCAGTTGATGGTGGCGGCACTTGCTACGACCCAGGCTTTATTGCAAACAACGAGTGGTATCACTACGATATTCCAATGTCGGTATTTATTAACCAAGGTTGGATTTTCAGAGGAGATTTTGTTTCTACAGAAGCAGCACCTGTAGGTCAAAACATTTTTGCATTCCTTACTCTTGGAGAAAACAACCCAGAAGGCACAACTGTTGAGTATGATGCAGTATTTATTTACAAAAAATAATTAAGGTGTCAATTTTTATACGGGGTGGGCTTGGTCGTCTGCCCCGTAACTAATAAAATAATGCAAAACCCTCTCTCTTTCGAAAAAAAACAGGCGGCACGAAACAAAATGTAGCGCAGGGCTTCAGGGGTTTATTAAGAAAAAAAATATGAAAATGAAAAAATCAGTAATTTTATTATTCGCAGCGGCGTTTTTTGCCTGCAACAATCCAAACAACAACCCAACAGGTGCAGTGTCGTTGAATGATACCGAAGTGGTTATGGGCGTGGGGGATATTCATTTGCTCAAAGCAACGTCAAATCCGCCCGCAACAGAGGCTGTTGTATGGCGTTCAGAAAACAACAGCGTTGCCACAGTCTTCTACGGCAGTGTAACCGCCACAAGCGTTGGGCAGACAAATATTATTGCAAAAATAGGCAAAGACTCTGCCGTTTGCAAAGTTACAGTGTCCCGTAAAGATTATGTGCTTGTTTGGGAAGAAAATTTTGACGGCAATTCTCTCAATACAGATAATTGGACTATTGAAGTTAATGGCAATGGCGGCGGAAATCAAGAAAAGCAGTATTATACTAATTTTCCCCGCAACCTTAGAGTTGAAGACGGCAACCTTGTGATAGAGTGTTTAAAAGAAATCTACAACGGAAAAGCATATACCTCTGGCAGAATCAACTCCAAAGGTAAAAAACAGTTCAAATATGGCAAATTTGAGGCTCGTATTTCGCTGCCACAAGGACAGGGAACATGGCCTGCATTTTGGACACTCGGCACTGTCGGCGGCTGGCCATCGTGCGGCGAAATAGATATTATGGAGCATATAGGCTCGCGCCCAACAATGGTTTCTCACGCTGTTCATACACAAAGAAAAAATGGACAGAACGGTACAAATTGGTATTCCCAAAACGAAAAAGCAGGCATAGAGGGCAATTTTCATACCTACGGAATTGAATGGGAAGAAAAATATGCCTCTGGGGACGACTGCATAAAGTTTTTTGTAGATGGGGTGCAAACCACAGAAATATGGGAAGGACACAATCAAAGCGACCATTCTTACTGGCCCTTTGTTGATGAAAATTTTATTATTTTAAACCTCGCAATAGGAGGCACAATGGGTGGAACAATAAACGACAATATTTTTGCCCAACCAGTTGTAATGAAAGTTGATTATGTAAAAGTTTGGCAAAGACAATAAATATTTTAACTGCTAATTTCTAATTTTTAAAAAATATGAAAAATACAATGTTTCTCTTTTTGTCAATGTTAATGTTGGCAACTTACGGCTGCAAACAGGGAGAGGTCAATTCCCCCAAAGGTAGCGTTACTTTAAATTACACAGAATATTCAATTTCTGTTGATGAAAGTTTTCAGTTGAAGGCGACTGTTAGCGATGGGACAGAAGGTACTTTGCAGTATATCTCCTCCGATGATGCTATTGCAACGGTGTTCTTGGACAGAGTAACAGGACGTTCAATCGGCATTTGTAATGTAATTGCAAAAGTAGGCAAAGACTCTGCTGTTTGCCGAGTTACAGTTACCGCGCCGCCTGTTGTGGCAGAGCAACCCAAAAGCGTAAAACGCGGAGTAGGTTTCTCTTTTTCAAATCCCAGTGATGTACCAGTGCTCGGACAGGGCGTTTCGTGGTTCTACACTTGGGGCAATAGTATAAGTTCCAATTTAGAGGCTGTTATAGCCGAAAACGATGTAATGTTTGTCCCAATGTTTTGGAACGGTGTAGATGCAGGCGGTTCAGACCGTGTCCGTGCCTACAAACAACGCCACCCAGAATTGGAGTATATTCTTGGTTTCAACGAGCCTAATCTTACAGACCAGGCAAATATGACCCCCGCTCAGTGCGCTCCAAAATGGCGGCAACTTATGACTTTGGCAGACGAACTTGATATGAAACTTGTATCGCCTGCGATGAATTACGGTACTCTGTCTGGTTATAGCGACCCTGAAAGGTGGCTTGACGAATTTTTTCAACTTGTGCCTCTTTCAAGCGTAGATGCTATTGCTATTCACTGCTATATGCCGAGTTCTGGATCCGTTATTGGTTATATAAATAAATTTAGAAAATATAATAAACCAATTTGGCTTACTGAATTTTGTGCTTGGGATGGCTTCAACGGTGGTGTTAGCGGGCAAATGGTTTATATGTCCGAAATACTTAACTTTTTGGAAGCAGAACCGATGATGGAACGTTATGCGTGGTTTATACCTCGTGGCAACGAAGGCGATAATGTAAAACCATGGAATAAACTTTTGAAATTTTCAGGTTCGGAACTTTTGCCTCTCGGTAAGGTTTATATAGGTGCGTCATCACAGGATAAAACGATTTGGGCAAACGCAGGCGAAAAAATTGAGGCTGAACATTTTACAAAATGCAGTGTAAATGAATATGTTGATAATGGTCGTACAGGTGAAATCAATAACTTTCACTATCTGCCTACAACAGATGTTAACGGCAATTTGGAAATCTCAGATTTTTTGCCAAATCGCTGGATTGAATATCAAATTAATGTGGCAGAGGCAGGCAATTATGACCTTGCTGTAAGGTATGCAAATTTTAATGATTCGGGGGTGGAAATAACTATTGACGGCGCAAATCCTGTCGATTACCTGCTGCAAAAAACAGGCGATTTTAATATCTGGAAAACAGAAAAAATCACATTGAACAATCTTGCATCGGGACATCTCACTCTCCGTTTAAGGCTTAAATCAGGCAGATTGCATATTAACTGGCTGCAATTTACTAAAAAATAAACTCATAGTTAACAGTTAAAAACTAAAAGTTTTGGCAAATATGTCTTAACTTTTAGTTTTTTTTTACAGAGGAAAATTAGATGAAAAACATCGGTTTTCCAAGCGCATGAAATGAAAAAAAGTTTTTTTACAGAGGAAAGTCTGGGCAAAAATGTAATTTGAAAATTTGAATATTTGAATATTTGAAAATTTGAGGATTGAATTTTGATTTTCAAATTTTCAAATCCTCAAATTTTCAAATTGATTTTTTTTTTTAGTCTAAAACGTGTCCAGAATTTTGCGAAAGTTCTATCATTTTGTCATAATCGGCAGGCGGTAAATCCACAAAATAGTAGTTTGCAGGATTTTGCACCACGCCTTTAAAATGTACTTCGTAGTGCAGATGCGGAGCGGTAGATTTGCCTGTACTGCCCACAAGCCCGATTATTTCTCCCCGCTTAACCTTTTGCCCCTCGCGTACAAGAATTTTGCTTTGATGAGCATACAAAGTTTCATAATTAAATCCGTGATTGATTTTTACACAGTTGCCGTAGCCCTGCAACCAGCCTGCAAACGACACTGTGCCGTAGCCTGTGGCGTAGATGTCTGTTCCTGTGGGCGCGGTAAAATCCATTCCCTCGTGGAAACGGGTCGTGTGGTAAATAGGGTCGTTTCTGTAACCAAAACCAGAGGCAACGCGGCTCAAATCTTTGTTCAGCACAGGTTGAATGGCGGGAATGCAAAGTAACCGCTCCTCCTGTTTTTTCGATAAATTAAAAAGTTCGTCGTAGGATTTTGATTGAATATAAATCTGTTTTGCCAAATCATTAGTTTTGTTTATCGCGGTGTTGAGCAGTTGGGTATTGCTCATTTTGTCAATATTTTCGTAGAGGCTGTTATGCAAATGCCTTGCCTCGTTTTCAATTGGCTCTGCCTGGAAAATTACGCGGTAAAGATTGTTGTCGCGGTGTTCTAATCCGTCAAGGATTTTGCCCATTTCGCCAATCCTTTTGTCAAGCATTTCGTAATTGTTTTTCAGTATTTCATTGTCTTTACGCAGGCTTTTTTCGAGCGGAGTAGGGAACAGCCAAGAGATTACAAAAAAAAGCAAAACACCGATAATGATACTTGTAATCAGTTGAATGCCAACTACTTTTATAATATGTACAAAGGTAGTTTCAATACGTTCAAACGACAGTGTTTCCTTATTAAAATGATATTTTTCTTCGCGAGCCATAAAAAAAATTAATACACAATACAATTAATGAAAGGCGCAAAGATAGTAATTTTTTTTGAAAATTACGCACAAAAAAACTGAAAACAAAAATTTTCTATACTTTTTCTTTGATTTTTTCCTTAACCAACTTTTTGAAAATGTTAAATATTGCATCAATATTGGTATTTATATTAAAAAAATCTGCGTTTTTTTGTTCAATCTGCGTCATTAGCGTGCTAAACTTCTACGTATCTATATTTGCATAAGTTGCGTTCTGCTCTATAAATTCTCGGCGCGGCGCAACTTCGTCTCCCATGAGCATTGAGAATACCTGGTCGGCGGCGGCGGCGTTGTCGATAGCGATTTGGCGTAAGGTGCGGTTTTCGGGGTTCATAGTGGTTTCCCAAAGTTGTTCGGGGTTCATTTCTCCCAACCCTTTGTAACGTTGCTGTGTGATTCCGCTTTCCTTTCCATCGCCGTAACGTTCGATAAAACGCAAACGCTGCTCCTCGTTCCAGCAATATTCGGCAACTTTGCCTTTTTTACAGAGATAAAGCGGCGGCGTGGCGATATAAATGTAGCCGTTCTCAATCAATTCTTTCATATAACGGAAAAAGAACGTCAAAATAAGCGTTGCAATGTGGCTGCCATCGACGTCGGCATCGGTCATAATAACAACTTTGTGGTAACGCAGTTTTTCTATATTCAATGCTCGCGGGTCTTCCGCAGTGCCGATTGACACGCCGAGTGCGGTGTAGATATTGCGGATTTCCTCGCTCTCGAATGCCTTGTGTTGCAGGGCTTTTTCTACATTAAGAATTTTTCCTCGCAGGGGTAAAATGGCTTGGAAAATCCTGTCGCGTCCCTGTTTTGCACTTCCGCCCGCAGAATCACCCTCAACGAGAAAAAGTTCGCAGATTGCAGCGTCTTTGCTCGAACAGTCGGCTAATTTTCCTGGCAGTCCGCCACCCGAAAGGGGTGATTTGCGCAACACTTTTTGACGTGCGTTTGCCGCCGCTACCCTTGCCTGTGCCGCAAGAACAACCTTTTCAACAATAATTTTTGCCTCCTTTGGGTGCTCCTCTAAAAAGGTCGAAAGAGCATCGCCCACAGCGCGGGTAACCACACCGCGAATATCGTCATTGCCGAGTTTGGTTTTGGTTTGTCCCTCAAATTGTGGCTCGGCAACTTTCACTGAAATAATCGCCGTCAAGCCCTCGCGGAAGTCATCGCCCGACACCTCTACTTTGGCTTTTTCCAAAAGTTTTTTGTCGTCAGCATATTTTTTTAGCGTGTTCGTAAGCGCAATTCTAAAGCCTGTAACGTGCGTTCCTCCTTCAATAGTATTGATATTATTGACGTAAGAGTGGATATTTTCGTTTGACGAAGTGTTGTATTTCATCGCAATTTCCACAGGAACGCCGTATTTTTCGGTATTAATATAAATCACGTTTTCGATAAGCGGCGTGCGCGTAGAATCGATGTAGCGCACAAATTCGTTTAAGCCCTCTTCCGAATAAAACGTTTCCGATTTCTGCGTTCCGCCCTCTTCTTCTGTGCGTAAATCGTTGATAGTCAGATTAACGCCTTTGTTCAAAAACGCCAATTCGCGCAAACGTTTAGCAAGAATATTATATTTATAATGTGTGTCAAGTTTAAAAATTTCTTTATCGGGCAAAAACGTGATAATTGTGCCTGTATGGTCGGATTTTCCGACTTCTTTCACGTCATAGAGCGGAATTCCGCGAGAATATTCCTGCACATAAGTTTTGCCGTTGCGGTGTACCTCCGCTTTGAGCAACTCCGAAAGCGCATTCACGCAACTCACGCCAACGCCGTGCAAGCCGCCCGACACCTTGTAGTTGTCTTTGTTGAACTTGCCGCCTGCGTGCAGCACCGTCAGCACCACTTCCAGAGCCGACTTGCCCTCTTCCTCGTGAAAATCAACAGGAATACCGCGACCGTTGTCCTCTACGGCAATCGAATTATCGTGGTTGATTGTAACCTTAATCTCATTGCAGTAGCCTGCCAATGCCTCGTCAATAGAGTTATCAACTACCTCATAGACAAGGTGGTGCAAGCCTCTTTCTCCCACATCGCCGATATACATTGCGGGGCGTTCCCGTACTGCCTCCAACCCTTTCAATACGGTGATATTTTGCGCGGTATAATCAGCGCGATTTGTTTCATTTTTTAATTCGTCAGACATTTTTATATAATTATTTAAAGTTTAAAGATTTAATGATTGTTGGGGATTCCCAATTTTTAAATCTTTAAATTTTTGAATTGTTAAAAAAGAGTGCAAAGGTACAAAAAAATTGCGAAACAGGCAAATTTTTTTATGAACAAAATAGAAAAAAAATTGCGTGATTAAACAAAAAATTGTACTTTTGCAATTCTTTTTATAACAGAAAAAAATGGATACAAACGAAATATCAAAAATTTATAATATTGTAAATCAGCAACTTGCAGCGCAAAAAATTGCGGCTGCGTTTTTTGGAATTAACCAACTTGTAATCGAACTCAAAGACTGGAATATTTTTGTGCAGTATGAAGAACTTGCAGGAATTTATTCTAATATGCTGAATTATAAGATGTTAGGCATAAAAGAAGACAAGCAAAAAACCGTTTTCTACCATTTCATTGACAGTATGTTTTCGCTTGCGCAGGAAATCAGAGAAAAACTTTTTGTCAAGCAATCTTCGCGTTTTGAATATTCGCAAATTCGCACTTTTTTGGCAAATATTGGCGCGTGCAATCCGCTGAGTTTTGCGCAATCACCGCAAAATTTGCAGTCGCATTACGTTGATATTGAGGTTAATAAGTTGGTTACAGGCGAATTGGAATCTGAAAAACGTCAAAAACTTTTTGAAAAACATCAACAGGTTTTGGGTTATGTTTTTCACTATATCTGGCTAAAAACAGACCTTGAAAATAGTGATTTTGATACAATATCAGCGATTTTATCTGACGAAAATATTGGAAACGATACAAAATATATCACAATTTCAGCCCTCACTCTCAATCTTTTGCGCTATTTTGACGCTAAAAAAATTGAATTTTTGTTAAATTACACACAGGGCGCACCGATGCAACTTCGCCAGCGCGGACTTGTGGGAATTGCGCTCGCTTTAACAAAATATGGTTACCGATGGCATTTTGACGAACATTTGAAAAATCAATTTCTTGCTTTTTGTGATAAAAAAAATATTATGAAAGAACTTGAAAGCATTGTTTTTCAGATAATTAGGACTTCCGAAAACGAAAAAATCAACAAGCGGATTGTAGAAGATATTATTCCAGAAATTGGCAAACTCAAACAGCAATTTAAGGAAAAATATGGCGAAAAACCGCAAAAAGAGAAAGAAAAATATGATGACGATGATGACGAAAATCCAAATTGGCAGGAATTTTTTGAAAATAGCGGCGTTGCAGATAAACTCCACGAACTCGGCGAGATGCAAATGAACGGCTCTGACGTGAATATCGGTACTTTTGCGAGTATGAAAGGCTACCCGTTTTTCTATTATACAGAAAATTGGTTTATGCCGTTTTCAAAAGACAACCCGCACTTCAACGCTTTTTTCGATAAGCAAGGCTCGATTGCTGCGCTGCTTTTGAACAACCCTGCAATGTGCAATTCCGACAAATATTCCTTTGCGCTTTCGCTCATTTATTTGCCTGAAAAAGAAAAAGCGGCTGCAAAAAAAGGTTTTGAGGCGCAGCAAAGCCAATTGAAAGAAATTATTGAAGAACAGAAAAAACTCTCCTCAAATCCCGATTCAAAACTCGTTGCTAATCAATACATTCAAGACCTGTACAGGTTTTACACACTATATCCGAGGGCGAAAGAGTTTGAAAATCCGTTGCTCGAAATATTTAAAATTATTCATTACGATATTTTTGATAAAATTTTTAAAAAAGAGGAAACTATAACTAAAATTGCAAGTTCTTTTTTTGCTTATAATCATTATTATCAGGCACTTAAACTCTACAAAAAAATATTTTCAACCGATGAGCCGAATTACGAAATTGCGCGGAAAATTGGTTATTGTTATCAAAAAATTGACAATTTTAAACTTGCGCTGCAATATTACACCATTGCTGACAGCGGTGGCAAAGACAACACATGGACTTTGAAACGAATGGCGTTTTGTTATCGGCAGGCGGGCGAACCGCTTTTGGCGGCGAACTGTTACAGGAGGCTCTTGGAGTTGATGCCCGAAAATGAAAAACTGCTTTTCCGCGAGGCACAGTGCTATATTGAGGCGGGAAAATATGATGACGCAATGCCGCTGCTTTTCAAAATTGACTATGTAAATCCGAATTTTCCAAAAATCAAAAGCGTGCTGCTTTGGTGCGCTTTTTGTGCGGGAAAAATTGAGCAGGTGGCAGAATTGTCGCAAAGAGTGCTTGCGGAAAGCCCTGATATTCAAGATTTTATAATTTCAGGAGGTGTCGCTTTGGCGCAACACAAACTTCAAACTGCGCTTGAATATTATCACAAGGCAATCGCTTTGGCGGCAGATATTAAGTTGTTTTTGGACTTGCTCAACGCAGATATGGAACGGCTAAAAACACTCGGCGTGCAGCAATACGACCTTGACCTCGTTATCGAAACGCTGCTAATGAGCAAAGTGCCGAAACATAAAGTATAAATACAATGGGAGTTCTAAAATTCAATTTGAAAATTTGAAAATGCAAAATACAAAATGCAAAATACGAAATATAATTAATAATTAATAATTTTTTTAAAATTGAATTTTCAAATCCTCAAATCCTCAAATTGTATTTTTGCATTTTCAAATTTTCAAATTTTCAAATTGAATTTTAGAACTCCCCACAACTGATAAACACACAGAATTTTATTCATGTAGTTAGTGGTTCAATAAAAAAGTTTTCAACACGATGCAACATTTTCAACTTTCTTACGTCTTATTTACATGTAAAAAGTTTTAATGTTTAATAAAATTATTTTAATAAAATGGAATTTTCAGCAAAGCAAATTGCCGAGTTTTTAAACGGCGAAGTAGTTGGTAATCAAAATGTTACTGTTAATAATTTTTCAAAAATCGAACAAGGCGAAAAAGGCACGTTAACCTTTCTTTCCAATCCAAAATACACCAATTTTATTTATTCCACGCAAGCCGATATTGTGCTTGTTGATAAAGATTTTACCACCGAACAGGAAATTTCCGCTACTTTAATTAAAGTTGAAAATGCTTATCAGGCTCTCAGCAAACTGCTTTCGCTTGCAGAAAGTATTAAACCCACAAAAACGGGAATCAGTCAAAAGTCTGACATTGCAGAAACTGCGAAAATCGGCGAAAACGTCTTTGTCGGCGCGTTTGTTACCATCGGCGAAAATTGCAAAATCGGCAATAACGTAAAAATTTATCCCAACACGCAAATTGCTGATAATGTGCAAGTTAAAGATAATTCTACGATTTATTCAAATGTGTCAATTTATGAAAATTGCGTTGTTGGCGAGCGAAATATTATTCATTCGGGAGCGGTAATTGGGGCTGACGGTTTTGGCTTTGCGCCTGACGAACAGGGGCGTTATAACAAAATTCCGCAAATCGGCAACGTTGTTCTCGGCAATGACGTAGAAATTGGCGCAAATGCTGCTATCGACCGAGCCACAATAGGTTCTACTGTGATTGCTGACGGCGTGAAAATCGACAACCTTGTGCAGATTGCGCACAATGTAGAAATTGGCGAACACACCGCAATCGCTGCACAGACAGGCATTGCAGGCTCTACAAAAGTCGGAGAAAAGTGTGTTTTTGCAGGACAAGTAGGCGTAGCGGGGCATTTGAATATCGCCGAACGTTCTATTTTCGGAGCGCAAACAGGCGTAACGAGCCATATCAAAGAGGCAGGAGGCGTTTATCAAGGCTCGCCGCATATGCCCGTAGGCAACTTCCGCCGTTCCTCAATCGCACTTAAACAACTGCCAGAAACATTGCAAAAAATTTATCAAATGGAAAGAGAGTTAAAACTTAAAAACTAAAAACTAAAATTTGTAAATCATAAATAAATATGAATCTTGAAAAAATCCTGTTTCTTGATATAGAAACTGCGCCTCAAACGGAATTTTTGGCAGAATTGCCTGAAAATTTGCAAAAACTTTGGAAAGAAAAGGTGGAAACGTTAAAACAAAGAATGCCTGATAAATTTCCTGAAAATTTTTCTGATGATGAAAATTTTTTCAAAAACGCAGGTGTTTATTCTGAATTTTCAAAAATTATCTGTATATCAGTTGGCTGTTTTTATAGAAAAAGTAATAATGAACAGTTTTTCCGCGTAAAATCGTTTGCAGGAGCAGACGAAAAACGGCTTTTGAGCGATTTTTCGGCTATGTTGCGCAAATTTATGACTACAAAAGAACATTTAGTTTGCGGACACAATATTAAAGAATTTGATATTCCGTTTATTTGCAGACGGCTGTTAATCAATGGTTTAGTCATTCCTGACAGCATTAATGCAGCGGGTAAAAAACCTTGGGAAACCTCCTTTGTAGATACGTTGGAACTTTGGCGTTTTGGTGATTACAAAAACTATACTTCGCTAAAACTGCTCACTGCGGTTTTCGATATTCCCACGCCAAAAGAAGATATTGACGGCTCGCAAGTTGCAGATGTTTTTTACAAAGAGGGCAATATTGAGCGAATTTCGGTTTATTGCCAAAAAGACGTAATTGCAACGGCGCGGTTGTATCAAAAACTTAATTCGCTGCCGATGATTGATGAGAAAAAAATTGAGATAGTTTGAAAAATATTGTTTTTTTAAAAAAATGCAGAAATATTTTGTTGATTAAAAATAAATTTATACTTTTGCAGAAAGTTTTAAGCAATAAAAATTTACAACTATGGCGCACTATTTAGACCCTAAAAGCGATTTGGTTTTTAAACGCATTTTTGGCGAACATAAAAATCTGTGCATCAGTTTGTTGAACAGTATGTTGCCGTTGGAAGAAACGCAGCAAATTGTTTCAATAGAGTACAATCCGAGCGAAATTGTACCTGATACCGATGCGCTCAAAAATTCAATAGTTGATGTACGTTGTACAGATAATTACAAACGGCAATTCATTGTGGAAATGCAGATGTATTGGACAAAAAGTTTCACAAGTCGCGTCTTGTTTAATGCCTCAAAAGTTTATGTAAATCAGTTGAAAAAAGGTAAGGAATTTCAATTTTTAACACCTGTTTATGCACTGACTTTTGTAAATGAAATTTACGAAAAATTGCCTGAAATGCAAGATGTATATTATCATCACTACAAAATAGTGAATATAAAAAATACAGAAAGGCAGATAAAAGGGCTTGAATTTGTTTTTATTGAACTGCCTAAATTTAAACCTCAAAACCGCGCTGAAAGGAAATTGCACGATTTATGGCTGCGGTTTTTGACGGAAATACAGAATAGTACGGAAAATGTTGCGCCTGAACTTTTGGAAAACAGCGATATTAGCGAGGCGGTGAGATATTCTGAAATCAGTGCATATAATCAAGAAGAATTGGACAATTACGACCAATGGCTTATCAATACGCTGACAGCCAAAAGTGTAATATTGGATGCAAAACTTGAAGGAAAAGCAGAAGGAAAAGCAGAGGGAAAAGCAGAAGGTGCAAAAGAAAAAGAAATAGAAATAGCAAAAAACTTCTTGAAACTCGGTATTTCATTAGAAAATATTGCCAAAGGTACAGGGTTGTCTATAAAAGAAATTGAAAATTTGAAATAGATTTTTCAAAAAAAAATATAAAAATAAATGCAACTTTTTTTTGCAAAAAATTTCAACCATATTATTTTTATTCGTTCTAATTTCTTGTACGCCAAAGCGTTACGAGCCGCAAACTGCTGACGATTTCGACAAGATTTTAGAGCGCGGTGAGTTGCGCGTCATTACCATCGAGAGTGCTATCAGTTACTACACTTCGGGCGAAGACCAAATGGGGTTTGACTATGACTTGGCGCAGAATTTCGCCGATTATATTGATTTGCCGCTTAAAATTATTGTTGCCGCTTCGGTTGAGGAACTCAAACAACTTTTGCTAAACGGCGAGGCAGATTTTGCGGCGTATCAAATGTCGTGCAATCAGCAGACGCGAGAAATGTTCAACACCGCCGATGTGATGTTTATGTCAAATATGGTTTTGGTGCAGCCCAAAGATAATCAGCGAGTTACAGACGTAACCGAACTTGTCGGAAAAGATGTTTTTGTGCAAAACAATTCAAAATATCTGCGGCGTTTGCAGCATTTAAACGAGGAAATAGGCGGCGGAATAAATATCTGCTATGCACCTGATACTCTGACTATTGACCAAATAATGTACGAGGTTTCAAAGCGCGAAATTCCGCTCACCATTGCCGATAACGATGTGGCGGAACTTGGGCGCAAATTTTTCAAAAACCTTGATTGTTCGGTGGCGGTTGGTTTGTCGCAAGCAAAGTCGTGGCTCGTGCGCAAAAATGCGCCGCAACTCACCGACACGCTTGATGCCTGGTATCATTCAATCGAAAATTCGCGCTTTTTTAAACGAATGGAGAGCACTTATTTTAACAAAAATTCTTATTATAACGACAATTTTACGATTAATATTCCAAAAGGTTCGGTTTCGCCGTATGACTCTGTGTTTAAGGCAGTTGCGGGCGTTGTCGGTTGGGATTGGCGGCTTTTGGCTGCGGTGGCGTGGAACGAATCGCGTTTCAACCCTGACGCCGTTTCGAGTGCGGGCGCGCTTGGCGTGATGCAAATAATGCCGCGTACAGGGCAAAAATTCGGGCTGAACGACTCAACTTTTTTTGAACCAAATGAAAATATAACAGCGAGCGCGAAATTGTTTTCAAACCTCGACAAAATGTTCAATTTTGTTGATAACAAAGAGGAACGCATAAAGTTTGTACTTGCGGCTTATAATGCGGGTCAGGGGCATATTTTTGACGCAATAGCCCTTGCAAAAAAATATGGTGCAAACCCTGAAATTTGGAACAATAACGTTGAAAAATACCTTATGCTCAAATCCGAGCACGAATATTACAGCGACGAAGCATGCAAACTCGGCTACTTCCGAGCCTCGCATACAATCCGCTATGTTGGCGATGTACAAAGGTCTTTTGACAAATATATGGGCGTGAAAAATTAATAGAAAATAGATAAAAAAATATTGCTGTCCGCTAAACATTTTTAGAACAAAGAACAAAGACCGCTACGCTAAAAGAACAAAGACTTGTGCAAGAATTTTTAAAGTTCTGTCTTTGTTGTATCTGTTGTTAAATATTTGTTCTAAAAAAAATTTTCACTCCTTTCTAATTTTCTAAATTTCCACTTCCTGTCTTTATTCTTTTAGCGTAGCGGTCTTTGTTCTTTGTTCTTTGTTATACCCTGCTTTCATTGCAGCACCCTGTCATTGCGGGCTTTGCCCCGCAATCTAATTATTTTTTTGCTTGGATTTGCGGATATTTATATTTTTTTTTAACAAATCTATTGCAATATAAAAATAAATTCTTACCTTTGCAGCCGAATTATAAAAACAAAAAATAACCAGTAAAAAAATTTAAAATTAGAGAGTACTCTCTAATTTTAAATTGCGGGCGGAGCCCGCAATTTAAAAAAAACGCTAAAAACCAACAAAACGTCCAACTTTAGAAAAAAAATTTAGAAACATTTATCAAAGAGGAGAGAGCAGGGTTATCAGTGGCGGACAAAACAATGAAGAAATTAAGAATGCAATTTGTATTTTTTCTATTGATATATTATTCCTAACGGAATAGTTATTGCATTTAACTTGTGTCTTGTGTCTAATTACTTGTGTCTGCATTTTTTAATTCTCAATTCTCAATTCTCAATT
>JAISYF010000215.1 GCA_031270065.1 Prevotellaceae bacterium | reverse complement strand
AACTCCTGAAAACCAGTTTCTTTTTTACAAATCCATACTCTTCCTGGGAGAAAGGAGCGGTTGAAAATACAAATAAACTTATTCGACAATATATCCCTAAAAAAACTAATTTTGATACTATTAACTATCAGCAAATCAAAGAGATACAGCATCAAATAAACAGCAGACCAAGAAAAAAATTAGGTTTCTATTCGCCAAAAGAAATTTTTTACCTAAATTTGCAATAATAAATAGTTGCATTATGGGGTTGAATCTATCTCCACTTTTTTTAAACCCATAATTAGCATTATTTATAATTAATTAGTACCTTTGCATTTCTTTTTTTATACACAAAAAAATGCACAACAAAAATCTTTTAAAGTACATCATTTTTGCGGCGATTTTGGCGATTGCTGTTTTGCTTTTTGCAAAAATTATTTTTTTTAGAATAGATTTAACATCTGAAAAACGTTATACTATTACTAAAAACAGCAAAGAATTATTAAAAAATATTTCTGAACCATTGCAGGTAAATATCTATCTCGGCGAGGCTGACGCAAATATCGCGAGGCTTAAAACTGCTGTCAATGAAATGCTTGACGAATTTTCAGTCTATACTGCTAAATCATTGATTTACAAGTATATAAATCCGTCAGATGCAGCGACAGACAGGGAGCGGTACGAAAATTATAACAAACTCGAACAGCGCGGACTTACGCCGATGTCGGTTTCGGTGCGCGACAATCAGGGTAAAATCATTCAAAATACCATTTTTGCGTGGGCGGAAGTGATGTTGAAAAACGACACAATTCCCGTTTGCCTGATGCAGCCGTTGGGCAGAACTTCGGGCGAGGAAAACGTTAATACCGCTATCGAAAGCCTTGAATATCAGTTTATTGACGCAATTAGAATTCTCACAAGAAAGAGTTTTGACAAAATCGCTTTTATTGAAGGACACGGCGAACTTTTGGAACTTGACGTGTTTTTTGCGCAGGAAGAATTACACAGATATTATGAAATTTACAGAGGCGAAATTGGCGATACGGCAGATTGTTTGGCTGATTATAAGGCAATTATAATTGCAAAACCGACTGAAAAATTTTCGGAAAGTGACAAATTTATTCTCGACCAGTACATTATGAACGGCGGAAAAGTGCTTTGGCTGCTTGATGCTATACGAATATCGCCTGAGGAACTGTCGAAAAGCGGCATTTCGCCTGTTGTGCCGTTGGATTTGAACCTGATAGATATGCTTTTCCATTACGGAATTCGCGTTGAGCCGTCTGTGGTGCAGGATTTGCAGTGTATTCTAACGCCTGTCAATGTGGCGTTGCTGACAGAGCCTGCGCATTTTGAGAATGTTCCATTGCCCTATTTTCCGTTGCTAATGCCCTCGCCCTACCACCCGATTACCAAAAATTTGATGCAGGTAAAAAGCGAATATCCCTCGTATTTGTCGCAGGTGAGCGAGGAAAACGGCATTGATATGCAGGTGCTTTTAATTACTTCCAACGCTTCGCATGTAGACGCTGCACCGACAAATATTGACCTCAAAAATATGATTCAGAGCAAGCCTGATGTGTATTTTAATATGCAGTTTATTCCTGTGGCTGTGGCGATGGAAGGAGAGTTTGAGAGCGTTTTTGCACACCGTTTGCCTCCAAAAAATGTTATTAATTTTTCTAAAATAAAAGAAAAAAGCGTTAAAAATAAAATGATTGTAGTTGCAGACGGCGACATAATCCGCAATGAAATTCAGCGTTCCGAAAAAGGCTCAATCGGAATTTTGCCGCTTGGTTTCGATAGGCTCACAGGGCAAACCTACGGCAACAACAACTTCATTATCAACGCATTGCAGTACCTTACCGAAGACTCGTCTTGGATTGACATTCGCAACCGCGCACTTCGCCTCCGCCTGCTCAACAAACTTGCAATCACGCAGCACCGAGTTTTTTGGCAAACGATAAATGTAATTGTGCCGCTACTGCTGCTGGCGATGTTTGGCGGTGGATTTTTGGCAGTGAGGAAAAGGCGGGAAATGGCATAAAAATTCCTCAAAAATAGAATTTGCCGTATTAATTATTTTTTGTACTTTTGTAGGAATTAAAAGGTTAAAGGCAAATGGTAATTTTTTTACCATTAACCGCTAACCGTTAACCGTTAATAAAATGAATATTGAAAAAAAAATTGCGCAAAACGTTGTTGAGGTTGTGAAAAAACTCTATAACGCTGATTTTGAGGCAAATAAAGTGCTTGTACAGCAGACAAAAAAAGAATTTGAAGGCGATTTTACAATCGTAACTTTTGCTTTTACAAAAATCGCAGGCAAATCGCCTGAAATTATTGGACAGGAAATCGGTGCAGAATTACTAAAAATCAACGAAAATATTGAAAATTTTAATATTGTTAAAGGTTTTTTAAATCTTATACTGTCGAAAAATCAGTCAATTTCGCTGCTAAATGAAATTGTTGATAATCAAGACTTTGGCTTTATAAAAGCGACAGAAAATTCGCCGTTGATGATGATAGAATATTCCTCGCCAAACACTAATAAACCGCTGCATTTGGGGCATATTCGGAATAATCTTTTGGGCTATTCCATTGCTGAAATTCAAAAGGCAAATGGTTATAAAGTGCTGAAAACCAACATTGTAAATGACAGAGGAATACATATTTGCAAGTCGATGCTGGCGTGGCAACTTTTTGGAAACGGTGAAACACCCGAAAATTCGGGTTTGAAAGGCGATTTTTTAGTTGGAAAATATTATGTAATTTTCGATAAAGAATACAAAAAGCAGATTAACGAATTGATTTCCAAAGGATTAACCGAAGAGGAAGCAAAAAAATCTGCACCGTTGATTCTTGATGCGCAAAAAATGCTTTTTGCATGGGAAAACGGCGATAAAGAAGTACGCGAATTGTGGCAAAAAATGAATTTGTGGGTTTATGCAGGTTTTGCCGAAACATACGAAAAATTGGGCGTTGATTTTGACAAAATATATTATGAATCAGACACTTATCTTGTTGGCAAGCAGGAAGTTGAGCGCGGTTTGGCAGAGGAAATTTTCTACAAAAAACCTGACGGCTCGGTTTGGGCGGACTTGACCTCTGACAAACTTGACGAAAAACTGCTGTTGCGCGCTGACGGCACTTCGGTTTATATGACGCAGGATATTGGCACAGCGAAGTTGCGTTACAACGATTTTCCAATTTCAAAAATGGTGTATGTGGTTGGAAATGAGCAGAATTATCACTTTCAAGTGCTTGCGATTTTGCTTGATAAACTGGGTTTTGAGTGGGGAAAATCGCTTGTGCATTTTTCCTACGGAATGGTGGAATTGCCCGAAGGAAAAATGAAGTCGCGCGAAGGTACGGTAGTTGATGCAGACGATTTGATTGCGGAGATGATTGACACCGCTTATCAAACGTCAAAAGAGATTGGAAAATTCAATGAACTAACTGAAAATCAAGCACTTGAAACGGCGCGAATAATAGGACTCGGCGCATTGAAATACTTCATTCTCAAAGTTGCGCCTGTAAAAAATATGACTTTCAACCCCAAAGAGAGCATCGATTTCAATGGCAATTCCGCACCGTTTATTCAATACACGCACGCTCGGATTAAGTCGGTTTTGAGCAAAGCCGCCGAAAATGGAATTGTACTTGAAAAATGCGCTAACAATCTGAATATCAACGAGAAAGAAAAATTTTTGATACAACTTCTTGGACAATTTCCAAACACAATTCGCGAGGCGGGTGCAAATTTCAGCCCTGCGCTAATTGCAAATTATTGTTATGATTTGTCAAAAGAATTTAATCAATTCTATCACGATTTTTCCATTCTCAAAGAAGAAAATCCTCAACTTAAGAATTTTCGCCTGCAACTCTGCACCGCCGTTGCGCAAATTCTCAAAAACGCAATGGGCTTGCTTGGAATTGAGTTGCCCGACAAAATGTGATTTTTTTACCACAAAGGACACAATTCCGATAGTTATCTGGGGCACAAAGTTTTTTGTACCCTGCTTTCGATTGTTCTCTGTCATTGCGGCAACGCCTCCGCTTTGTCCAAAGGGTTGGGGCTATCAACAACGTTGTGAAACTTTACAGACAGTAATAAATTTGAAGATTTGAAAATTTGAAAATTTGAAAATTCAAAAATACAATTTGAATATTTTGGAATTTTAATTTCAAATTTTCAAATTGAATTGTCACAAGTTTGTGTATAATTGAAAATTTTATGTTACCTTTGCAGTCTGTTTTTTTAACAAATTTATAATTAACAAAAAATGGAAATAGCAATAGTTATTTTATTCGTAATTGGGTATCTTTTTATTGCGCTTGAACACAATATAAAAGTGAACAAAAGTGCAACGGCAATGATACTCGGTGCAGTGCTTTGGACAATCTATATGGTTTGTTCGGGCGAACCGAAAGAGAGCGTAAATTCGGAATTAATCCGCCATCTCGGCGACATTTCGGCAATCCTCTTTTTCCTGATGGGCGCAATGACAATCGTAGAACTGATTGACAGACACAATGGTTTCGAGATTGTTACAAAACGTATTACTTCTACAAAAAAAGTTACGTTGTTGTGGGTAATCGGTTTTATAACCTTTTTCTTGTCGTCAATTTTGGACAATTTGACATCGACTATCGTAATGGTGTCGCTGCTGCGCAAACTTATTCCCGAACGCGAGGACAGATTGTTTTTCGCGGGAATTGTGGTTATTGCGGCTAATTCCGGCGGTGCATGGACACCAATCGGAGACGTTACAACCACAATGCTTTGGAGCGGAGGACAAATTTCGGCGGCAAACATTATTAAACAACTCTTTTTGCCTTCGGTAGTTTCGCTTGCTATTCCGCTAACCGTACTTTCGTTTATCTTAAAAGGGCATTTTGCGCCTGCAAAAAACAACGAAACAAACGAAAATTCGCTAACAAAAACTCAACAGGTGGCAATGCTTACAATCGGTGTTGCAGCGTTGATTTCAGTGCCGATTTTCAAAACCTACACGCACCTTCCTCCATTTATGGGAATGATTTTAGGGCTGGGAATTTTGTGGGGTTTAACCGAACTGCTGCACATTTTCAACCACAACCGCGACAACGAATTCAACGACCGTTCAATCGTTCACGCCCTTGCACATATTGATATGTCAAGCATTTTGTTTTTCTTGGGAATATTGCTTGCTGTGGCATCGCTCGAAGTGTCGGGCATATTGGAAACGGCGGCGGGTTGGCTCGAACATCACATTGCAAATCAAGATGTTGTGATTGTTTTCATCGGCATCATTTCGTCAATAGTTGATAATGTGCCTTTGGTGGCTGCGGTTCAAGGAATGTACCCTATTGTTGAACCATTCCAAATGGACGCTCAAATTTGGGAACTTTTGGCGTATTGCGCAGGCACAGGGGGCAGTATGTTGATAATCGGCTCTGCTGCTGGTGTGGCTGCTATGGGAATGGAAAGAATCAATTTCTTTTGGTACGTTAAAAAAATCTCGTGGCTCGCGCTGCTGGGCTATTTCGCAGGAATTGCAGTGTATTTCGCGCAGTTGGCAATATTTTAAATGATAATCCGCAAAGCGACCTATAATTATTATTAATTTGAAAATTTGAAGATTTGAAAATTTGAAAATGCAAAAATACAAAAATACAATTTGAAAATTTGAATATTTGAAAATGCAAAATACTAAATATAATTAATAATTAACAATTAATAATTATTAACATTTTTTTAAATTGAATTTTCAAATTAAATCCTCAAATCCTCAGATTTTCAAATTGTATTTTTGCATTGTATTTTTGCATTGTATTTTTGTATTTTCAAATCCTCAAATCCTCAAATCCTCAAATTTTCAAATTGAATTTTTGCATTTTCAAATTTTCAAATCCTCAAATTTTCAAATTGAATTTTGCATTTTCAAATCCTCAAATTTTCAAATTTTCAAATTGAAATTTCAATTTGAAAATTTTTTTCATTCTTTTGTTAATAAAAAATTCATAATTCATAATTTATAATTTATAATTTATCTTTAACTTTGCAATTTGTGTTTTAATTATTTTTCAATTTTCAATTTTCAATTTATAATTACCTAAAAATGAGCAGATTAGTAGTTGTTGGCGTTCAATGGGGCGATGAGGGAAAAGGCAAAATGACCGATTACCTTGCACAAAATTCTGACGTGGTTGTCCGCTATCAAGGAGGAAACAACGCAGGGCATACCATCACTTTTAACGGGCAAAAATATGCGTTGCAGTCAATTCCTTCGGGCATTTTTAATCCGAAAATCAAAAATGTGATGGCTAACGGAATGGTTGTAAATCCAAAAGCGGCATTGGCGGAACTCGAAAAGTTGAACACAGTCGGAATACGCGATTATCAACTCTTCGTATCCGACCGCGCAGCAGTGATTATGCCCTACCACATTGCGCTTGACGGCGCGTATGAAAGCGCAAAGGGTAAAAAAATGATTGGCACGACAAAAAAAGGCATTGGTCCCGCTTACGCCGATAAATACAACCGAATCGGCATCAGAATGGGCGATTTGCTTGACAAAGAATATTTTGCAGAACGCTTAAATGATGCTTTGGCGGTGAAAAACCTTGAACTCAAAATGTTCGGTTTGCCCGAAATGGAATTTGAGCCGCTTTTTGAGGAATATCTCGCTTATGGCAGGGCATTTAAGAAATATATTTGCGACACTGCAAATTTGTTAAATAATGAAGTTCAAAAAAACTCGAAAATTTTGTTTGAGGGTGCGCAGGGCGTAATGCTCTGCATCGAACACGGTACTTACCCGTTTGTAACCTCGTCATCGCCCTCTGCTATTAGCGTTCCTCTCGGCACAGGCATTCCGCCGAAGTACATCGACCACGCTTTGGGCATTTGCAAAGCGTACAACACGCGCGTTGGCGCAGGTCCTTTTCCTACCGAACTTGAAGGCGATTTGGCGCACTACATTCGCGAGCGCGGACACGAATACGGCACAGTTACAGGTCGCCCGCGCAGAGTTGGCTACTTAGACATGGTCGCTTTGCGCCACGCTTGCAGAATTTCGGGCATTGACAGTTTGGCGATTATGCTTTTTGACGTGCTTTCCTGCGTAAAAGAGTTGAAAATCTGCACACACTACGAACTTGACGGTGAAAAAATTGACTGCATTCCCTCTACTTTAAGTGCATATCAGCGTTGCAAGCCTATGTATATTGATATGCCGACTTGGAACGAGGAAATTACCGAAGTAAAAAAATACGCCGATTTGCCCGAAAACGCTAAACTCTATTTGCAAAAAATTGAGGAACTTGTTGGGGTAAAAATTTCGCACGTTTCGGTAGGACCTGATAGAACGCAGACGATTGAAATATAGGAAATTTGAAAATGCAATGCAAAAATACAATTTGAAAATTTGAGGATTTGAAGATTTGAAAATGCAAAATACGAAATATAATTAACAATTAATAATTTTTTTAAATTGAATTTTTGCATTTTCAAATTTTCAAATTTTCAAATCCTCAAATTTTATTAGACTTCGACTCTGAAAAAGAATCAAAAGAAAAACGGTAATTTTTAGAAGTTCCCTTTTAGTTTGGTTTTGGTTTCGACTACGCTCAACCTGCCGTACTGTCAATGTTCTACGTGGTCATTGAGCGAAGCCGAAATGACATTAGTTTTCAAAATACGAAATATAATTAATAATTAATAATTTTTTTAAATTGAATTTTTGCATTTTCAAATTTTCAAACCTAAAGATTTTTATACCTGACTTTCGATGTTGTGCCCTGTCATTGCGGGCTTTGACCCGCAATCTAAATGTGTTCTGACAGGTTGCGAATACAGTTTTTTTGTTATAAGTAATTTAACTTTCGCAATTATCACAACTTGCTAACAATCAAATATTTGTAGTTTTCGCCCGATAGGGCGTTACTTTCATAACCCTGCACAAACGCAGCGTAGCGAAGTGCAGTGCAGGGTAAGTAA
Source organism: Prevotellaceae bacterium (assembly GCA_031270065.1). GTDB lineage: Bacteria > Bacteroidota > Bacteroidia > Bacteroidales > Paludibacteraceae > F0058. The sequence continues at coordinate 126 of JAISYF010000215.1, read as the reverse complement.
GCCCCCTTTACATCAACTCCGTAGGAGTTGAACTTTATCGCCACTGTTCAACTCCTACGGAGTTGATGTCTGGGAGGTATTTTGCTTCCGCAGGCTGCGGCTACCGCCTTACCTGCGGTTATTAAG
>JAISYF010000183.1 GCA_031270065.1 Prevotellaceae bacterium | reverse complement strand
AAGAAACTGGTTTTCAGGAGTTTAGCAATGTTTTCGTGGTCGGCAAATTCCGTTCCATTGTCGCCTGTAATCGTGTGAACGTGTTTGATGTATGCGAACAACAATTTATACGCAATTTTTTTTGTTACTTAATGTTGCATTTGTTAGTTGAAATTAAAAAATACTTTCTCGTAACTTGTTGATTGTAAGGTTGTTTTTATTTTACTGTCAAAAACAGTAAAATAAAAACTATTTTTTTTAAACCCCTGATATTGAGTTACTTATATTTTTATTTTGCAATTTTATTGCGTTTTGGAGTTTGTAGAGCAGCATTTTTTGGAGTGAAATTACGTTTTTTTCGGAATTTCTTTGAAAACGTTTTTTTATCATATCGGTTAAATCTTTTTCCAAAATCAATTTTCGAGAGATAAGATAACTGTTAATTATATCTTTCTGTTTTATTTTGATTTCGCGCATTGAGATACAATATTCGCGAAAATCAATATTTGAGATTACTTTTAGCAAGTCGTTGAGTTTTTGCTCTGCAAAATTGTCGTAGTAGAGATAATATTTTTCGTCAATTCTGTCAATATTTTTTGATTTGGGAATTTCGATTGTTACTGTTTGCTCTGTTTTTTCGATTTTGAGCGGTATTTCCGATTTTAAGATGTTTAAAAAACAATATTTTCCAAAATCGCAGTTGCGGTCTAGAATAAAAATATCTCCCTCTTTTTTAAAGAGAAATTCTAAATATTTTCGCAGATATTCAGATTTTATGTTTAATAAAATCCTTATATGTTTTGCGTCTTTTTGCATTTTTTTTCTTCCCATTCTTTATACAGATAAATTGGTTTGCAATCTGGGTTTTCGTCGTGTTGTAGCTTTGCTTCTTCGCGGATACGTTTTTCTGTTTCTCTATAAATTATGTAAAGTTGTTCATTTCGCCACTGTTTGAATTTTTGCAAATTCTCCATCATCGCCATTGGGTCGGCAACTCCGTAGAATTTACCGTATTCGCCAGATTTTAGTTTTTGAAAAAAAATCATAAGTTCCGTTAATTTTAAGTGGCTGAAATTTAGCATAATAACCTCAGAAGATTGTCGGAGTTGCTCGTCTGTGAATTTTTCCTTTACGCCGCAAAACACTGCCAAATCTACAAGTTGAATTTCGAGCCATTTTAGAGGAAAAAACACTTTCCCCGCTTGTTGTTCAAACGATTTCAAAGTTGGTGCGTTGCCTGTGAGGCAACGTTCCATTTGCCGACAATATGTGAATTGTTTTTCAGGGGAAAAATCGACGAATATTTTCTCAATCTCCTGCGAACTAAGCAATTTGCTCGGCAAATTCGCGGATTGTTCGCTCGGCAAATTTTTGTTGGTAATCTCGCTCGCGGCTTTCGGCAAAATTGCTGCTATCGTTGCTGTTTTTGACATAATTATTTGTTTTTAAAGGTTTAAGATATGGTATCGTATTTTTTAATTTTAGTTTCCAATTTGTGATTTTGTTTTTATTTCCATCGCGCCAATTATTTTCTTTCCAAGAGTCAAATTTATTTTCAAGTGAAAAAAGATATTGTTCGGCGTTCAGATTTTGCTCGCGAATAACTTGTAGTCCAAATTGCACAAATTCCTGTTTTGTCGGTATATTTTCCTTTATTTTTTCGGGTGTTTTTGCTGTATCTATATGATTTTCAGGCTGTTGTGTTTCGTTTGATTTCGACATGTCAGGGCGCAATTCTGGCTGTACATTTGACAAATTCGGCGTTTCTGGCGGTTTGTAATTGCTTTCTTCTGCAATTCTAAACCCATTCCAATGGCGTGAAATTGCGTAAGCCACAATCCACTGTGCCACATTTACATTGTTGTCAGATTTATTTTTCAAATCTGTATAAATTGCTTTGAGCCGCGCCGCGCTCTTGACGGCTTCGGGAGTGGTTTCTTTATATTCGAGCCACGCAAGTATAATTGGCTGATAGTTTGTGTCAAAATTTTCAAAAATATTTCGGAAATTATCGTTCATTTTTTTTCTGTAATCCGAAACGTGATAATTTTCGTCAAAATTGCTAATGATTTTTTCAACTTTATTTTCAGATTTTTCCGTTGCTTTTTTTGCGACAGACTGCGCTTTTTCTTCGTAATTTTCTTTATCGTTTTTCGCAAAATTTTTATCAAAATCTTCTTCATCAACAAACAGATTGTAGATAGTTGGCACATCATCAATGCGGTTGAGTTTGCGCATTGCCACCGACCACCGCGATTGGATTGCCTTGCTTGACAAAACATTGTGCTTTTTATACAAATTTTTGTTGAACAAACCGATTAAGCAGCAGAAACTGACAATCTTTTTTATTAAAGAAACTTCGCATTTAAAATAGTCGGCAAAATCGTACAAGAGGCACTCCTCGCACTCGACGTAGTAGCCCTCTTGTCCGTATATTTCATCAAGAATAGCAGTAAAAACTGCAATACCACTGAATGGATATTTCAGATTTAACTTCCTAATTTTCATATCTCGCCGATAATCTACTTCGAGATAGAAATAGTTTAGTTTATGATTGGGCTTTCGCCCTTTACCGCTTTTTTCTTCCACTTTTTTAAAAATTTTATTGCAAATTTATTAAGACTTTTTATTTGAAACAAGTACAATTTTTTCGTCATATTTTTTAATTTCACTTCCGTGAGTGGTTATAAATTGCATCGTTTCCCTTAACTTTTTATTTTCATCATCGTAAAAGGTTAATCCTTTCTCCTTAATTTGCCGTGCTTCGTAGTCGGTTATAGGCATTGACATTTTGATTGACAACGGTTTTTTCTTGTCGTCAAATTCAATTTTAATTTTTTTATACATAACTTTTATTTTTTGCAACATTTTTTATAATTTTCCTCAAAATCAGGTTCATTTTTTTTCACAAATTTATACTGACAATCCTCTGACATACAGGCGTGATACGGACAACCACTATCGTTAAATTT
>JAISYF010000142.1 GCA_031270065.1 Prevotellaceae bacterium | reverse complement strand
TTTTTTTGATGATTCTGGATGTGGGCAGGATTTGGATGGCAGAAGAAAAGAACTTTACAAAGAAATTGTTGATGGTTACGCCATTGTGTCTTGTATTGTTTTAAATAAAGATGCTGAATATTTTAAATAAAAAGAAACGAAGTCCGCAGAAAAAAATTGCGGACTTCGTTTTTTTTTGTTATTAATTTAACTTTCGCAAGTTGTTTTTAACTTGATTTTGCAAGGAATTTCAAATTTAGTATATTTGTAAGTTATTGATTATCAGATGTTATGTGAAACATCAAAACATCAAGTTCGATTGCAAAAATTTCAGATAATTTTGTTGTTATCTCTGTGATAATCAGCAAAATACGTTCTTTGACATTCATTTTTTAAAAAAAACTTCTATCGACCAGCGAGTTGCGTAAATTTCAAATGCTTTTTCAAAATTTAATTCCGTATTTGTAACGCCTTTTCTGCCCATTTTGCAGAAAAATATTTTGACTTTGATACCTTTGAAATCAACGATTTTTTCGTAAAAAAGACAATTCAATTTGAAATATTTTTTTGTTAGAACTGAAATAATTTTTGAGTTCTGAAATAATTTTAGTACTTTTGTCGTGTAGCATTTTTTTATTCTTTTACAACACAAAGTTATTAAAAATCAGTAACATAACAAAATAAAATGCTGCTTTTTTTATTATAAATCAGCAAGTTAATGAACTTGCAAAAGTTGAATTAATTAAAAATTAAAAGAGAGAGAGATGCAAGATTTTATTTCAGAACTCAGGTGGCGCGGTATGATACACGACTTAATGCCTGACACCGACAAGCAATTAGAAAAAGAGATGACAACGGCATACGTTGGGATTGACCCGACCGCCGATTCGCTGCACATTGGACACCTGTGCAGTGTGATGATGTTGAAGCATTTTCAGCGTTGCGGGCATAAGCCGATAGTGGTGGTGGGCGGTGCAACGGGTATGATTGGCGACCCTTCGGGCAAATCCGATGAGCGCAATCTGCTTGACGAAAAAACACTCAGGCACAATCAGGAGTGCATCAAAAAACAACTGCATAAGTTCCTGAATTTCAACGACAATGCGCCCAATTCTGCCGAACTTGTCAATAACTACGATTGGACAAAAGACGTTACTTTTCTTGATTTTGTACGCAATATCGGCAAGCATATTACAGTAAATTATATGATGTCGAAAGATTCTGTAAAAAAGCGTTTGAACGGCGAATATTCGGTGGGAATGTCCTTTACCGAATTTACCTACCAACTGCTGCAAGGCTTTGATTTTCTGCATCTTTACCGCGAAAAAAACTGCAAATTGCAAATGGGCGGCTCTGACCAGTGGGGAAATATCACCACAGGAACAGAACTTATCAGGCGCACAGAGGGCGGCGAGGCGTTTGCGCTTACTTGCCCGCTGATTACAAAGGCAGACGGCACTAAATTCGGCAAAACCGAAAGCGGAAATATCTGGTTATCAGCAGAATACACCTCGCCGTATAAGTTTTATCAATTTTGGCTAAATACAGCCGATGATGATGCTGAGCGTTACGTCAAAATTTTTACAAATCTTACGGAAAACGATGTAAATCAGTTAATTAGTGAACATAAGACTGCTCCTCATTTGCGCCTTTTGCAAAAACGGCTCGCAAAGGAAGTTACCATCATGGTACATTCGGAGCAGGACTACAATGCGGCTGTGGAGGCATCGGAAATTCTGTTTGGCAACTCCACTGCCGAAACCCTGCACAAAATTGACGAAAACACCTTACTTGCTGTGTTTGAGGGTGTTCCGCAGTTTAAAATAGACAAAAATTTGCTCAAAAACGGCGTTCAACCGCTAAATCTTTTGGCAGAACTGACAACAATTTTTCCGTCAAAATCCGAAGCACGTAAAACTGTTCAGGCAAACGGATTGAGTCTGAATAAAGAAAAATTTACCGATATTGACAAAACAATTACCGTAGATAACTTACTGAATGACAAATATTTATTATTCCAAAAAGGAAAGAAAAATTATTTTTTAATAATAGTTAAATAAGCACAGGGATTATACAAATTAGACGGATTTATATAGATAAATTCTTATAAAAAAATAGCAGAAAAATATGAAAATTAATAAAAATTATTCAAAACTCGAAGAAAACTATCTTTTTACAGAAATTGCGTTGCGGACAAAGCGGTTTTGCGATGCGAACCCTGATGCGCCTGTGATAAAACTCGGCATCGGTGATGTAACCCTGCCTTTGCCCGAAATTGCCGCAGACGCGATTATCACTGCATTTGAAGAGTTGAAACACGCCGAAACTTTTCGCGGTTACGGACCCGAACTCGGCTACCATTTTGCGCGAAAAGCCGTTACTGACTACTATAAAAATTATGGCGTACAACTTGATGACGGCGAGGTTACAATCGGCGACGGTATCGGCTCTGATATTGCGAATATTACTGATATTTTTGAAAAAAGCGCGAACACTGTGCTTGTGCCAAACCCTGTTTATCCGCTCTACAAGGCGACTTCGTTGATGGACAATCAAAAAATCGTCTATATTGAATGTACGGCGGAAAACAATTTTTTGCCCGCGCCGCCCGATTTTCCATCAGATATAATTTACCTTTGTTCGCCGAACAATCCAACGGGCGCGACCTTCAATTTTGCGCAGTTACAGGCGTGGGTGGATTATGCCAACAGTTGCAGCGCGGTGATTTTGTACGATAACGCTTACGAGCGTTTTATTGAGGAAAGCGACAAACCTCATTCTATTTTTCAAATTGATGGGGCAAAAACTTGCGCCATTGAGTTTGGAAGTCTGTCGAAAACGGCAGGATTTACCTGTGTTAGAAGTGGTTACACCGTTGTGCCGTTTGCGCTGAAATCTGACGGAATTTTGCTAAATAGAATGTGGCAGCAACGCCAAACTACCAAATACAACGGCGCGCCATACCCGCAGCAACGCGGTTTGCAGGCTGCGCTTTCGCCCGCTGGAATAACTCAGGCAGACAGAAATATTGCTGAATACAAGAAAAATTCTGCACTGATTACCAACGTGTTAAACGAAAAAAAAGTTTTTTACACAGGCGGAAAAAATTCGCCTTATATCTGGTTTCGCTGCCCGAATGGTATGAGTTCTTGGGACTTTTTTGATTTTTTGCTGAATAAAGTTAATGTTGTAGGTACGCCTGGCGTTGGTTTCGGTTCTTGTGGCGAAAATTATTTCCGCCTCACAACTTTTAATACCTGCGTCGCCACCAAAGAGGCGATGGAAAGGATAAGGGGAATTTTATGAAAAAAGAACGAAGTAATAATTAAATTGTATCTTTGCAAAAAATATAAAAATTTAGATTTAAAATGAAAAAACTTTTTCTTCTTGATGCTTACGCGCTGATTTACAGGGCATATTATGCGTTTTTTAAAAATCCGCGCATTAACTCGAAAGGGCTGAATACTTCGGCGATTTTTGGGTTTGTTAATACGCTTGAAGATGTGTTGAAACACGAAAATCCTACTCATATTGCAGTTGCTTTCGACCCTGCGGGCAAGACTTTTCGGCACGAGGCGTTTGAGCAATACAAGGCACAACGGCAAAAAATGCCTGAGGACATAAAACTTTCCATTCCGTACATCAAGCAAATCATTGAGGCATACGGCATTACGGTTTTTCAGGTTGAGGGTTTTGAGGCTGACGATGTAATAGGTACGTTGGCAAAAATGACGCAAGAACTTGATTATGAGGTGTTTATGATGACTCCAGACAAAGACTACGGGCAACTTGTTGATTCGCATATTTTTCAATACAAGCCGCGTTTTGGAAGTGCAGGTTTTGATACGCTCGGCGTTACGGAAATTAAGCAGAAATATGATGTGGAAAATCCTGCACAAGTGATTGATTTATTGGGACTTATGGGCGATATTTCGGACAATATTCCTGGCTGCGCTGGAGTGGGAAAAAAGACTGCTGCAAAACTGCTGAAAGAGTTTGGCACGATTGAAAATTTGCTCGAAAATACCTCAAAAATTAAAGGCGCATTAAAAGAAAAAATTGAAAACAGCAAGGAACAAATTATTTTTTCAAAATTTTTAGCAACGATAAAAACTGACGTTCCGCTTGATTTTAGCGAGGGAAAATTAATCCGAAAACCGTTTAATGTAGAGCGCATTACAAAAATTTTCAACGAACTTGAATTTAGAACTCTACTTGCAAAAATTAAGCCGAACAACGTACAAATTACAAATCAACCAAAACCAAAAAACGCACAGCAGCCGTCTTTGTTTGACGACGAAGACGCCTTTCAATCTGCGCCAGAAAACACAGAGAACTTGGCACCGCGCCAGCAATCAATTCAAACCGTTGAACATCAATATTTTTTAATTGATAATGATGAAAAAATTAACGATTTGCTTGAAAAATTAAACCAACAAAAAGAGTTCTGTTTTGACACCGAAACAACCTCGCTTAATACCTTTGACGCGGAAATTGTAGGGCTGTCGTTTGCTTTTGAAAAAGGAAAGGCATATTTTGTTACAATTCCCGAAAATCAAATTGAGGTGGAAAAAACCATCAAAAAATTTAAGCAAGTATTTGAAAATGAGCATATTGGCAAAGTAGGACAAAATACAAAATACGATATTATGGTGCTGCAAAATTACGGCATAGAAGTGCGCGGAAAATTGTTTGACACAATGATTGCGCACTACCTTATTCAGCCCGAACTGCGCCACAATATGGACTATATGGCGGAAATATTTTTGAATTACAAAACAGTGCATTTTGATGAGTTATTTAAGGATCAGGAGACAAGAAGCAAGAGCCAAAATAAGGGCAAAAATATTCGCAAAGTTAATCTTGAACTTTTGAAAGATTACGCTTGCGAGGATGCCGATATTACGCTGCAATTAAAGCAAATTTTTGAAAAAAAAATAGAGGAAAATTCGCTTGAAAATCTTTTTTATGAAATTGAAATGCCGCTTGTGAAAACCCTTTGCAGAATGGAGCAAAACGGTGTTTTATTAGATGATGCTGCACTTTCAAAAAGTGCGGAAATACTTAATAATCAGTTAGATGCAATCGAAAAAGCGATTTACGAACAGGCGGAAAACAATATAAATATTTCCTCGCCAAAGCAAATCGGCGAATTGCTTTTTGATAAATTAAAAATTATAGAAAAGCCCAAAAAAACAAAAACAGGACAATACATTACAGACGAGGAAACACTCGAAAGACTGAAAGAAAAGCACCCTGTTGTTAAGTTGATTTTGGAACACAGAGGACTGAAAAAACTGCTTTCGACCTACGTTGAGGCGTTGCCGAAGTTGATAAATCCGAAAACGGGCAAAATACATACCTCTTTTAATCAGACAGTTACGGCAACGGGGCGGCTAAGTTCCTCAAACCCGAATCTGCAAAATATTCCTGTGCGGGACGAGCAGGGGCGCGAAATCCGTAAGGCGTTTATTGCGCAACCCGATTGCGTGTTGCTTGCCGCCGACTATTCGCAGGTGGAACTCAGAATTATGGCGCACCTTAGCGATGACAAAAATATGCTTGACGCATTTCTTTCAGGGCAGGACATTCACGCGGCAACGGCAGCCAAAATCTACAAAGTTTCCATTGCCGAAGTTACAAAAGATATGCGCAGAAAAGCGAAAACGGCAAATTTTGGAATAATTTACGGCATTTCAGCATTCGGACTTTCGGAACGCCTGTCTATTCCGCGAAGCGAGGCAAAAACGCTGATAAGCGAGTATTTTAATTCGTTTCCAAACGTAAAAATTTACATGGAAATGACGCTTGAAAATGCGCGGAAAAACGGCTTTGTACAGACAATTTTGCACAGAAAACGTTATTTGCCCGACATCAATTCCGCCAACGCCAATGTGCGCGGTTTTGCCGAAAGAAACGCAATTAACGCGCCAATTCAAGGCGCGGCTGCGGACATTATCAAAATCGCAATGGTGAAAATTGACGAGGAATTGACGAAACAAAACCTCAAAACCGAAATGATTTTACAGATACACGATGAAATTGTGTTCAATGTGCCCAATAATGAACTTGAAACAGTCAAAACCCTCGTTAAGACCCAAATGGAAAATGCGGTAAAACTCAATGTTCCGCTTATTGCCGACCTCGGCGCAGGGCAAAATTGGTTGGAGGCGCATTAAAAAATCGCACGATTTTTACAGTCTAAATTATTGGTTTTTTTGCAAGAATTTTGGCGGCACTCGGCAATTCAAACAAGTTTGATTGCGCTCGCTTGCACAAAATTTGAGCGGATTAGGGAAGTTGTTGGCTTGATAAATTTGACTTTTTAATGTGCAGTGTGTTATTTTTTTTATAAATTATAATTTGTAATTCATAATTTTTTTTTACCTTTGCAGTCGAAAAATTATTAATCAAAAAAAAATTTTAATACAATGAAAAAAATTTTTTCAATTTTCGCAATGCTGTTGATAGTAACGGCTTGCTGTTTTGCTCAACAAGCAAAAAAAGACGTAAAAAAGGCATTCAAAAAGGCTGATGCAGACCCAACTTACGATGCCCCTGATTTTAATGCTGCGCTTAATCTTATTGAAGATGCGTTGAAAGCAGACGAAACCATAAAAACCGACCCTTATACTTGGTGGGTTTATGGCTACATCTACGACAGACAGATTGCTTACGAAATCTACAAACAAGGTATGGGACAGTCGTTTGACGAGGAAGTTAAGCAAGAAAGCGCGTACAATGCTTACGATTATTTCGTAAAAGCGGCGGAACTTTACTCTGTGCCTGACGCAAAAGGCAAGATAGACACAAAGTCAATCAAAAAAATCCGCGAGTCTTTGATTTGGTATTTCACAACGGGTTTGATTGTGAATTACGGCGCAACGCAAACCAAGTACGAGGAAACGTACCCAATCGCCGTAAAAGCGTTTGAAAAACACCTTGCAATTCCCGATTTGTCCTTTATTGTCGGGCAAAAAGATGCTCCGCACAAAGAAAACAACGACTCTTTGTATTGGAATATCAAATACTACGAAGCGCAATACACGCAATTAAGCGGCGATATTGACGGCGCAACTCAAAAATGGGAAGCAATAAAAAATCAGGGATTTCGCGAATACCTGATTTACAACTTTTTGTACAGTATTTATAAAGAAAAGAAAGATTCTGCGAATGCTGTAAAAATAATAAACGAGGGAATTGAGCATTTTCCTGATTCTATTCTTTTCACAGAGTTGTTGATTGACCATTATATCAAGGCTGACAAAGCGCAAGAGGCGGTTGCCGCATTAGACCAAGCGATAGAAAAGCAGCCGGGCAGGGCAGGTTATTACGGTATAAAAGCCGATATTCTTGGTATTATTGGCAAAAGTACTGAGGCAAATCAATGTATTGACAAAGCAATGGAACTTGACCCGACTTCGCCTAAATACATTGTTCAGAAGGGAAATTTGTTGTTTGAGCAAGCACGCGAAATGGAAAGTGCCACGCTTTCAATACGAGATGCAAGACAGGCTGCATCGCTTGTTGCCGCCTCAAAAGCCAAATTTACAGAGGCAAAAAACTTTTATTTAAATGCATTAAACATTAATCCTGATTATATTGAGGCATTGGAAAAATTGAGGAGTATTTATTTGCGTTTTAATGACGACAAAAATTACGAGGCTGTTTCTGCAAAAATAAGAGAATTAAAACGATAAAAAAACAGTTTTTTAATTTAGTTAATTTGTGATAAGAAAATGCTGACAGTAATAGGAAAAAAATATATATAAAATATTTCGACCACTTTTAGCGGTATAAAAACGAAGAAAATTTAGAATATCGGCAAAAAATATTGTTGTAAAAATCACATTGCCGATGGAATTTTAAATTTAAAACTAAAAAAAAGTTAAAAAACAGAACATTGTACAAATTCTTTTTATACTTTTGCACAAAATTTCAGTCTAATGATTAGACAATTTTTTTAAATCAGAAAAAATTAACAATAAATTTATAATTAACTAATTGATTATCAAACGTATGAAAAAAGTTCTCTTTTTATCATTAATTCTTGCGCTTAGCACATCTTTGTTTGCGCAAGAGGCAAAAAAAGTTGAGTTTTCGGAAGAAACTCACGATTTCGGAACAGTGCAGCAAGGCACAGACAACGGCAGAATAAAAACCGTTTTCACGTTTAAAAACATCAGCACAAGTCCGATTGTACTTCAAAATGCAACTGCATCTTGCGGCTGCACAACGCCTAATGTTGAAAAAAACAAAGTGATTTTGCCCGGCGAATACGGCGAAATTCCTGTTGCTTACGATTCAAATCGCGAGGGTTCTTTCAACAAAACTGTTACTGTTACCTTTGGAATAGGTACGGAAACGTTCCAAGAAAGGCTTTATATCAAAGGCGTAGTGGTTAAACCTGCACAGTAATTTTGAAAAACAAACAAAAAAACAGAGAGCAAAGCGTCTAAAATCTTTGCTCTTTGTTATTTATCTATTCTAAAAAAAAATTATGAAACGGACAATATTATTTTCATTAATTTTTTTCCTTTCTGCAACAATTTTTGCACAGGAAAAAATTTCTGTCGTTTTCAATGAAATGACGCACGATTTCGGCGTAATCCACGAAGAAGATGGCAAAGCGACAACAGTTTTTACCTTTGTAAATAACTCCGCAATGCCGATTACAATTAAGAGTGTAAAGGCATCTTGCGGTTGCACAACGCCAAGTTACAGCCGCGAAGTGATTGCGCCTCATGGCGAGGGAAAAATCACTGTTGCGTACAACGCGCAGGGGCGACCTGGCAAATTTACGAAAAATGTTACCGTACAACTCGGCACAGACATCGACACCAAAACCGAATCGCTGACTATCACAGGCGAAGTAACACCAAAAATGCGCTCTATCACAGAGTCATTTGCCTATAAGGCGGGCGATTTGCTGTTAAGGGAACAAATTGTAAATTTTGGCTCTGTTTTTAAATCTGCGGCAATGGAAAAAATTACCGAAGTGTATAATAATTCCGACAGAGAAATGGTTGTAACTTTCGGTGAAGTGCCTGATTATATAAAAGTTACATTTGACGGCGAGCCGAAACTTGCGCCAAAAACAAAAACAGCCGTAAGATTTTCGTTAAATACAGAAAAAATGAAACTTTGGGGCGATATTTCACAAAATATTTCTATAAAAATCAACGGCAAAACAACTGAAAATTACACAATTAAGGCAAAAATCAATGAAGATTTTAGCAAACTTACGGCGGAACAGTTGAAAAATGCGCCAATCGCTGTGGCAGATAAAAAAAATCTGAATTTACTCACGATAAAACTTGGCGAAAAACGCTCGTCAAAAATCAAATTAACTAACGCGGGAAAAACTCCGTTGCTTATTCGTTCTGTTAGGTCAGACATTGATTATCTGATAGTTAAGCCATCAAAAGAGGCGGTTGCGTCAGGCAAATCAATAGACCTGAATATTATGGTTGACGCCTCAAAAATTCCAGACGAATTTCCATTCAGAAAACAGGTGCAAGTTATCACCAACGACCCTGTAAATCCTGTTCTTACGCTTGTAATTGAGTGGCAGACGAAAAAATAAAGGAGTTAAGGAGTAATAAGGAGTTAGGTAGAAAGTATGGGAAACCTCAATTTTTAATTTTTATTAGTGTGGTTAAAAATAGATTTAAACAGATGAAAAAATTATTATTTTTTCTTATTTTGATTGCGGTTTGCACCACTTGCACGCATTACCAACCGCAAATTGTGTCATCAGAATTGATTGCAGTAAATACCACCGAAAAGTCGGCAAATAACGAAATTTCGCAATGGATTTTGCCATACAAAACCGCGCTCAACACCGTTATGGGCGTGAAAATCGGTCAGGCACAAATCACGCTCGACAGGGGTTTGCCTGAATGCCTGCTCGGCAATTTTATTACCGAAGTTATGGGCGGTTATGCTAAAAAACAGAGCAAAAACTACGATTTTATCATTACAAATATCGGCGGGTTGCGCGAGGCGTTGCCTCAAGGCGAAATCACTGTCGGCAGTATTTATAATGTTTTTCCCTTTGATAATGAGTTGGTCATGCTGACGCTTTCGGGCAAAAAAGTTGAACAACTATGCCAAGAAATCGCTTTGCAAGGCGGGCAAATTACATCTGGAATAGAGATGTATATTGATACAATTTCGCACGAAGGCAAATTTATACATATCAACAATTTGCCGCTTGACACCAACAGAAATTACCAAGTCCTCACTACCGATTATCTTTCTTTTGGCAACGATAAACTCTACGCTCTGGCAGATTATTCCGCAATTTATTCATTGAAAAAGCCTTTGCGCGAGGCAATTATTGAGTATGTGAAAAAGGAAAATAAAAAAGGTAAAAAAATTACGGCAAAATTAAAAAACAAAGGTTATTTGTAGTTATTAATAGTTATTTGTAGTTATTAATAGATATTTAACGACAAACAACTATAAATAATAAAGAATAACAATAAATAACTATCAAATAACAACAAATAACTATTAATAACCATAAATAACAAAGAATAAATTTTTATTATGAAAAACCTAATATTTCTTTTAACTCTCTTATTATCAATTAGTTGTACGCAAGACAAGCAGCAACTTTTGATACTTTGTACCAATGATACTCATTCGCAAATTGAAGCGAAAGACGGACAAGGCGGGTACGCCGCAAGAGCCGAAGTAATCGACAGCCTCAGAAATATTTACCCGCTGAATTTGCTGCTTGACGCCGGCGATATTGTGCAGGGAACACCATATTTCAACGTCTATCACGGCAGAATTGAAGTTGAGGGCTACAATCGGCTCGGCTATGACGCTGTTGCGCTCGGCAATCACGAATTTGATATGGGTTTGGACACGCTCGCAATGTGGCTAAAACTCGCTGATTATCAGATAGTTTGCTGTAATTATGATGTAAAAAACACGCCGCTTGAAAATATCGTAGAACCTTACGCAATTTTTGAGCGCGGGGGAATGAAAATCGGCGTTATCGGTTTTGGCGTGTCGCCCGAAAGCCTGATTTTGCCTGCAAATTTTGAACCTGTCAAATATTTAGACCCGATTGAAAAAGGTAATTTCTACGCCGACAGCCTCAAAAATGCGGGCTGCGGATTGATTATCGCGCTCTCTCATCTCGGCTACTACAACGACAGCACTGTTGTCAGCGACCTGCGGCTTGCGCAGCAAAGCCGAAATATAGACCTTATTCTTGGTGGGCATACGCACAACGTTTGCGGTAAATTCACAACGCAAAACCTTGATAATAAACCTGTTACCATTATGCAAACCTCAAAGGCAGGCAAAGAAATGGACAAAATCATAGTTGAGTTTTAATTAAAATTTATGAAAAAAAAATCTGTTTTATTGATTTTTACGGGCGGAACAATTTCGATGGGAGAAAATCCTGCGGACAGGTCGCTTTCGCCACTCAACAGCGGGCAGGTGCTGGCTAACATTCCCGAACTCAACTACTTAGACGTTAAAATTTCGTCTGACTCCTTTTCGCCGTTGATTGATTCCTCCGATATGCAGCCAGAAAATTGGGTGAAAATTTGCGAACTAATCGCCGAAAATTACGAAAATTTTGACGGATTTGTCGTGCTGCACGGCACAGACACGATGTCTTATTCGGCATCGGCAGTCAGTTTTATGCTGGAAAATCTATCAAAACCTGTCATTTTCACAGGCGCGCAACTGCCTGTAGGGGTTCACCGCAGCGATGCAAAGGAAAATCTTATTACGGCAATCGAAATTGCTGCTGCAAAAAATGCCAAAGGCGATGCGATAATTCAAGAAGTTTGTCTCTATTTTGAAGAGCAGTTAATGCGCGGAAACCGCACTACCAAACGGAATGCAGAGGAATTTGACGCTTTTGCCTCGTTCAATTATCCACTGCTTGCAAAGGCAGGAGTTCATATAAAATATTTCCCCGAATATTGTCATTATGAAAAGAAAAAAGAGTTGAAAATTAACATAAACCTTGATAATAATATTGCAATTCTTAAAATTTTTGCAGGGATTAATTACAATTATGTAAAAAATGTGCTTTCAACAGAAAATTTGCGGGCGGTAATAATCGAAACTTTTGGCGCAGGCAACGCTCCTACTTGCGAATGGCTTGCGGAACTGCTCACAGGGGCAAATCGGCGCGGTATAATTTTGTTCAACGTTACACAATGTCGTGCGGGCAGCGTGGAAATGGGCAGATACGCCACAAGCCACCAATTACGGCGGGCGGGCGTTATCAGCGGTCGCGATATAACCACAGAGGCAGCCGTTGCAAAATTGATGTTCCTGCTCGGACAAAACACTGATAATGAGCAAATTAAAGAACTATTAAAGGTGTCGTTGCGAGGAGAAATGACGGTAGAGTTAAGACCTAAAAGTTAAAAACTAAAAATATTTAAAAATATTTTTTTATTTTGCTAAAATGTATTACCTTTTCAGCCGAATTATAAAAATTAGAAAAAAGTAGGCTAATTTTGAGCGGTTTTGTTGAAGTGGACAAAAAGCAGGCTGTATTTTTTTAATTTTTAATTCCTAATTTTTCAAAACCTTTTATGCCTTTCTTGTGAAATTTGCATTTTATAAAGTTTATCGTTGCGGTGCAGGGGTTCAGTAGTTTTTATTGAAAAAGGCACTGCGCGCTCAACGCTTTCCACAGACTCTAAATCTACGCGAATTTCATTGACTTTTGCCTCATAAGCACCTGTGGTATTGCCAATTACAAGAATTTCATCACCGACTTTCAGGTTGCCTGTTTCAAGCACAAACTCCGCAACTCCTATTTTTACGTAATAATTGGTGCATTTGCCCAAGAAAACTTTTTGCCGAGTAGCCTGCGAGCCATAAACAGAGTTCCACTCGCCCAATTTTTTCCCTAAATAATAACCGTTCCAAAAACCACGATTGAAAACCCGCGACAAACGCTTGTTCCAATCCGCAATCTTTTCATCAGTGAAAGTACCTGACAGACAAGCATTTAACGCCTCATTGTAACACTCTACAACGTTTTTCACATACTCCGCTCCGCGCGCCCTGCCTTCTATTTTAAAAACCCGCACGCCTGCATCAATCATTTTGTTGAGAAAATGTATAGTTTTCAGGTCTTTGGGCGACATAATGTACTCATTATCAAGCATTAACTCGGTATCTGATGAGTTGTCGCGCACAGTATAACCGCGCCTGCAAAGTTGCATGCAGTCGCCGCGATTCGCAGATGCGTTGTGGTGGTGCAGGCTCAGATAGCACTTGCCCGAAACTGCCATACACAAAGCCCCGTGGCAAAACATTTCTATTTTCACAAGTTCGCCGTTGCGACCTCTAATTTGCTCATTTTCAATAGTTTGATAGATATGATAAACTTTTTCCATATCCAACTCCCGCGCCAAAACAGCCACATCGGCAAACTGCGCATAAAATTTTAAAGCCTCAGCATTGGTAATATTCAACTGCGTAGAAAGATGTACCTCCACGCCTATTTGCGCCGCGTAACTCATTGCTGCTACATCGCTGGCAATAACCGCCGATATTTCCGCCTTTTTTGCCTCGTCAATAATATTTTTCATAAGAGAAATATCATTGTCGTAAATTATGGTATTGACTGTGAGATAGGATTTTAGCCCTTTTTCACAGCAAAAATCGACAATATTTTTCAGGTCTGCAATGGTAAAATTATTTGCCGAGCGGTTGCGCATATTCAGCCCTTCGATGCCGAAATAAACGGAGTTTGCGCCCGCCTTTGCCGCCGCCTGCAAACAATCCCAACTGCCAGCAGGAGCCATTATTTCAAAATCTGAACGTTGCATTTATTTATGTAAAAAATTATCTGCAAAAATACACTTTTTTCTCAAATTATCAAAAAAAAATCTTACCTTTGCAACGTGTATAAATTTTTAAAAAACATTGCTTTCATTGCGCTATTTTTGGTTCTTTCGGCTGAAATTTTTGCGCAAAATTCGTATTCAAAAGTGGAAGACGTGCCTAATCCGAAAACTTTGAATGTGGATAATTTTGTAGCAAATCCTGATGAAATTTTGAATTTTTTAACCGAAAATGAAATAAATAATATTTTACAAAATCTTGAAACAGAAACCTCCGCTGAGGTTGCCCTTGTGCTGCTTAAATCCATAGAAACCAACGAGATAGATGATTTTAGCGTGCGGCTTTTTGAGCGTTGGGGCGTGGGCAAAAAAGGCGAGGACAACGGTTTGCTAATTCTTTTTGTCGAAGACCAGCGCAAAATTCGTTTTGAAGTCGGCTACGGCTTGGAAGGCATTTTGCCAGATGCAATTTGCAAGCGTATTCAAACGCAAAAAATGCTGCCCTGTTTCAAAGAAAATGACTACAACAACGGAATTTTGGCAGGCGTGCAAAGCATTGCCGATATTATAAAAAATGAGGGCAAAATTTCAGATAACTCATTGATTGACAATGAAAAAACAAATTATTTAGGTTGGTTGATTTTTTATGGTGCAATGAGTTTAATTTTGTTAATTTTTATTATTTATGATGCAAAAAACATCAAAAATAACCTTAAATTTACAACCAATAGAGATAGATTTTATGCTATGAAAAGCGAAAAAAACGCAATTATCTCCGTTTTTTCTATTTTGGTACTTATAGCGATAATAATCGAACTTTTTTTGCTGTATAAAGAAACAATAAAATTGCCGTTTTTCTTTCTTACCTGCGCAACTCTCTTTGTGCAAATTCCCGCTGTAATTTATGCAAATAAAAAAGCAATAAAATTCCGAAAACAGACAATTTTTTGCACTGTTTGCAAACAGAAAATGATTTTGCTTGATGAACAAAAAGATGACGGTTATCTATCTAAAAAACAGTGTTTTGAAGAGTGTATTAAGTCGGTGGATTATGACGTTTTTGTGTGTGAAAATTGCCAACATAATGAAATTTACGCTTACGACAACCTCATATTCTATAAAAAATGTCCAAAATGTGATACAAAAGCATTCTCTTCAATGAAAAAAGAAATTGTAGTGCAGCCAACTACACTTCACGCGGGCAGAGAAAATGAAACATTTTACTGTAAATTTTGCAAATATAAAGAGGTAAAAACAAAAAAATTGCCGAGATTAAGCAGTTCGGCAGGCGTTGTTGGCGGAGGCGTTATTGGCGGCGGTTTTTCGGGAGGAGGAAGTTTTGGCGGCGGAAGTTCGGGCGGCGGCGGCGCAACAAGCAGATGGTAATTTTTTACATAAAAAAAAATAATTTTATAAAAAAAATATCAATAACACCACAAACAACACATATTTTTTTCGTAAAAATTAGTGTAATTTGTGAACAAAAAAAATTAAAAATATGAAACACAGAACTTTAATTATTACGATTGCAGTAATTGCTTTACTTGCAATTTTGGGAATTACGATGTATAATTCCCTTGTTAATGCTGACGAAAATGTCGGAAAACAGTGGGCGAATGTTGAAAGTCAATATCAACGCCGCGCCGACCTGATACCTAACCTCGTTGCGACCGTTAAAGGCTATGCTGCGCACGAGCAGGAAACGCTCGAAGGCGTGGTGAATGCCCGCGCAAAGGCAACGCAGGTAACGGTTGATGCAGACAATCTCACTCCCGAAAAGTTGGCGGAGTATCAAAAAACGCAGGGCGAACTCTCGTCGGCTTTGGGAAAATTGCTTATGATTACCGAAAATTATCCCGATTTAAAGGCGAATCAAAATTTTCTCGAACTGCAAGCGCAACTCGAAGGCACAGAAAACCGTATTCAAGTGGAACGTATGCGCTACAACGAAATTGCAGGCTATTTCAACAAGCAAATCCGCCGTTTTCCGATAAACATAATCGCCTCTTTAAGCGATTTCGAGCGCAAGCCATATTTTGAAGCAGACAAAGATGCAAAAACTGCGCCAAAAGTGGAATTTTGAGTTTTTTTCAAAAGGTAAAAACTTATTAAAAAGTAAATTGTATAAAAAAAAATTATAAAATACAATCCACAATCTAAAATAAAATTTGTACCTTTGCCGAAAAATTTTTAAATGAAAAGTTATTAAAAAATCAAGTTTAAATATTCTGAAGTTATGTTAAAAAGAGACAAATCCATTGAACTGCTCAACAGAGCGGTTAATGACGAACTCACAGCGGTACATCAATATATGTACTTCCATTTCAGGTTAGACGATATGGGCTACGACCTGCTTTCGACCTATTTCAAACGCACCGCAATACAGGAAATGATGCACGTTGAACGGCTTGCAGAGCGTATTCTTTTCCTCAAAGGCGAGGTTGAAATGATACCTTCGCACAGCGTTGAGAAAATTCACGAGCCGAAAGCGATGTTGATAAAAGCCGAGGCAATGGAAACTCAAACCATTATGGACTACAACAATTTTGCAAAAGAGGCGGCAGAGGCGTTGGATTCTGCTACAAAAAAACTCTTTGAGGAGTTGATTGTGGAGGAGGAGGCGCACCAAGACCAATTTGATACCGAAGTAGGTAACCTCGAAACTTACGGCGAAAATTATCTCGCATTGCAATCTATCGAACACGCTAAAAAAGCATCGGCAGGAATTGCAACAACCTGATTTTCAGCAGTTTGCATAAATAATACAGTGGCGAAAAAATTTTTGCCACTGTATTATTTTATCTCAAAAATTCCGCCCGAAAAACCTTCAATTTCTACTTCAAAAAATTTATTTTCGCAAAAACTTGTAGAGAATTTGTTGTTTGATAATAAATCCCAAAATTCGGCATTTTCTTTTTGCAGGATTTTCAAAAAATCGAATGCGTGCTGCGGAATTTTGATTTTAAGAGTTTGTTTTTCGGCGGAAAAATTGGCGGCAATCAACAAAACTTCGTTTTCGTATTTCCGCAAAAAAGCGTAACATTTTTCAGAATTAAAATGCTGATTTTCAATATTTTCGTACATTAAATCAAACATTTGCCCGCAGGAAATCGCTTTGTGAGAATTGCACAAATTCAGCACTTTTCGGTAAAAATCACGCAAAGATTTTTCCTCTTGCGAGAGGTTTTTTAGCGTAAAATTTCCGCTGTCAATCCAGCGCGAAAGTGTGTCGGGCTGCCAATAATCGAAAATCGTTGTTCTGCCATCAATCCCGCTAAAACCCTCACAGTCCATACCTCGCTCGCCGAGTTCTTGCCCTGCATAAATCATTGCAGCAGAAGCATTTAGACAAACTGAAACAAGCAAAGCGGGTTTTGCAGCATTAGCGTTTTTCGCAAAAAAAACCGATGCAATACGCTGCTCATCGTGATTTTCAAGAAAATTCAACATTTTTTCCTGAATATCGTTAAGATTTTGCCAACATTCAGTAATTTTTTTCGCAGGAAAATAACCGCAAATCACGCCGCGAAGCGTGTCATACAGCCCAACTTTGTCGTAAAGAAAATCGAATTTTCCAAAATCCAAATAATTCCGATACTGCGCAGGATTGTAAATTTCGGCAATAAAAATTATATTCGGAAAGCAATTTTTCACCTTTGAAATTGCCCAATTCCAAAAATTTACAGACACCATTTCTGCCATATCGCACCGAAAGCCATCAATTCTCTTTTCCGCCCAAAAGAGCAAAATATCACGCATTTTAAGCCAAGTGTCTGGCAACGGGTCAAAATATTCGCGTCTATTGTCTTGATAATCAACGCCGTAGTTCAGTTTCACCGTTTCGTACCAATCATTTTTTGAGGGCGAGGGCGAAAAACAATCGTTGCCTGTGGCTTTTGCAGGAAATTCTCGGTAGTTTTTCAATTCAAATTGCGGTGAAAACTCTTGACTTGGAAAGTAATAAAAATTATTTTGGGGTGAAAATTGGACATTTTGGTTATCTTTCACCCCAAAATTCAATTCAGATTTTATGTCCGAATGATAAGTCCGAGCAAGATGGTTAGGAACAAAATCTATTATCACCTTCAAACCCGCTCTGTGAGCGCGTTCCACAAGGTTTTCAAACTCTTGCATTCGGTTTTCAACGTTTTCCGCAAGGTCAGCATCAAGGTCATAATAATCGCGGATTGCGTAGGGCGACCCCGCAATTCCTTTCACAATATCGCTGCTGTCAGCCGTAGGAGCGAGTTTCATATCCTCCCATACTGTTTGCGTTGCGTGTTCGATTATGCCCGTAAGCCAAATATGCGTTGCGCCCAAGTCCCTGACGCTTTTTAACGCCTTTGCATTAAAATTGTTAAATTTTCCACAAAAATTTTCCTCAATCGTTCCATTAGGAATATTTTTGCCTCTCTTTTTTGCAAAATGACGGACAAATGCTTGATATATAATAGGTTTGCTCATTTTTTATCTGAAAAATTTATTATTTAAAACTTTAGTACATGACAAAAATCATATTTTGTCGCTGTAACCATTTGATATTTAATAATTTATAACATATATTTCTTGGGAAAGTCCTTGATTTTTCGTACCTTTACAACTAATATTCAAGC
>JAISYF010000132.1 GCA_031270065.1 Prevotellaceae bacterium | reverse complement strand
TAAATAAGTCCGTTTTTGGTAGAAAAGATAAATTGGGTTTTCCGTTGTTTTTGAATAGCACAATAGCCACAGCAATTCATTATTTACCTGATTTATTGGAATATGCGGAATTTAGCAGTTTTGGAAATCCAAAAGCAACACATAAAAAATTTAATGCTGTAAGATTTTGGAATTTTATTGCTAAAATAGAGATTGACAATAAATTATGTATGTTAGTTATTCCTGTAATGGAAACAAAAAAATCAATGAAGTTTCATTACTCCATTGATTTAGCAAATATCAAAAAACATATTCAACATAAACTTTCAAAAAGAAAGCCATAGGAATTAGGACTAATGGAAAAATTCCGATTATGTGAGTATGCTTTTTATTCGTGTTACTGTTAGACAATGCCATTAGTCCCCATTGTCCCAATACACAAACTATAACCATTTGGTTATAAACTTATAACGCCACAAAAGTACAACAAAAATTTGAATTAACAAAATATTTTTGAAAAAATTTTTTAAAAAAAAAATACAACTATTTAAAAATCAATAATTTATAACTTAAAAAACAAAAAAAATTATGCAACATGTTTTTTTCAACCCAAAAAAAGTTGGGTCTATCTTTATCAACGGAAATACTGGTTCCGGCAACAGTGTTAATATCTCAATTCGGCTTACTGACGGCAGTAATGCAAGTTTAAGTACGTCCTCAGAAAGCGATGTATTCACCTTTTTGGATTTTTGCAATGCAAATTACAGTCCTGCCCAATATATTAATTGGGATTAAATTTAAAAATTAAAAATTAACAATTAACAAAAAAAATTATGACAATTCAAAGAGTTTTTTTTAACCCCGAAAATGTTGTTTCTATCTGGATAGATGAACAAGTATTTCCAACCATCTCAATCAGATTGGAAGATGGTTCTCATGTGCTTATTAAAGAAGTTAAACAACCAGAATTGGTTACGTTTTTAAATTTCTGCAACGCACATTACAAACGTGCTGAACACGTTAGTGGTCATTAATTATTTAAAATTATTAACCGTTAAAACAAAAATTATGAAATTTACAGTAAATAATTTAGAAACAGAAGTTCCAAAAGTAAAATTGGACTCAAAAATGGCATTGCGATGGAAAAATATCGTAAAACCAAACCTCGATTTATACGATAAGTCTGAAAATATTAAACGCGCAATAAATTTATTTATTCGTGCGTTAAATCAGATTTATGATAAAAAAACCGCTAACCCCCCAGAGGAAAAAGCACCAACGCCTAAAAAAGCAGAAACCGCACCTGCAAAATCGAAAAACAATAGGAGCGTATCGCCCAAACCCAAAAAGGAAAAGCAGCCCCGCGTTCCCAAACCCAAAAAAAAGCCAAAGGCAAAACCGCAGAAACCGCAGAAACCTAAAAAACCGACTTATCAGGGAAGTTTTGTAAAAAAAATATTGCCGTCTGTGGTGTTTATCAGACGCTATGCGTGCTTTAATGGCAAAACTATCGGAGAGGCAAAGGATAGCGCAGTGCACCTGTTGGCATCTTTGCAAAAAGCCATTGTAGAAAAACAAATCCGCAAAACCGACAAATATGCAGACGAAATAAATAAAATTCAAAAAAATTTGATTGCTATTACTAACCGAACACTTAACAACAGCGTTGTCATCGAACTTGAAAACATTAAGCGACTGAAAGAAATTGCAGCAAGTCAGCGCGTTGATGATTCAACGAGAATTATCAAGCAGTTTTTGGCAATTCAGGGCAAAGAAGGCGTAGAGGAAAAAAGAGCAAAAGCACTTTTGACAAAAGTAAAAAAAATTCATTTAAAAACAAAAAATAAGTTATTGTCTTCATTGGAGAAATATATTTCAGGCAGAACCGCCACAATCGAGGCGGACACGCAAACTTTGCGGGGCTTGTATGGTTTGGCGGGCGCAGAACAGCCCGAAATAAAAACAGGCAGCGTAGTGAATAGCGCGCAGTTTTTGGGTCAAACATTCGACACAATCGCACTCAATCGTAAATGGGCAGAACGTTTGGGCAAACCGACCTCAAATTTTCGTATGATGATTTACGGAAAGGCGGGTAGTGGTAAATCAAGTTTTGCGATAAAACTCGCGGCGCACCTGTCAAAAGATTTGCAAAAAAAGGTGCTGTATGTGGCAGGAGAGGAAAAATTCGGTTACACTCTGCAAGAGAAATTAATCCGTTTCAATGCCGCCAATTACAACCTTATCATTACCGACAAAGTGCCTTCAAATCAGGAACTTACAAAGTATGACGTTGTAATTTTCGACAGCGTAAATACGTTGCAACTTTCACCCGAAGCCCTTGAAAAAATGCCGAAAAACGTTGCTTATCTCTGGCTTTTCCAATGTCGCAAAGACGGCGTGTATATGGGAGCACAGGCGTATGAACACAACGCCGACACAGTAATAGAAATTACTGATATGCAGGCAATTACGCGCAAAAACCGCTTTGGCGGCGCACAACAATTTACGTTTTAATTTTTTTCATATTTAGATAAAAATTTTTTCATCAAAGTTTATTTATTTGATATTTTATTATTATGGAATACGTCAGGCTGCGAAGTCAGACGTGTTTTTTTTGTAAAAAAAACGTCTGACTTCGCATCTGAATTTTATCAGTAATCACGCAAAATTTTCTGCAACTCTTTTACGCCTTCCGCCGCGCCTTTTTTAATGAAATTAACATAATTAGGCAAATTTTCTGCGCCCTTCGGGTCAATATAATAAATC
>JAISYF010000113.1 GCA_031270065.1 Prevotellaceae bacterium | reverse complement strand
CCCAATTGGTATCACTGGAAAAATACCGAAATTCACGGTTTGACCATCGAAGACACAGACAACGCGCCTGTTTTTCCTGATGTTTGGCGTGAAATTGCGCCGCGCATTGTCGGCTTGCCACTTGTGGCGCACAACAGCCCGTTTGACGAGGGTTGCCTGCGAGCCGCACACCGCTGTTATGGAATGGATTATCTCGATTACGAGTTTCATTGCACTTGCCAAGCCGCCCGCCGCGTGTTCAAAAAAGGCATTGATTGCGAAAACCACCAATTACACACAATATCAGCACTTTGCAGTTACGATTTGACAAACCATCACCACGCATTGGCAGATGCGGAAGCGTGTGCGGCGATTGCGATGAAGATTTTGTAAAAATCTTTCCACCCGCGCCGCCTCTTGGCACGCCCGACCCGTACCTTTGCACCATAATTTCTAATTTCTAAAACTTATGGGTAAAATTTTTTTCAAAAAATCGCTCGCCATTGAATTGGGAGCAGAACGAATGTTGGTTGTGGAAAACGACAAAATAGTGCTTAATGAACCGACCGTAATTGCGGTGGACAAATCGCAGAAACGCACGCGGTACGCCGTTGGCAATGCGGCTCTTAAACTTGAAGGACAGCGGACTTCCGCTCAACGAATTTTCCGCCGTTCTCGGTGCGAATATTGCATTTAAGAATCGAAAACAGGGCTATTTAATTATTTGATAAAATTAAATTATTAACGAAATATCGGAAAAAATGAGTAATTTTACAGCGCAAAAAATATACAAATATGATAGAAAATTATTTATTTATAGAAGAATACAATAAAATTCGACAGGCATACAACGAACAAGTTGGGTTGAATCTATCATTTATTTGCTTTTTTCTAAATGCACAAGAGGTTTTAATATTATTTTTTTAACCTGTAAAATAAGTTTGCAAGCGAACTTAACTGTAATAGATAATGAAATCTTTCAAATTTTCAAATCCTCAAATCCCCCCCTATAAATTTTTCCGAAAAATTTTTATAAATTTGTGTATAATTGAAAATTTTATGCTATCTTTGCAGGCAAAATTTTTGATAATCAATAATTCTCTAAAAATACCGCAAAAATGAGAACAGGACTAACTTTTGACGATGTGCTTTTAGTTCCGCAATATTCGGAAATTTTGCCCTCTGAGGTAAATATCAGCACTTTTCTTACCAAAAACATCAAACTAAACGTGCCTATTGTGAGCGCGGCGATGGACACAGTTACTGAGGCGCAAATGGCGATTGCTATTGCCCGCGAGGGAGGTTTGGGCTTTATTCACAAAAATATGAGCATTGCCGAGCAAGCCGAACAGGTTGAGAAAGTTAAGCGTTATGAAAACGGCTTGATTTCCAACCCGATAACCATAAAAAAGGATAACACGCTCGCCGAAGTTGAGGAAATTTGCCGCAACTACCACGTCAGTGGCTTGCCTGTGGTTGATGACGACCGCAAACTTGTTGGTATGATTACCAATCGCGATGTGAAATATTTGCCCAAAGACGACACTAAGGTAGAGCAGGTTATGACAAAAAAGGAAAAACTTGTTACCGCCAAAATCAGCACTTCTTTGGAAGATGCGAAAGAAATTTTGTGGCAAAACCGTATTGAAAAATTGCCTATTGTTGATGAAAATTTCCGCCTTGTCGGTTTAATTACGAGCAAAGATATTGACAATGTTGTGAATTACCCCAACGCTTGCAAAGACGGACAGGGACGGTTGCGGTGCGGCGCAGCGGTGGGCGTAGGCGCAGACACGCTGCAAAGAGTGGAGGTGTTGGTGAAGGCGGGCGCAGACGTGATTACCGTTGATAGCGCGCACGGACACTCGAAAAATATTATTCAAACTGTAAAAAATATCCGCAAGGCTTTTCCAAATATTGATTTGATTGCAGGAAATATCGTTACCGCACAAGCAGCCAAAGAGTTGGTTGAGGCGGGAGCGAATGCGGTCAAGGTCGGAATTGGACCTGGCTCAATCTGCACAACGCGGATTGTGGCGGGTATTGGCGTTCCTCAAATCACTGCTATTCAAGATGTTGCGGAATTTTGTCGTAGTAATGACGTAAAACTTATTGCTGACGGCGGCATAAAATTTAGCGGCGATATTGTTAAAGCAATCGCGGCGGGCGCAGACGTGGTAATGCTCGGCTCGCTTTTAGCGGGCTGTACAGAAAGTCCTGGCGAAGAGGTTTTGTTTCAAGGCAGAAAATTTAAGGTTTATGTTGGAATGGGCAGTCTTGCAGCAATGAAACGCGGCAGTGCAGACCGTTATTTTCAGAAAAAAGATACTTCCGAGAAAAAACTTGTTCCCGAAGGAATTGAGGGGCGCGTGGCGTTCAAAGGCAGTGTCGGCGACACCATTTATCAACTGTGCGGCGGCTTGCAGTCGGGTATGGGCTACTGCGGCACGCCGACTATAAAAGCGTTGCAAGCGGACAGTGTTTTTGTGCAGATTACCGCAGCAGGCTTGCGCGAATCGCACCCTCACGATGTTGATATAACGGTGGAATCACCGAATTATACGATATAGTTTTTTTTTTTCAAAAAAAATTGTACCTTTGCAGCCATTTCTTTAAAAAGTAAAATTCAAATAAAATATGGGTGTACAATCATTATTTTTAACGGTATTTCTTACAGGGCTGGTGCTTGTAGCGGCGGGTTTGGGGCTTGCAATTTTGCTCTCGCCGCGCAGTTTTAATCAGCAAAAAGGCGAGCCTTACGAGTGCGGAATCCCGACAAAAGGCGATTCTTGGGTGCAGTTTAAGGCGGGGTATTACCTCTACGCCATTCTCTACCTGATGTTTGATGTGGAAACGGTGCTGCTGTTTCCCTGGGCTAACGTGGTGCGCACGCTCGGATTTATGGGCTTGTTCAGCATTGCGTTTTTTCTGCTTATACTTTCGCTCGGCTTGGCTTATGCGTGGAAAAAAAATGTGTTGCAATGGAAATGATTTTTAGATAATAGACAATAGACCGTTGCGCTGATAGACACAAGACAGGCGCAAGACTATTGCAAATTTATTTAGTCTTTTTCTAAAAAAAATTAATAACAAAATAAAATAAAGGCAAAAACTGAAAAAACTTGTATAAATCTATTGTCTATCAGCAATAGCGGTCTATTGTCTTTGTTCTAAAAAATATGAAACCGAAAATAAAAAATATTCCTTATGAAGAGTTCAACGACAATGAATATATCGAAAAATATATTGAGGAGTTGAAGTCAAACGGCGTTAATCTTGTTGTTGGCAAACTTGACGACATTATAAATTGGGGGCGTTCAAACTCTGTTTGGCCTCTTATTTTTGCAACAAGTTGTTGCGGAATTGAGTTTATGGCAACTGCTGCTGCGCATCACGATATTTCACGTTTTGGAATGGAAGTTACCCGCAATTCGCCACGCCAAGCCGATTTAATGGTTGTTGCCGGCACGATTGTAAATAAAATGGCACCGATTTTAAAGCGCGTTTATGACCAGATGGCAGAGCCGAAATATGTAATTGCGATGGGCGGTTGCGCAATTTCTGGCGGACCTTTCAAAAATTCGTACAATGTGCTGCAAGGTGTTGATAAGGTTATTCCTGTTGATGTGTTTGTGCCGGGCTGTCCGCCTCGCCCAGAGTCGCTTTTCTACGGCTTGATGCAGTTGCAGCGCAAAATAAAACTCGAACAGTTTATGAAAAATTCTATGGCAAAGTTCGGAATGAAAGAGGAGAGCGAGGAAGAAAATGTATGAATTTTGAGATTTTGAATTATTAAAATAAATTTTAGAAATATATAAATGGATATTTCAAATACATATCGCACTATTGACCTTTTCGCAGGAATTGGCGGCATACGGCTTGGCTTCGAGGCATACGGCTGTAAAAATGTGTTTTCTTCGGAGTGGGACAAATATGCGCAAGATATGTATGAAGCAAATTTCGGCGAGCGACCTTTCGGCGATATAAATGACATTACGCCAAAGGAAATTCCCAACCACGACATTTTATTAGGGGGGTTTCCGTGTCAGCCGTTTAGCATTGCGGGCAAAGGGCTTGGATTTAACGATACTCGTGGCACACTTTTTTTTAATATTGAGGAAATTATTCGTGAAAAACAGCCGCAGGCATTTTTGCTTGAAAATGTGAAACGCCTCACAACACACAACAACGGACATACTTTCAAAGTCATAATAGACAACTTAAAAAAACTTGGTTACACTGTTTATCATAAAGTTTTTAATTCGCTTGATTTTGACGTTCCGCAAAAACGCGAGCGTATTTATATTGTTGGTTTTAAGGATAATATACAGTTTAAATTTCCAAAACCGTTAGGTTATTACAAACCGCTTTCCGAAGTTTTGGAAAAGGACGAGGATATACCGAAATCATATTTTTTGTCGGAAACTTTGCGAAATAAGCGGTTTGCTGCCTTAAAAACTGTTCCGCCCAAGCCGTCAATTTGGCATGAAAATATTGGCGGAAATATCTCGCCTTTGCCTTATTCCTGTGCTTTGCGGGCTGGTGGAAGTTATAACTATTTGGTTGTCAATGGAGAACGCCGTTTGACAGACCGCGAAATGTTGCGTTTGCAGGGTTTCCCTGATAGTTTTAAAATCAATATTCCTTATTCGCAAGCGCGAAAAGTTGCGGGCAATTCCGTAACCGTTCCTGTGATAAAAGCGATTGCGAACGAAATGCTTAAAGCGTTGGAAAACAAGCAAAAAGCGGAAAATCTCTCACAATTAAACTTATTTGAAAAATGAATATACAAGAGGCAAAACAGGCATTAGATAAGGTAGTTGCGAAGGCGAGAGTGCATTTGTACAAGCCAATTCAAGTGGCAGAAATTTTATGCCGCGACCGCGTTTTTTGCGATATTGATTTGTCGAATTTAGAAACTTACCGAAATGTTTCAAAAAAATGGCGCGATATAATTTGCCTGCAATTTCTCGGCAGAACTTCCACTTCTTCGGCGCGTTATCAAGACGATATTTTTAATGATAACGCAATTCCGCCCGAAGTTTTGGTTGAACTTGGTAAAGAAAACCGCAAAACCAACGGTGCGGTTGAAGCGTATATTTATCAGCGTTTTGCAGAGCGTTTTTCGCAAATGTCAGGAGGACTGAATTATTGCCTCGAACACGACAAAAGTGATTTCAAAATTGATGATTTTCTGAATTTGTTTTGGAACGAGCCCGGTTTAAGACGCAGTATTGACAAAATTTACGAAATTGTTGTATATGCCTTATTTTCAGCACTTGTTGAATGTTTAAATGTGAAAATTCAGGTTTCGACAGATAAATCGAAACAAGCAATTTTGCAAGAATTTGAAGATTTTGCAAAACGAGTTTTAAACTTGTCAGTTGAGCAAAATTCTATAATTTTGAATGCAAGAATTAACCGCGTGGGCGTTACAAATGCTGCTGACAGAGGGCTTGATATGTGGGCAAATTTTGGTATGACAATACAAATCAAACATTTATCTTTGACCGAAGAGTTAGCAGAAAATATAGTTTCGTCTGTTTTGTCCGACAGAATTGTGATTGTTTGCAAAGACAGCGAAGAAAAATTGATTGTTTCGTTGCTCACGCAAATCGGTTGGAAATCGAAAATTCAGAGCATTGTTACTGAAAATGACCTCAAAAATTGGTACAAAAAAGCACTGCAAGGAACTTTTGCCAACGAAATCGGAGATTTAGTTTTGTCAAAACTAAAAAACGAAATACAAGTGGAATTTCCTGCAACCAACAACAAAGAATTTGCCGATTTTCAGAAGAAAAGAGGGTATGATAAGTTGGAGAATTATAAACAAAAGATTTGAATTAGCAAAAAAAAAATATATGAATAATATCAAACAATTAATACTTTCCATTGCTCCTGCCGCAGTTTTTGCTGAGGGGCTTGAACAGTTTATGAAAAATTCTATGGCAAAGTTCGGAATGAAAGAGGAGAGTGAGGAAGAAAATGTATGAATTGTTAATTATTGAATAATAAATTATGAGAGCAAATACTAAACACCAAGTTATCGAAAAATTGTTTGAAATCTGCAAACAGCGGAACAATTTTGAGTTTCATAACGATTTGGTAAAAGATGTGTCCAAAAAGTTCGGTTTTGGCAATCCGTTTGATGTTACTAAACTTGATAATAAGGACAAATTACCGAAAATTTTGCTCGAAAATGATATTGCGATAATTCACATTGGCAGCGGGAAGCACAAATTTATCAAAGGAATTGACAAGGTTTTTCATAATTTTGAACCAATACAGGAAAAAATTGACTGGAAATACAAAAAATCGCTTCTAAATCAGTACAATACAAGCGAAAGCAATATTTTGTCGGTTGCAAATAATCAGCGAATTTTGCACCATTTTTTGTTTGGACAAGACACCGAATTTGACGATGTTGATATTCTGAAACGCCCGAAAACATATTTCCCGCACCGAACAAAAACTTCGTTTGAATATTCGTTTGGCGACACAAAAATGGAACTTAAAAATATTCAGATTGAAGTTGATTTAACGATTGAATTTCAGGGAAATATCGGAGTATTTGAAGGCAAAAACGGCAAACCCGACAGTTTCAGCGTTTATCAGATTTATCATCCGTTTTTGTATTATTTTAATGCCAGCAAGAATACGGAACTGAAAGGAAAAATCAAAAATATCTTTGGCATTTATGTAGTGCGCGAAAAAGGCAAAGAAAACGACACTTTGAAACTTTGGGCTTATACTTTTGAAAATCCGCTTGATATTACAACGATAAAATTCATAAAATCAGCGGCGTATAAATTGGTTAATATCAATTAAAAATGATAGAAAATTTTAGAAATATGGTTTTTAACGAAGATGTTATGCAGGTGCTTAAACGCCTGCCTGACAATTCGTTAGACATGGTTTATGGCGATCCAGATTACAATGTCGGCATAAATTACGCTGGCAAAAACTATACGCAAAAATGGAACGATTATATTGATTGGTATATTGAATTGACAAAAGAAAGTTTGCGTGTTCTCAAACCGACAGGCAACTTGTTTATGATGAATTACCCGAAACAAAATGCCTATTTGCGCGTGAAATTTCTTGACGAAAACGCTGTAAATGTTAATGATTATGTGTGGTGTTACAACACAAATGTCGGAATGTCGCCTCATAAATTTACAACGGCGCACCGCTCAATTTTACACGCCACAAAAAGCAAAGAGAACCTTTTTTACAAAGAAAATGTTGCCGTTCCGTATCAAAATCCAACAGACAAACGTATTATGCAACGCATTGCAGATGGGCATACGGGACGAATGCCGTACAGTTGGTTTTACTACGATTTGGTAAAAAATGTGAGTAAAGACAAAACTTTTCATTCGTGCCAAATTCCGTTGTCGCTGGTGGAAATGTTGATAAAAAGTTGCACAAAAGAAAATGACGATGTTTTTGTGCTTTTTGGCGGCAGTGGCAGCGAATTGGTTTTGTGTAAAAATCTGAAACGCAATTACATAAGTTGCGAAATTCACCCCGATTATTATAAAATGATTTTGGACAGATTACAAAATGACGGAAAAATAAAAGAAAAATACAGAATACCGAGCATTGCAGAAAAAACAAAAAATCAAACAGTTTTAAAAAATGCTGCGTGTACAATCTGTACTTCCAATCAATCTTTATTATTTGAAAATCCAGATGATTATAATTCGATAAAATTAACAAAATCGCAGAAATTTGAAATAGCATAAAATATATGAATAATATCAAACAATTAATACTTTCCATTGCTCCTGCCGCAGTTTTTGCGGAGGGGGCAGAATTGACAGTGTCGCTTGCGCCGAAAGAGGTTGTGCTTGCGCCGAAAGAGGTTGTGCCTGTGCTTAAAGCATTGAAAGAGAGTGCGGAAACGTTTTTAGATTTTCTGGTGGCAATGGTTGGAATGGACTCGGGCGAAACGCTCGGCGTGATATATTATTTGTCGTCATCGGCAAATCCTGCGCTGCAAATTGCAATGGCGAAAAGAGGGAAAAAATTAGTGAGTTATTAATTTTAAATTATTGAACATACAATATATTATGCCAAATAATTATCTAAATAAAGTATTTTTCGCAGACGCTCGTAACATGAAGGAATTGCCTGATAATTCCGTGCAGTTGATTGTTACAAGTCCTCCATATTTTAATATAAAAGATTATTCAAAAGACGGTTATCAACAAGAGCAAAAAAGCGAAAAAAAAGTAGGACAAATCGGCGATATTGAAAAATACGAAGATTATATAAATGAATTGCTTACAGTGTGGAAAGAATGTGAAAGAGTATTGAAACCAAACGGAAAATTGGCAATCAACACACCGCTAATGCCAATGCTAAAAAGCGATATAATAACACATTACAATCGCCATATTTTTGATATTGACAGTGATATAAAGCATTCCATTTTACACAAAACAAATTTGTTTTTGTTAGATGTTTATATATGGAACAGGACAAACTCAAGTAAAAAGTTGATGTTCGGGAGTTATCCTTACCCGCGTAATTTTTATGCACAAAATACAACTGAATTTATAAGTGTTTTTGTAAAAGACGGTAAACCTGAAAATAATGTGCCTTTTGAAATTAAAGAAAAAAGCAAACTTACGCAGGAAGAGTGGGTGAATTTTACAAAACAGATATGGAATATTCCCATTCCAGATAGAAGTGATATTGCTTTTGGAACGCACTCTGCTTTAATGCCCGAAGAGATTGTTAGGCGTTGCGTAAAATTATTTACCTTTGTAGGCGATTTGGTTTTAGACCCATTTACAGGGTCGGGAACAACTTTGCGAGTTGCAATGCAAGAGAAACGAAATTATGCAGGTTACGAAATATCTGAACATTATAAATCGGTAATTGAACGAAAATTAGCAGATGATTTATTTACAAAAAATGAAAATCAACACAATATATAATTTGGATTGCATAGAATTTTTAAACTCTGTAAAAGATAATTCTATTGATTTGGCAGTTCTTGACCCGCCTTATAATATGAAAAAGGCGGATTGGGATACTTTTGCCTCTGAAAATGTCTGAAATAGAGCAATATAATCACGAATTATATAAAGTGATGTTTGATTGATTTTTAAATTTACCAATCCAGATGATTATAATTCGATAAAATTAACAAAATCGCAGAAATTTGAAATAGCATAAAATATATGAATAATATCAAACAAATAATATCTAACATTGCTCCTGCCGCAGTTTTTGCGGAGAGGGCAGAATTGACAGTGTCGCTTGCGCCGAAAGAGGTGTTTGTGCCGGGCTGTCCGCCTCGCCCAGAGTCGCGTTTTTAACGCGTGATTCAGTTGCGGCGCAAAAAAA
>JAISYF010000087.1 GCA_031270065.1 Prevotellaceae bacterium | reverse complement strand
AACCGCCTGAAAAACAAACATATTGAGTTCAAGCAAACGCCGTATGATGTTAAACACAATTAAAAACAAGAATTTATGCAACTAAAACAATATCAACAAAATACACTTGACATCCTGAAACGCTATTTTCAGGAATGTCGCATTGCAGGCGCAAAGGCAGCATTTGAAAAAATTACAAATGAATCTGACATCAAAAGCCGTTTGGGTCCGCTGTTTTCAACATACGAAGAATGGCCGGCAATTCAGAATACGCCTCGCATTTGCCTGAAAGTGCCTACCGGCGGCGGTAAAACGATTATTGCGGCGCATACCATAAAAATCGTTTCCGAAACTTGGCTCGAACGAGATTTTCCTGTTGTGCTGTGGTTTACGCCTTCCGATCTCATTCGCAAGCAGACGGCAGAAGCGTTGAAAAATCCACGCCACCCCTATCGTGAAGCGCTTGACGGGCAATTTGAAGGCAAAGTGAGAATTTTTGACTTGGACGAAAAATTCAATATCACAAAAAACGATGTAGAAAACAATGCGGTTATCATTGTGGCGACTTCGCAATCGTTTGTAAAAGATGATACTGCAAAATATAATGTCTATCGCAACAACGAAAGCCTTTGGGACAATTTTGCAGAAATTATCTGCAACACACAAGGTTTGGAAACAGACGAAAACGGCAAAATTAAACACTCATTTGCCAATGTTTTGCACCATTTCCACCCAATAATGATTGTTGATGAAGCGCATAAAATGCTTACCACGCTCACACAGGAGGCGTTTCGCCGTATCAGTCCTGCGGCAATAATAGAATTGACCGCCACGCCTAATCCTGACGGCAAAGAAAAAGATAAATGCAATAACATTCTTTACTCCGTCAGCGCAAGAGAACTCAAAGACGAGGAAATGATAAAGCTGCCGATTGTGATTAGAGAACATAAAGAAGGCTGGGAACAGGCGGTTGATGCGGCGATTATTCGCCGTGCCGAACTTGAAAAATTGGCAGAGCAGGAAAAAGAATATATTCGTCCGATTGTGCTGTTTCAAGCGCAAAATATCAATGGCGAAGTGAATGTAAATGTGCTGAAAAAATATC
Organism: Prevotellaceae bacterium; assembly: GCA_031270065.1. Classification (GTDB taxonomy): domain Bacteria; phylum Bacteroidota; class Bacteroidia; order Bacteroidales; family Paludibacteraceae; genus F0058. The sequence goes on along the minus strand of JAISYF010000087.1, from coordinate 10,093 downwards.
TCGTTGAAACGGCAAATCTACCTGAAAAAGAAATTGCCATTGCCACAGGCGACCAAAAAGAGTTGGACGGCATAAATCTTTTCGAGAAAGCTTGCCCGATACGCTATATCATTACGGTTGAAGCGTTGAAAGAGGGTTGGGATTGCTCCTTCGCTTATGTGCTGTGTTCGTTGGCAAATGTAGGTAGCAAAACTTCTGTAATTCAACTGCTTGGGCGCGTAATGCGTATGCCCTTTGCCCAAGCACGAAAAAACATTGAACTCAACAAAGCATACGCCAATGTGATGTCAAAAGCATTTAGCGGTAACACCACACAAGAACTTGTAGAAGGACTGAAAAATAAAGGGTTTGAAGATGAAGAAGCCCGCTCGTCTGTAATTGTTGAACAAGAGCTTTTTAATCCCATTGATACAAGTATTAACAAAGTGCAAATAACCAACGAGTTAATCACTTTTAATTTGCCCGCTTCAATTAAATACGATGAAAAAACAAAATCAATAGAACTTTCTGAAGCAACAACGGAAGAAGATATTGAAATAGTTTGCCGACAAGAAACGGAAGAAAAAGCGGTAGAAATCAGACAAAAATTCACATTTCTTAAAAACAGGGCAGAAATTCCAACACCTGCAAAAAGCGGCGAAAGGTTTTCTATTCCTCGCTTAATGGTTGAAATTCAAGGCGAATTGGAGTTTGCCGACAGCGAAACCATTTTTGAGTATTTTGATTGGAATTTAGCCGACCTTGCCTCACCAAAATTAGCGCCGCAGGAATTTAATATTGAAGATGAAAACAACGATTTCAAAATAGATATTGACGGAAATAAACTTGTTTATTCGGTTGAAACCGCCGTACAACAAGTTCTTTTTGCCAATGTTGAGGGTTGGACGAAAAACAGTTTTGTAATGTGGTTGGACAAGGCATTGCAACAGCCTGATATTCAGCGTATGCAAATGCTTGATTTTGTGCGAAAAACAGTTGAGTATCTGATTTCGGAACGAAGTTTTACAGTAGAACAACTTGTGCTTGCAAAATACGCTTTGGCAAACAAATTACAGAGCAAAATTGCAAATGCACGACAAACAGCAAGAAATACAGCCTTTACGCAGTGTTTATTTTCGCCTGAAATAAAAAAAGAAGTTGATTTCAACTATACATTTGAATTTCAGGAAAATATGTATGACGACCAACTCTTTCAACAAAGCACTTACCAATTTACGAAACATTATCTCGGCAAATATAAAGTTCCGATGATTGACGGAGGCGAAAAAGGTGAAGAATTTGCCTGCGCCAAAGCCATTGACGTTTTGATCGAAGTGAAATTTTGGTTGAGAAACGTTGCTCGACACCCAAATTCGTTTTGGTTGCCAACAGCGACAGACAAATTTTATCCCGACTTTGTTGCAATGCTGACAGACGGCAGAATTTTACTTGTTGAATACAAAGGCGAACATTTACGCGGCACAGACGATGTGAAAGAAAAACAACTTGTGGGCGAACTTTGGGAACGTGAAAGCAATGGCACAGGGCTTTTCCTGATGGCTTGGAAAAACGAAAACGGGAAAAATGTTGCAGAACAATTGAAAGACAAAATAAAACAGTAATTTTACAAAATAGTAAAATTCAAAATATTATGTCCGAATCTCAAAATATTGAATACAAAAGCAGTTGGCACGATGATTACCTGAAATGGATTTGCGGTTTTACCAATGCGCAGGGTGGGAAAATCTATGCCGAAGAAGCAAGGCGTTTGCCTGATATTGACGGACTTTCCACGCCCGAATTGCTTGACAAACTCCATTTGACAAAAAACGCTAAACTCAAACGCGCCGCAATCGTGCTGTTTGGCAAAGACCCAGGCTGGTTTTACCCGAATACCTTGAATATTAGTTGTAAAGGTATGAAAAATCAAGGACTTTTCCAAAAAATATATGTTATAAATTGTTAAATATCAAATGGTTACAGCGACAAAATATGATTTTTGTCATGTACTAAAATTTAATTATTAAAAAATATTTTTTTATTTTACAAAAAAGTATTATCTTTGCACCGCATTTTTTGAAAAGAAAAAATTATTAAAAATCATATCATAACTAATTCATTATGAACATATTACGAAAAGACGTTGATGCTTGCAACGCAATTCTTACGCTCGAAATTGGCAAGGAAGATTACGCTACTGCGGTGGAAAAAACCATTAAGGACTACGCAAAAAAGGCGAATATTCCGGGATTTCGCGTTGGTATGGTGCCGAAAGGGTTGATTAATAAAATGTACGGCAAAGCGATTCTGTTGGAAGAGGTCAATAAACTTGTGTCCGAGTCGCTTTTTAATTACATTGAAGAGAATAAACTGAACATTTTATGCGAGCCTATGAGCAACGAAACAGAGCAAAAACAGATTAATTTTGAAACTGATGAAAATTTTGAGTTTAAGTTTGACATTGCGTTAGCACCTGAGATTAACGCGGCTTTTGACAAAAAAGACAAAGTGCCCTTTTACAGCATAAAAATTACTGATGAAATGGTGGAAAGCAAGGTAAAAATGCACCGTTTGCAGTTTGGAACTTATGTAAAACAGGAGGTGGCTGAGGCTGATGATTTGTTTAAAGGCGATTTGCTGGAAATTAAGCAAGAAGGCGAGCCATTAGAAGTGCTTGACGCGATGCTTACGCCTAAATATATGAAAGATGAGGTGCAAAAAAGTCTGTTTTTGGGCAAAAAAGCAGGCGATACAGTAATTTTCAACCCTTTAACTGCGTTTGAAAACAAGTACGAAATTTCGTCTTTGTTGAATGTAGATAAGGACAAAATTCAGAATTTCAACCACGATTTTGAATATAAAATCAAGGAAATTACTCGCAATCAGTATGGCGAACTGAATCAGGAACTTTTTGATAAAGTTCTCGGAAAAGATGCCGTAACAGACGAAAAATCTTTCCGCAAAAAACTTTCAGAAATAATGGCAAACCAATATTTGCCAGATTGCGACTACAAATTTATGCTTGATGTAAAAACTCTTGCGTTGCAAAAAAACGAAAATATTGAGTTCCCAGAAAAATTTCTCAAACGTTGGCTTAAAAATTCGCAGAAAGATATGACAGATGAAAAACTTGCAAAAGATTTTCCTGCAATACTTGATTATCTGAAATGGGATTTGATTTTGAAGTCGGTTGCAAAGGCTAACTCGGTGGAAATCAGCGATGAACAGGTATTGGAAACTGCAAAAGCAGATGCAGCGATACGGTTTGCGCAATATGGAATGACAAATGTGCCGTCTGACGTTTTGGACAATTACGCAAATGAAATGCTGAACAAAGAGAAGGCGAAAGAGGATTTTTACCGCCGCACCTACGAAAACGCTGTGCTTGCAATTATAAAAGGACAAATTACGTTAAGCAAAAAAACTGTTACCGAAGAGGAATTTCACAAACTTTTTGAATAAAAAATAATATGTGATAGCGAAACGAAAGCGAGATGTCGTTTTTGTATTCGCTTTTTTGTTTAAAAAAAAATAAAAAAAATGAAAATTTTACTGCAAAACATGGAATTTTTCGCTTATCACGGCGTTTATCCTGATGAGCAAAAAAACGGCAATCTTTTTTCTGTTGATGTGGAGTTTGACGCGGATTTGACGCTTGCTGAAAGGACCGACAAAATTGATGACACGCTTGATTATGAACAGATTTACAATATTATACAGCAAGAAATGAACATCGTTTCTAACTTGTTGGAAAATGTTGCAGGTAGAATTTTTAGCGCGGTAAAAGAAAGTTACCCCGAAATTTCATTTCTGAAAGTCAGGGTAACCAAGCATAATCCTCCGCTAAACGGCAAAGTGCAAAAAGTGTCTGTCGAAAAGGTTTCTTAACATACAGAATAATTTTTTTTTGAAGGAGTAGCAATACGCACGTTGTTTATCTGTGCTAAAAATCAGAAGTCTTTATTTTTCAAAAAATTCCAAATTTTCTTTCTGCGTTTGAAAGCGAAAGCCAAAATCGAACTTGTGATAAAGCCTGAAATTGTCCAAAATATCATATAATAATATCTTGGCAAAAGTTGTATATTGACATCAGAATAATTTATCACGTCTGGATTTGACGCTGCAATCGAAGTCAAATATTTTTTCTCGTGCAAAATATTTCTCATATCAACGTAGTACAAATTTTTGCGCGAAGGTTCAAGGATTATTCCTTTTTTAAAGTCATTTTTAACTGTCTGCCTGCTTTTGTCGCCAAAATAGTCGTATTCTGAAAATCTGTCTAAACGGTCTAACTCCCTGTTGCAGAACGCGATACGCTCTCTTAAAATTACTTTGCTCATAGAATCTACGCGGGCAATATCAGGCTGATTGCTCAAAAAAGATTTCAAACCGTTGAGGAACGGTGCAAAATTATGCGAGCCGATTAATTGAATTTGCAGCGCAAGATAGTCGGGCATTGCGGGATTAACTGTGTCGGCGGGAACAGTTTTAATGCGCTTATAATCAACTACATCGGCGATTGAGTCTTTTTTGAAGTCAATCACATAATAAGTTTCAAAACAGCGGAAATGTGCTGCATCGTCGAAAGTTATATTCATTTTTTCAACAAACTGCTCCCTGTCAAACGCGCTCAATCTGTTTAGACCGTTTAAAGCGTTTTCTATCAGCATTTTAGCCTCAGGTGCAAACTGAATTACCGTTCTTGCTCTGTACAATCGTTTTTCTGGTTTGGTGCTGTGCCAACCGAAAAAAACAAACGCGCCAAGCACGATTATCGTAATCCAAAAATATTGAATTGATACCCGCAGCATATTTAAGCCGAGTTTGGCACAGCCTGTAAAAAAACGCTTAACGCCTTTGCCGCAAGCAATTAGCAATTCAAAAAGGTTCATTTCTCTTTTTTGTTCCATAATATAATATAGTGTAAAAATTTGAGTGCAAAGGTATAAAAAAATTTTCACAAAAAAAAAGTTAAAAAAATTAGGAAATATAGATTTTTTATTTATAAATTTGTTCCTGATTAGCAGCACCATGTAAATTTAACGAAAATATTGTGTTTTTTTTTAGGTAAAGTATTAATAATCAACAATTTACAATAGTTGCAAAAATGATTTAATTATAATAAAAAAAGTATTTTTTTTAATCATATTTTTAGTTTTATATGGCAAAAAAGTCGGTTTTAACCGAAGAATTAAAGAAAAAGTTTGGTTTTGACACCTTTAAAGGCAACCAAGAGCCTGTTATCAGGAATGTTCTTGACGGCAAAGATACCTTTGTGCTGATGCCTACCGGCGGAGGAAAATCGCTCTGCTACCAACTGCCCGCAATGCTTATGGAAGGCACTGCGATAATTATTTCGCCGTTGATTGCGTTAATGAAAAATCAGGTTGATGCAATTCGCGCATTCAGCAGTGAGGAGGGCGTTGCACTTTTTCTCAATTCTTCATTGTCTAAACCCCAAATTGAGGAGGTTAAGGAGAGCGTTTTGAATGGCAGGACAAAGATGCTGTTCGTTGCGCCAGAGTCTTTGAACAAAGACGAAAACGTAGAATTTTTGAAAAATATCAAAATCTCGTTCTACGCTGTTGATGAGGCGCACTGTATTTCGGAGTGGGGACACGATTTCCGCCCCGAATATCGCCGTATCCGCCCGATTATCAACCGCATAGGCAACGCGCACGTGATTGCGCTTACTGCTACGGCAACGCCAAAAGTGCAGTACGATATTCAAAAAACGCTTGAAATGACGAATGCCGCTGTGTTTAAATCATCGTTTAACCGCCCAAATCTTTATTATGAAATTCGGCAAAAAAACGTTAATGATATTGATAAGGAAATTATCAAATTTATCAAAACTCAACAAGGAAAATCGGGCATTATATATTGTCTTAGCAGAAAAAAAGTTACCGACCTTGCCGAGAGTTTGAACCTGAACGGCATTTCGGCATTGCCCTACCACGCAGGAATGGACGCGGCGGTGCGAAGTGAAAATCAAGATAGTTTTCTTATGGAAAAAGTTAATGTGATTTGCGCCACAATCGCTTTTGGAATGGGCATCGACAAGCCTGACGTGCGCTATGTAATCCACTACGATATTCCGAAGTCGCTCGAAGGTTATTATCAGGAAACAGGTCGTGCGGGGCGAGACGGCGGCGAAGGGCAGTGCATCGCCTTTTACAGCAGAAAAGATTTGCAGAAACTTGAAAAATTTATGCAGGGCAAGCCAATTTCAGAACAGGAAATAGGCAAGCAACTGCTTAACGAAACCGCTGCATACGCCGAAAGTTCGATTTGCCGCAGAAAATTGCTGCTGCACTATTTCGGCGAGGAATACACCGAAGATAATTGCTGCAACTGTGATAACTGCATTCACCCGAAAATTATGATTGAAGCGAAAGAATTGTCTTGCTCTGTGCTGGAAACTATAATTGCGGTGGGTGAAAAATTCAAAACCGAAATTATCATTGATATTCTCACCGGAAAATCGAATACCGAAACCGATGCCTACAATTTTGAGGATTTAGATATGTACGGCACTGTCAAAGATGAGGAGGTGGAGTTGCTTAACCCTGTAATCCGCCAAGCGATGATTAGCGGTTTTATTGCTAAGGAAATAGAAAATTACGGCGTGTTGAAAGTTACGAAATACGGACGGGAATTTTTGAAAAATCCGCAACCTTTTATGATTAGCAAAGACGTAGTTTTTGCAGATGACGGCGAGGAGGCTGCGCCCAGAGTTGGTTCGAGCGCGGCAGACCCTGAACTGTTTTCTATTCTCAAAGATTTGCGTAAAAAATGCTCGAAAAAACACGGATTTCCACCATTTGCTATTTTTCAAGACCCATCTTTGGAGGCAATGAGTACCACATACCCGATTACCATTGAGGAGTTGCAGAATATTCCAGGAGTAGGCGAGGGTAGGGCAAAGAAATTTGGGCAGGAGTTTATTGACGTGATTTCGCGTTATGTTGAAGAAAATGACATAATACGCCCAGAGGATTTACGCATAAAAACCGTTGCCAACAAGTCGAAAACCAAGATTGAAATAATTATGGCGATTGACCGAAGGGTTGCGCTTGACGACTTGGCTATTTCTAAGGGTTTGGAGTTTGAAGAGTTGCTCGACGAGGTTGATTCTATAGTTTTTTCGGGTACAAAAATCAATATTGATTATTTTTTGCACGAAGTTATGGACGAAGAGAGAATTGACGAGGTTTTTCAATATTTTAAAAATATTGCCGAGTCAGACGATATTGACGCCGCACTCGAATATCTTGGCGAAGACGACTATACACGCGAGGAAATTCGGTTAGTAAGAATTAAGTTTTTGTCAATCGGTAACTAATTTTTAATAAATAATGTGAATGAAAAAACTTTTAATTTTTAGTTTTTTTTACTTTCTAAAATGGCTATGGCTCAAACAACATAAGAGCGATATGACCTTTTAAAGGTCGCGGCGCGGCAACTTTTGTTAAACAGGGCAAATATACAGATATTCATATAAAATTTATGGCAATTTTTTTATTTCAGAATAAAATATTAATTTTGCAGAAAATGTTTTTATAGTGTTTGAGTGGAACGAAAATAAGCGAACAGCGCAACGAACAACAGCGATGTTGTAAAAAAAATTGCTTACTTTGCACGTCAAAAAAAAGACGATAATTAGAACTGAAATGAAAAGACCCAATATTGAAATAAAAAACCGCAAGGCGAGTTTTAATTACGAGTTAATAGACAGATACACAGCGGGAATTGTGCTTTATGGAACGGAAATAAAGTCAATCCGCGAAGGAAAAGCGGGCTTGAGCGACTCTTATTGCACGTTTCATAACAGCGAACTTTGGTGTGTAAATATGCACATTGCAGCGTTTCGTTTGGGCAATTTCTACAATCACGAGGAAAAACGCCAGCGAAAACTGTTATTAAACGCCAAAGAACTTAAAAAAATCGCCCGCGCTACCGAACAGAGTGGCTTTACTATTGTGCCGCTCAAACTCTTCATCAACAACTGCGGGCTTGCCAAACTCGACATCGCCGTTGCACGCGGTAAAAAACTCTATGACAAACGGCAGTCGCTCAAAGAAAAAGACATTGAAAGAGAAATGCAGCACTAAAAACTAAAAAAATTATTCTGTGTTTATCTGTGAAATCTGTGGCAAAAAAAAAGAAATTATCAACATTTAAAACAAAATAACACAATGAAACGCATTCAATTTATTCAGGAATTTAAAGATTTTGCGGTCAAAGGCAACGTGATTGATATGGCTGTCGGAATAATTATCGGCGGGGCATTTGGAAAAATCGTCAGTTCATTTGTGGCAGACGTGGTTATGCCGCCGCTCGGTTTGTTGATTGGCGGGGTGAGTTTTACCGCACTCAACATCACGCTCAAAAAGGCTGCCGTTGATGCAAACGGCGTTTCACACGAGGCGGTTACGTTGAATTATGGCAATTTTTTGCAAGTTACTTCCGACTTCCTCATTATCGCATTCGCAATTTTCTTTTTTATTCGTATGTTAAATAAACTTAAAAAGAAAAAAGAAGAAATACCTGCGACTGTTGTTGAGCCTACAAGAGAGGAAGTTTTATTAACAGAAATTAGAGATATTTTAAAAACTAAAAACTAAAAACTTCACACGAATATAAAACCACAAACCTCACACACATATATTTTGTTCGTGTAGTTCGTGTGGTCAGTGGTTAAAAATAAATTTAAACAGATGAATAATTACTCAAAAATTTTGTTAATCGCCATTTTTTTTGGTTTTTTTGGCGTTGTTTCGGCACAAATTATAAAAAACGACTCCATCACGCTGGCAGCAATCGAAGCCAAAGCGGTAGCAACAGACATTCTGAAAATTTCTACGGGTACGGCTGACTTGCTGCAAAAAATCGCAGTAGATTCCACAAAACACTGGAAAGTCAATGGAATAATTGGGCTGAACACTTCGGCAACCTTTCTCACAAATTGGGCTGCTGGCGGCAACAACGCCGCAACAGTGGTGGCTTTTGGCAATGTACGCCTGATTTATACGAAAGATAAATTTGCGTGGGAAACTTTTTTAGACACCGATTTCGGATACTCTTATATGGACATAAAATATAATCAGTGGCGCAAGTCCAACGATAAGATTAATTTTTCCTCAAAAGCAGGTTGTAAAATCACTAAAACGCTTTATGTAACGGCTCTTGGCGCATTCCGCACGCAATATGCAGACGGTTTTGAGTATTTTGACGACAAAGACTCTACGCATCGCATTTCGCAGATTATGTCGCCGTCATACACCGATATTTCGCTCGGTTTGGACTGGAAACCGACCTCTTATTTTTCGCTCTACTATTCGCCTGCTGCAATGCGCATTACAACGGTTTTAGATACGAATTTGCGCGAAAAATATTACGGCGGAATTTATTATGCGCAGCACAGCGATAGACCTTTTAAATTCGAGGGCGGTATGTCGGCAAAAGTCGCTGTGGATTGGCGGTACAAAACTCTGAAAATAATTTCTGCAATCACGCTTTTTACGCCATACACCAAAGATTTTATAAATAAAATTGATGTTGATTGGGATTTGAATGTTACCTACCAGTTTCTAAAAGTGCTGAACGTGTCGCTCGGCACCACGCTCAAATACTACGACTCAATTCTTATCCCCGACAAAGAGGGCAACAATCCGAAACAACGAATACAGTTTAAAAATGTAATTGGCGTAGGAATTGGATATACGTTTTGAAATATTAAAAAAGATGATAAAAAAAATCTGTTGTGCATTTAGAATTTTATTATAAAATGTTGATTTTCAATAAAAAAGAATTTTTTTTACAAAAAAAATCTTTTTTTCAATAATTTACAAAAAAAAGTATTACCTTTGCAGCCGAATTATAATAACAAAAAATAACAATAAAAAAATTTAAAAAAGAGAGTACTCTCTTTTTTAAAAGCGGGCGAAGCCCGCTTTTAAAAAAAAACGCTAAATACCAACAAAACGCAAAATTTTGGAAAAGTTTAGAAACATTTATCAAAGAGGGGAGAGCAGGGTAATCAGTGGCGTACAAAACAATTAAGAAATTAAGAAATTAAAAAAAACTCTGTGTTTCTCTGTGAAACCTCTGT
>JAISYF010000086.1 GCA_031270065.1 Prevotellaceae bacterium | reverse complement strand
TTCCCCTATAAATTTATGATAATCCGCAAAGCGACCTATAATTCAATTTGAGGATTCAATTTGAAAATTCAATTTGAATATTTTGGGATTTTAATTTCAAATCCTCAAATTTTCAAATTAATTTTTATGCGTTTGTGTATAATTGAAAATTTTATGTTACCTTTGTAACCAAAATCTAAATTTTATGAAAAATTTTTTCTTATTAATATCAATATGTTTATTTTCGGTGCAAACGTTTGCACGTACTGAAACAGATTCTGTTTTGCAAAATTTGTTTTATACCATAAAGCATAAAAGCGCATTTGACAGCAAAAAGGAAGAGAAAATTTTGCAAATAAAAAAAAGTTTTAATATACCTGATTTATCTGATAATCAGCAATATAATATCAATTTTGAATTGCAAAACGAATTTCAGTCCTATAAAATTGATTCTGCAATTATTTATCTTAAAAAAAATCTTTCGATTGCCACACGCCTCAACAACTTGGAATATATCTACTGCACAAAACTCACTTTGGCGTATATGTACTGGCAAACGGGCAGGTTTTTTGAGTCGCTGCAACTTGTGAAAAGCGTAAATCGGGCGCAAATTTCCAGCGAACTTTTGGGAGATTATTTTGAGGCACACAAACGAATTTATAGATATTACGCCGATTTTCAGAATGATACCTCTAACGATTTTTTTGAAAAAAGCGGCATTTATCGCGACTCTTTGATGAGCGTAATTGATTGTAAATCAAAAAAATACGAAATTTTGAGAGCGGAAATTCTTACCGAACAACATCAAACGCAGCAGGCGGCGCAAATTGTTGAAAAATGGTTTGCCCAATCGCTTGTCGACAGCCACGACCGCGCCGTTTTGGCAAATATTCTTGCAAATATTTATTGGCAAGAGGGCAATAAAGAGCAGCAAATTAAATATTTTGCAATTTCAGCAATTTGCGACATCAAAAATTCGGTCAAAGAAAATGCCTCAATGCTTTCACTTTCGTTGTTGCTGTACCAAAGCGGCGACATCAATAACGCCTACCACTGTTTGCAGTCGGCAATGGACGATGCGGCGTTTTGCAAAGCGCGGTTCAGAACGTACGAAATTACTGAATTTTTTCCAATTATTGACAACGCCTACAAACAAAAAATTGCAAATCAGCAGAAAAAACTAAAAGTTTATTTGCTGTTAGTCAGCGTGTTATCTCTGTTTTTGACTGTAACAATAATTTTTGTCTATCGCAATTTGAAACGCATTGGAAAAATCCGTAAAGAACTGTATCGCGCCAATTTAAAATTGCAGGAATTGAACAACGGACTCAAACTCTTGAATACGCAACTCAACAGCGCAAATTCAGAACTGCTTTTGGTCAATAAAAAACTTTCCGAAACCAATCTTGTAAAAGAAACCTACCTTGTAAAATTTATTGATTTGTGTTCAAATTACATTGAAAAACTTGACGGTTACCGCCGTTCTTTGAATAAATTTGCAAAAGACGGTAAAACCGAAAAACTGTTTGAACAATTAAAATCATCTAATTTTATTCAAAATGAGTTAAAAGATTTTTTTACCAATTTTGATGAAACATTTTTACGGATTTTTCCAACATTTATAGACGATTTCAATGCGCTTTTTTCGCCCGCAGAACGCCAAACTCCCAAAGCAGACGAAATTCTTAATACCGAACTTCGCATTTTTGCCCTGATACGTCTGGGCATTAATGACAGTTCGCGGATTGCTCTTTTTCTTCGTTTTTCGATTACAACGGTCTATACCTACCGATCCAAACTCAAAAACAAATCGTTTTTCAAAGACAGTTTTGAAGATGAAATAATGAAAATTGGCGGATAGTTTTTTATAAAAATACTTAAATTTGCCTGTTGTGCATTTTAGAAAATTGGTAGTGTCTTACAAAGTGCGCTGCTGTAACATATTGATTTTAAAGCAGATGAAAACTTTTGTAAATGAGTAAAAAAAATGTTACTTTTGCAGTGCAAAATCAATAAAATTATTACGGAACTTAATTCTAAAACTAAAAACATTATGTTAAATTCCAATCGCGTCAAAACTGACGTTCTCATTATCGGGGGCGGTGTGTCGGGGCTTGCCGCTGCTATTAAACTTGCCGATTTGTTTTCTGAAAAAGGGCTGAAAAAGGAAATCCTGCTTGTTGATAAAGGACAAAATATTGGTTCGCACATTATTTCGGGTGCAGTAGTTAAATCGCAGGTATTCGGCGAGTTACTGCCTGACGTGAAGTTCGAGGACATTCCATTCGACTGCAAGGTGTCGCAAGATGAAATGTATTTTTTAACAAAAAAAGGCAAAATCAAAATGCCGTTTCACCCGCCGTATATGAGTAATAAAGGCAATTTGTGTTGCTCGTTGGGTGAAATTTGCAGGTTTCTGGCTGCCAAAGCCGCCGAAAAAGGAGTGCAAATTTATTCGGGGTTTGCTATGAGTGAAATTTTGTACAACGAAAAAGGAGACGTCTGCGGCGCAAAATGTATTGACACAGGGCTTAACCACAAAGGTGAGCGGCTCGAAAACTTCGTTGAAGGCACTTCGGTTGAGGCAAAATTGACAATTTTTGCCGAAGGAACGCGCGGAAGTTTGGCGAAAAAACTGATTGCGAAGTTTGATTTGCAAAAAAATAAAAATCCTCAAGTATATTCGCTCGGCGTAAAAGAAGTGTTTTCAGTGCCAGAAAATACGATTAAAGCGGGCGAAGTGTATCACACAATGGGCTTTCCTGCTGCAAATTGGAGCGTGTTTGGCGGCGGATTTATCTACGGTCTGTCCAACAACAGAGTCGCGCTCGGTTTAGTGCTTGGGCTTGAAGCGGCAGACCCGACCTTCGATACGTTTCGCGCGTTTCAGGTTTGGAAAACGCACCCGTTTGTAGCAAAATTTATCAAAGACGGCAAAATTATTGAGGCGGGCGCAAAAACGCTGCCCGAAGGCGGATTTTACTCGCAACCAACGTATTACACAGACGGCGCATTGCTCGTTGGCGACAGCGCGGGTTTTCTTGCAATACCCGCTCTCAAAGGCGTTCATTTGGGCATTTATTCAGGAATTGAGTCCGCAAAAACGGCTCTTAAAGCATTTGAGACAAACGATTTTTCGGCAAAAACACTCGAAATTTACGCCGATTTTGTAAAAAAATCGCCCATTTACAAAGAAATGCACCCTGTGCGCAATTTCCGAGCGGGCTTTGGCAAAGGAATGTTGGCGGGAATGTTTAACTTTGGCAGTCAGATAGTTACGGGCGGCGCGGGCTTTTTCGGCAAACTCAAAACCGAACCCGACAACGAAGAAACAAAAACGCTTGCAAAGGCGAAAAAACCTTTATTCAAGGACAAATACGGCAATTTTGCGCAGCAGTTCGACAAAGTTACTGACGTCTTTTATGCGGGTGTTAATCACGACGAGGAACAAGTGCCTCATTTACAGATAAATAACCCCGAAATTTACCAAGAAATCAACATTGCGAAGTATGGCGCGCCGTGTCAATATTATTGTCCCGCAGAGGTTTATGAGTTGCATACAGACAAAAATGGACACCGCGAACTGCGCATTCACTACGAAAATTGCTTTCACTGCAAAACCTGCGACATCAAGGAACCTGCCAACGGCATCACTTGGAACACGCCGAACGGCGGAAATGGACCCGATTATAAATATATGTAATTCAATTTGAGGTTTTGAATATTTTGGGATTTTAATTTCAAATCCTCAAATTTTCAAATTGTAAGAGGCTGTCTAAAAAGTCCATTTTCACGCAAAAACACAAAGAAATTTCAAAGGGCGCAAAGTTTTTGATATTGATTATCAATGCCTTGCGTTCTCTGCGTAAAACTCTTTGCAAATTTTGCGTGAAATAAAAACACTTTTGAGACAGCTCCTGTTTTTATTTATAAAAAAATTGTAACTTTGCAAACAAAAAAATAAAAGATATGTTGAAACTAACTTTTCCAAAGTTAAAAACCTTGAAAAAGTTAAAATAAAAATAAAAAAATAATATGACTATTATCTCTCTTATCAAACAGGTTCCGTTGCCTTCGGAAATGCGAATGGGCGATGACGGAGCGATGGACAGGACAAAAGCGAAGTCCATTATCAATATCGACTGTCAATTCGGACTTGAAGCGGGGTTGCAGTTGAAAAAAAGTTATCCTGATGCAAAAATGGTTGTCGTGTCAATGGGACCGTTGCCATTTGAGGTGTCGCTCAAAAACGCGCTTTCGATGGGCTATGACGAGGCATATCTGCTGTCTGACCGCAAACTCGGCGGCTCGGACACATTTGCTACGGGCTTGGCTATCAGCACGTTGCTAAAAGATTTGGGTTTTACCAAAGACAGCGACGAGAGGTTTATCATTCTTGCGGGGCGGCAGTCGTCTGACGGCGACACGGCGCACGTTCCCTCGCAGGTGGCAGAGGCGATGGGACTGCCGCAAGCCACTTTCATTGAACGCATTACGCCCAACGCAGACGGTACAATCACCGCCCGCAGAATTATCGAAGGAGGTTATCAAATGTTAAAATTGCCGATGCCTTGCGTCATTTCATTCACACCGACAGGCATTAAACCGCGCAAAGCGTCATTGATTGGCGCGATTAAGGCGCGGCACAGCGAAATCGGCGTTAAGTCGGTTGATGACGTGAAAATGTCATCTGAACAGCAGGCTCTTGTTGGCGTAAATGGTTCGCCGACAAGGGTTGCAGGAATTGAAAATATTGAATCCGACCGACCGCCTGTGGTGATGGCTGTCGGTGCAAACGAGGCACAACTTGTTGACAGTTTGCTTGATAACATAAAAAAAGGCGGTAACGTTTTGGTAAAAAAAGAGGCGAAAGAGAAAAAGAAAATTGACATTGCCGATTTTGAAATTGTTGATATGCGCGGCGAAAATAAAGGAATTTTGACGTGGGCGGAAGTTGTGAAAGGCGACATTGCCCGCCCCTCGCTCGAACTGCTCGCGCCAGCAAAATATTTAGCGGAACAACTCGGAAACGATACCAAAATCACTACCGTTTTGATTGGAAAAAATATTAAAAATCTTACGAAAAAACTCTTTGAATACGGCTCTGACGAGGTTATTTTGGTAGAAAATGAACGATTAGAGGAATATCTGATTTTGCCTTTTTCTGAAATAATTACACAGATAATTCGCGAACGCAAGCCCGAAATTGCACTTTTTGCAGCGACTACATCGGGGCGCGAACTTGCACCGCGAATTGGTATGAAAACGGGCAGCGGCGTTACTGCCGACTGCACCGCGCTTGAAATCGGCGATTACATCGACCGCAAAAACCGTCAGGTAATCCGCCCAATTTTGCACAGCCGCCGCCCCACGTTTGGCGAGTCAAAATTGGCTACAATTCTCGGTTTCGTCTATCCGCAAATTTCCACTGCCCGCGCAGGCACGTTTGCCGTACCCGAAAGGCAGGAAAACCACGAGGGAAAAATCACAGAATTTAAGCCTGAACTAAATGAAAATCAGTTTGTTACAAAAATTCTTGAAACCATACGCGGCGAAGGCGGTTTGCAGTCGCTTTTTGATGCCGACATAATAATTTCTGGCGGTCGCGGCGCGGTTGAAGACGAATTGAAACTTGTAAAAGCCCTCGCGCAAGCCCTCAAAGACAAGGGTTTGAAAGCCGAATGGGCTTGTTCGCGTACAGTGGTTGATAACGGATTTGCCGAATATGCTCGACAGGTTGGGCAAACAGGCAAAACAGTGCGCCCAAAAATCTACGTTGCAATCGGTATTTCTGGCGCGATACAGCATATTGCAGGCATAAAAGAATCTGGCAAAATCATAGCCATAAACAACAACGCCAAAGCCCCAATTTTTAAATATGTGGATTTCGGAATTGTGGGCGAATATCAAGATATTTTACCCGAAATTATTGAGAGGGTGAAAGGGGGGTATGATTTTGGAATTAGGAATTAAGAATTTTGAAAAAATGTACCTTTGCAGAAAAATTGCATACTCTTTAAAAGCGTGAAAAATAAAATTTTTCACGCTTTTTTCCATTGGCGCGGATTTGCAATTCGTACCTTATCTATTTGATTTTCAATTAGTTACGTGGCACAGACCAGCGAAGGTACTATGTCTTTTTATTTTTAGAAATGCCAACGTCTATCAAGAACACCAAAACACCACCTATTTCACCAAATATTAGAGTTATTAAACTAAGATTTTTAAATGAAACGGTGTCGGTACATATTCGCGGCATTGTGCCTCGTAATCATCGCCGTACAGGGCAAGGAACTGTATTTGCGCCTATTTTTACAAAGTCGGAGTTTCTATCTCTTTTTTGTCTTTTACTATCCACACACAAGCGGCGGCGATAAGGAAAAATATGCCAGAAACTATCAGCATTGAGGCGTTGCTGCCTGTGCCTGCCCAATTGGTAATATTGATGTTGCAGAGAACGTGCTTGTACATTTCGAGTTTGAGGCGACCTTCTACAACCAGATTAAAAATCAGACCACCAAAAAGCGCGAAAAATATCTGCGGAATTACTATCGCAAAATTGAAAATTCCCATATAAACGCCCATTTTTTCTTTCGGCACTTTTGCGCTTACTATCGCGAAAGGCACACCATTAAGCACCGCCGTTGCAATACCCATTCCCGCCATTGCAATAAACAAAATATATTGATTTGTTATCCAAAAAATCGACATCAAGCCCAACGCACCCAAAATTAAACCAAAGGAATAGACACTTTTTCTACCAAATTTATTTGCCAAATTTGCCCAAACAAACGAAAACAGTAGCGCACAAACGCTCAAAACAGCGTTGGCAATGCCGTACCAATTTTGCGCATCTTTGAAAACAAGCGAATCGGTGTCGATTTTGCCGTCAATGCGAGGTACATCAAAAATATTTTCGGCAATGCCATTCAAGCAATAATTCCACATACAGAACAAGCCCATCCACACAAAGAACTGAACCACAGCAAGTTGCAACATTACTTTTGGTGTAGTTTTAAGAATATGCCAAAAAGATTCTTTTTTCGGTTTTTCTTCGGAAAGTCCGTTGTATTCGGCAAATTCTTTTGGCGGATATTCTTTTACGCGAAGAGTTTGCCAAAGCACACTGAACAGCAGCACTGCCCCACCAATATAAAACGACCACGACATTGAAATATAAATGCCGTTGCCGCCCCTTTCGTTTTCTACGCCAAGTGTGCCCAGCAGCCAATTTATCAAAAATGGCAGTGCAAAACCGACAATCGCGCCGATATTTAATAGCACCATTTGTATTGCGAAACCTTTGTTGCGCTGGCTGTCATTGACCATGTCGCCCACGAGCGCACGCAGCGGCTGCATACTGAGATTAAATGCGCTGTCCATAAAAAGGAACAAAATTGCTGCCAAAAGTATCGGGGCAATCCATACGCCCGCAAGCAATTTTGAATTTACAATCATCACCATTGCCAACGCTGCAATAATGCCGCCTGCAAGGAGAAATGGAATGCGGCGACCAAGTTTTGTCCAAGTTCTGTCGCTGGCAAAACCAATAATCGGTTGCACAATAATGCCCGCCAACGGACCGCCAAGCCAAAGCAGCGGCAAAATGCTGTCTTCTGCTCCCAACGATGAATAAATGCCGCTCATTTGCGACTGCAATGAGTATCCGAGTTGAATGCCGATATAGCCAAAACTCAAATTCCAAAGTTGCCAAAATGTTAAATTAGGTTTTTGTTTTGTAATCATTTATATTAAATTTAAAGATTTTTTACCACAAAGAACGCAAATATTTTCACAAAGGACACAAAGTTTTTTAACTTTATGTTATTTTACATTTATAAAACTATGATTATCAATGATTTTTTAAGAAAACAAAGAAATATTACTTGTAATTTTTTAGTGAACTTTGTGAAAATCTTTGTGTTCTTTATGGTTAATGTATTCTCAATTTTTAATTCTCAATTCTATTGCTACTCCGCCAGACCTTGCCAAGTGAAAATCTAAAATATTTGTGCTGTCTATCTCTTTTTCAACAATTTCCACAGGGTAGGGATTGGTTTTGTAGTCGGCTTTTACGCCGTCTTTGAAAATTTTTGCAATGTATTTTTTATCTTTATCAAGAAATGAAAAATCAATTTTAATGTCGCGCTCATTTTCGTCTGTGATTGCGCCGAGATACCAATTTTCAGAGTTGCGGTCTTTGCGCGCGGTAACTACAAAATCGCCGATTTTTCCGTCTAAAATAAGCGTTTTTTGCCAATCAACAGGCACAATTTTTATAAATTCAAATTCTGGGCGATTTTTATAATTTTCAATCATATCTGACGCCATTACCAGCGGGCTGTAAATCACCACATACAGCGCAAGTTGCTTTGCCGTAGTGGTTTGCACGCGGGCGTTGGAAGTTGGATTGTTGAAATTGAATGTTCCCGGCGTAAAGTCGATTGGTCCCGCGAGATTGCGCGTGAAAGGCAAAATTGTTGTGTGTTCGGGCGGATTACCGCCGTCTGCGCTCCAAGCGTCATATTCCTGCCCGCGTACGCCCTCGCCTGACATCAGGTTAGGAAAAGTGCGTTGCCAACCTGTCGGCATTGCGGGTTCGTGGCAGTCAATCATAATGTGGTATTTTGCCGCCGTTTCCACAACTTTTCTGTAATGCCGAATACCGTATTGACTGCTGTGGCGTTCTTTGTAATCCAAAAGATGATGAACGTAGCCCGTTTTTATTGACGAAATTCCGTATTTATTTGCAAAAGCGAATGCGCTGTCAAGTTGATTTTCGTAGTTGATAGTTGCGCCGCCTGTTTCGTGATGTCCGATAACTT
Organism: Prevotellaceae bacterium; assembly: GCA_031270065.1. Classification (GTDB taxonomy): domain Bacteria; phylum Bacteroidota; class Bacteroidia; order Bacteroidales; family Paludibacteraceae; genus F0058. The sequence goes on along the minus strand of JAISYF010000086.1, from coordinate 31,021 downwards.
TCACGCCTTTTTTATCGGCATATTTACTAATTTTTTCAATTTCAAAATCGGGGTAGCACTCGGCAAATTTATACCTCTCGCCAAACACAACGCGGTTGCTGTCCCAACCTGCATTCCAACCCTCTGCAAGCACGCCGTCAAAACCATTTTCCGCTGCAAAATCAATATATTTTTCCATATTTGCGGTGGTTGCGCCGTGTTTTGCGCCCATACTCCAAGTTTGATACTGCATGTGTATTCCCCACCAGATTCCAATGTATTTTGTGGGCTTAATCCACGATGTATCCTCAATTTTGCAAGGTTCATTGAGGTTTAGCATAATGCGTGAATTTGTAAGTTCGTTCAGGTTGTCCGCCAGCACGATAAACCGCCATGGCGTTGAAAAAGGGGCGTTTGCATAGACTTTTACACCGTTTTGCCACGCTGTTAAATCTGTTTTCAACGCGGTGCTGTCGGTATGGGCGTTATTAATTGCACCCCTGCGATGCAGGTTCATTGCTGCATAATCCACCAACGCCGCCTCGTGTATTAGCATATATTCGCCGTTTGGAAGTTCGACTGTTATGGGCGTATTGACGGTGTCGGCGATTTCCGAAAGTTTGCGTTTATGAAAAAGCGTTTCGTAGTCATTGTCGCGCAGTGGTTGCGACCACACATCATAATCACAGAGAAAATTAAATTCCGTCAGTTCGTCAGCAATTTCAAAACTTTTCAGGTTTTCCTGTTCGGGGAAAACGTATCGAAAGCCGATGCCGTCATCAAAAGCGCGGAAAACAATGTCTAAAATACGCTTTTTTCCTGCCTTCTCCTGCAACTTGACAGAGAGTTCATTGTAGTGGTTGCGCACGTCAATTTCCTCGCCCCAAACCTGCTGCCAAGTTTCGTCAAAAGTGCGCTCTTTGGCACTGATAATTACAAAATTGCAGCAAAATTGGTCGTTGCCCGACAGCAAAAAGCCGAGCGCAGAGGGCGACACCACCTCAACGCCGTTTTTCGATACGGCATAATATGGTTGGCTGTTTCTGCTGCCGAACTTCACTTCGATTTTGCCGTTCGGCGATTTGAGTGTTTGCACCTGTTGCCCGTTGCAAGCGAGCAAAATTACCGAAATAAATGCTAAAATTATTTTGTTTTTCATATTTTATATCCCTCCCCTCAGCCCTCTCCCCAAAAGGGAGGGAGTTCGGGGAAAGTTTATTTTAATTGTTTGTTTATTTCAAATGTCTTGCACCTTAGCCCTCTCTCTTTGGGGGAGGGTGAGGAGTTATTGTTTTATCAATTTATTTACAAAAATGCCTTTTTCACTTTTTGCCAAAAGAAAATACACTCCATTTGAAAAAACCGATAAATTTATAATAAATTCCTTTTCTATAACATTTTTTTGCAAAATATTTTTGCCTGTAATATCAAAAACTTGAATTTCCGAAATATTTTCGTCTGTCTTTATATTAAAAATATCTTTTGAAGGATTAGGAAAAACGAGGAAAGATTTGTTGTTTTCGATAGTTTCCACCGCCAAAATCGGCGCGTCCATTACAAAATTGAACGTTGCGCTTGACTGCCGATTATTGCCGTTGCAGTTGATTGCCTTAACGTACCACGAATGGTTGCCGTTTGCCACATTTACCACTATCGAAGTTTCAGAAGTGGTGGCTTTCAGCAGATAGTCTAAATAAAATTCATAGCCCGCAATATTTTCGACATCGGTGCTTTCCTGCCACGAAAAAGTTACGTTGGCATTGGTTAAAGTTGCCTGATGTGCGGGAGAGAGTAAATCAAATTCAGATGGCAAAGTAATTTCTTCATCGCCTAAATCCGTAACCTGACAACTTGTGTTTTCCTGTTCCCAAGCGAGATTTGACGGAATATCTGTATTATTTGCATTTACAACATTTTTAAACGTCAAATCGCAATATTTTATATTTCCTTTTGCGTTGTTAAAATAAATTCCGTTGTTTTTTGCAGACAATACATTTATATTTCGCAAATAAACTTCGTTAAAATTTTTACTGCCGCTACCGATAAAAACTGCGTTGTCTTTTGAATTATACAAATCAATATTGTAGATTAAAAAGTTTTTCAAATCATATTGATTAGAAGCATTGAGGTGCATTGCGCCTGTTCGGGTTCCCCACAAATCGCCCGAAACTCCTCTTGCTCCTGATGCGCAGCCGCCGCGATAAATCGAAATATCGTGAAATTCGCTGTTGCCGTCTGCACTGAAAGGCGAACCTGCAAAGTCGCAGTTTGCGCGTATTCCCGCCTCCATTCCGTCAATTACAACGATATGGTGCGCTGTGTTTTGTTTCCCGCCGAAAAAGCCCAAAGACGATGCCCGCCAATTATGTTCGGCGGTGCAATAACGGAATGTGTTGTTGGAACATTCACGGTTGCTGCGGCTCCAAGTTGCCATATCGTCATCGCCGTTGTTGCGGAAAAGGCAGTATTCTACAACAGAATTTTTTGTGCCGTAACTAAGATTAATTCCGTCTGCATAATTATTTGTAAATCTGCAATTTTGCACCAAAAGATTATCTGCGCCGTCAATCCACGCGCCGCACTCAAAATGCTCGGCACGCACGTTTTTCACAACACAATTTACTGCCGCTGTACCGCCAAAAATGCCTTTGCCGACCTGATTGCCCGAATTATTGTTATAATATCTTTTGTTATTAATTGTATTCAACGAAAGCCCTTCGATAACAAGATTTGCGGAATTTAGTTTAACCCCGCGTCTGTTGAAAGTATTTTGACGGTCTGAGGAGGCGTTGAAAAATATTTCAGTGTGCCACATTCCCGCGCCAATAATTTTTGTGCCTGCAATAGCGAGGTTAATATCATACGCGCTTTCAAATTTACCTGTGGGAATATAAATTGTTTTGCCGCCATTTGCACTGATAAAAGTATTGATTGTGCCGTCTGTTGCAGGGTTGTAGGCAACTTTATTTTCATCTGCAATATCCGAAAATAAAACAGGTGCAGGCATATTTTCCAACTCTACAAAATCAATGGTGTAAGGATTGGAATTGTTGTCCGCTTTTACGAGTTTGAAAGAGGCGTTTGCAGGAATTTTTTGCGCAAGTTTAACGTGAATTTCATCAAAACGCATTCTTGCAAATTTTGCCGTTCCTGTAAGCGTTGGCGGTTTGTTATCGGGAATATTCGGACTGCTATTTAAAAAATATTGCCAAGCCCAATAAGAATCGAGCGTGATATTTTGCACAAAATTATCATTAACATACAATGCAACCTCTCCCTGAATGCCTGCTCCGTGCGTTACATAAACGGTGTCCCAAACGCCTGTACCTGCGGAATAATATGGCAAAGTATCTGTTTGAATGCTGTCGGGCAACGAAAAACGAATTGTCAAGCCGTCTGCCTCCTGCTCGTTGGTCCATTGCACAAAATCGCCCTGTTCAACAAGATTTATCGCACTTTGGTTTGATGCCTCGCTCTGTACTGCTTGTTGGTTGTAGGTAATCGGCAAAATCTCGCCGTTGGTTACGCACTTCTGCACACAATCGCCTGCCTCTGCCTCGTAGCGCAGATATGGGCGCGTGTAGTAGCCGCGCTGTCGAACATCGTCTTGCGCAAAGGGATTAACGCTCTGCGCCGTTGCCAAAAGAGGCAAAAAAAATGTTAGAATTAATAAATATTTTATCATTGATATGTTTTTATTATGATTTATCTTTGGTCTGTCCGTCTTCGGTTTGATAAATAATTATTTCCGAAGATTTTTGAGGTAAATTATTTTCGGTTTCTAATAAATTTTTCATTTATTATATATTTTATCTACAAAATTTTCAAAAAATTAAAAATCGACTTAAATCATTGTAAATCAATTAATTACCACTTTCGTTTTCACGTTTCCTAATAGCAAAACACCCTAATTTTTCACGTTTCCAAGCACTCAAACACTCTGTTTTTTCACGTTTCCTAATTTTTTTACAATAGCCCTGTCATATAGAGAGGCAAATAAATTATTTCGTTCTCTATTTTTAAATCAGCGGTGTGCAACACATAAGTTTCTGCCAAAAACGAAGAGTATTTGTTGCGCAATTTTTTTAGCGAACTCAATTTATACCCCGAACCCGATTTTACCTCTATCGGCGAAATGTTGTGCCGATTGGTAATCACAGGTTTTGCAATCAAAAAATCAATTTCCATACGATTTTCGGCAACTTCTTTTGAATATTGCGAGAAAAAATACAGGTCGTGTCCTGCTGCACGAAGCATTTGAGCCACAATATTTTCTATCAACATTCCCTCGTTCAGTTCAAGTTTGCCCAACGCCAATTTTAAGTACAAATCTTCGTGTTTTACAGTTTTTTCATTAAAAGTATGCGAAATCAGCAGTCCTGTATCCGCCAAATAACATTTCAGCGTGGTTCGTTCCTCGTTTAAGCGCAATCCCAAATTTGGTGCGGTAGAATTATAACAAATATTTACCACTCGCGACTCGTCTAACCAAAAAAATGCCGATTCATAATCTCTGTAACGAGCCGAATTTTTCAACTCCGAAAATCTGAATTTCTTTTCGTGCCTGCCAAGCGCAGAAGGAATTTCATCAAAAATCGCTTTAACTTTAATTGTATTGCCATCTGCATATTTTTCAATGTCCGCTCTGTATAATTTCAAAATATCGCGTTTTACTGTATCAACTTTCAAAAAATTGCCTGTTTCCACATATTTCAACACTGCTTGTGGCATTCCGCCAACGATAAGATAGTGCCGAAACAACTCCGTAATTTTTCGGTGCAAAACTTTGGTCGGTTCTTTTTTTTCAAAACATTGACGAATAAAATTTGCTAAATTTTCGTTTTCTGTTGCCCACAAAAACTCCTCAAAATCCATTGGAAACATATCTATTCGATGCTCCTCCGAAGGAATTACAATATCTTTTACATTACGATTAATGCTCACAAGCGAGCCTGTTTCTATAAAATCGTATCTGCCGTCTGCCACCAAATATTTGATTGCCGCCCGCGCCTTAGGATAAAGTTGCACCTCATCAAAAATAATAACCGAATTGCGTTCATACAGTTTTATATTAAAATACAAACTTAAAAAACTGAAAAATTCGTCTAAATTCGTTAAATACTGTTCAAAAATATCTAACAAATTTTTATCTGCTCGGTTAAAATCCACAAGAATATACGATTTATATTCGTTGTGTGCAAAATCCTCCGCGATATAACTTTTTCCGATACGCCTTGCGCCGTCTATCATCAAGGCGGCACTTCCGTTGTATTCTTTTCGCCAGGCAATCAACTCGTTGTAAATCTTTCGTTTCATAATTTATTACTACTTTTTTACTGTAAAAATATGGTTACAAAGGTACAACTTTTTTTTTATTTTGGCTTATTTTTATATTGCAAAAACAAAATCAATACAACTATATGTAAATCAATTAATTACCACGCTCTATTTCACGTTTCCTAATAGCAAAACACACCGATTTTTCACGTTTCCCAGCACCAAAAAACTCTATTTTTTCACGTTTCCTAAATATTTTCAAAATAACAGAGAATAATCAGACGTAACACGCCTAAAAAACGTGTTACGTCTAAAAAATTCATAAATTTTATCTGCCTGTGTAGCCTTCTGTCTGCTGTATATTTTCGTTATACTGCAATTCTGCTAACGGGATTGGCTGTACATACGACATATCGCCTTTCCAAGTGATAGGTCCGTGGCGAGTTTCGACATAATATTCAGCCTCAGTGTTGCCAATTTTCCAACGGCGAATATCCCACCACCATTGACCTTCGGCAAAAAGTTCTGCCCAACGTTCATATTTTATCACATCATTTGCCAATGGGTCGGTTAAATCGTAAGCCTTTGTTCTCTCTGTTAAACTTGTATAATCATACGGACAGGCAACATCAGGCGAATAACCATAAGCGCGGCGATGAACTTTATTTACATATTCAAGCGCGGTAGCAGGATTATCGTCTTTTATTAATTCTGCATAAAGAAGATAAATATCAGCCAAACGAACAATAGGAACATTTGCATCGCTACTTTGATTTTTGCCATAAGGTGCAGGTCCATTTTCTGTTCCCAACAGATTTGTAAATTTACGATGATGCCAACCAAGTAAGTCTGGTCGATTAATAATTTCAGAACTGTGGTCATAGAGTGTTGGTCTGCCTTTGCCGTCCATACAAGTATCAACGTATGGCTGTCCTGCACAAATCATTAAGCGCGGGTCAACTTTTGTTTTGTCATATTTCAAGTCAATAGACTCGTCAATATAGGTATCATTTACAAGTTTATATGGATAATTGTCAATGGAGCGTGGATTTGTTTTTACAAAATTAGGATTAAATGTTCTACGCGGAACAGTGTCGCCGCCTACACCCCAAAAACCAAATCTTTTTATATTTGCATCGTGAATAAAATTATTGCACCATTCGCTTGATTTGCTTGATGTAATAATATCATCTTCTAATGTTGCAGGGTCGGTTTGGTCTTCTTTTCCTGCGCGAAATACAACATCAAGATTCAAAAACCAAGCACCAAAAACCAACGGCATTCCGCTCCCTGTGGAATAACCTGCCCAAGGTCCATTCTGTAAATAATTTGTAGTAAATTCAACTTCGTAGAGCGATTCTGAATTAAATTCATTTGCAGGATTGCCGTAGAACATATCTTTATAAACATCAAAGGAAACTAAACTTTTTCTACTATTGTTGATAATATCTTCCATCAAATTTTTTGCTTTTGTTTTGTTGTCTGGAAAAATATACAACGACTGCATATACACTTTTGCCAAAAGTCCTTTTGCTGCCCATTCAGAGGCACGGCGCAAGTCGTTGTATCCTACGAGCAGGTCTTTTGCTGTTTCTAAATCTGAAATCATAAATTGCCAAGTATCGCGTACCGTTGCACGTTTGCGTTTCATTGTTTCAACGCCTGTTGCAGTGGTTTCTACAATCGGTAATCCCCAGGCATCAGGTTTAATTTCAAAGAAAATTTGTCCGTGCCAATACGCTAAGGCTCTGTTGAAAAGTGCTTGCCCCTTCATATAATCGAGTTGCGAAAGTTCCGATTGCGGTGCGTGTGAGCGATAATTTTCTATCACCTCAACTGCATTTGTAGCGAGGTTTATCCACTTCATAATATCGGTGTACATCTGTGTTGTATAACGGCTATTGATGTCGCCGTAATTGTCCATACTTGTGCCGCGCTCGTCATAAGAGCCGTAAGTGTTGGTTGTATGGTCATACAGGTATATTCCCATTGGAAACCAATAGAAAGAATAGATGCCAAAAGCGTGAGTACCCGAATATGATGGTGTTAATACCAAATCTACCTGCTCTAATGTTGCAGGAAAATTATCGGGCGAAAGTGTTTGTTTATTGCTTATATTGAAAAAATCGCTGCAACTTGCAAACAATATTGTTGTTGCAAAAACAATAGCCAAATTTTTAATTCTATTTTTCATAATATTCTATTTTTAAAAAGTTAAACAATTAGAAAGTTAAATCAATACCAAAAGAAATTAATCTTGACGGCAAATAACGGTTGATATGGTCAACTCCGCGCAAAAGCGGCTTGCCGTTGATATTTCCGATTTCGGGGTCAATACCAGAATATTTTGTAATCACAAAAACATTTTGCATTGAGGCGTAGATTCGCAGATTTTGAATACGCGCTTTTTGTGTGAGTTTTTGTGGCAAAGTGTAGCCAAAAGAGAGATTTTTTAATTTTAAATAATCGCCTTTTTCCACAAAATATGCAGATATATTTTTATAGTTGCCGTTTGCTGCGCCATCTCCAATCATCGACTCGTTTTCGTCAAGATAACCCACACGCGGATTGTCGGTAACTTTTGTACTTTGCACAAGCACTCCATTTTCATCGCGTGTTGCGCCAAAACAAGAGGTTTCAAAGATAGCAGATGTGGTATTGTCTGATGCAAACTGATGTGTATATGGTTTTGTTAAATTCATAATATCAAAACCAAGTGCGCCTTGAAAAACCGCACTCAAATCAAAACCTTTGTATGCAAGGTTAAGATTGATGCCGTAAGTCATTTTGGGCCAAGGATTACCGATAATTTTACGAGATGCCTCTGTTACCCTGCCTACTCCATTATCGTCATAAATCAAATCGCCAACTCCCGTATTTGCTTTATACCAACAAATTCCGAGTGGATTTGCTTCTCTGTCATAATCTGGGTGTTCGGCACTGTATGCGTCTAATGCGCGTTGATTATATTCATCAACTTGTTCTTGATTTTGAAAAATTCCCAAAACTCCGTAGCCGTAAAACATTGCCAAAGGCAGTCCGTCTTGTGTTCTCGATAAATCTGTCCATTCATTGTTGAGTCCTTCGGGGCGCGGAGTAGCACCGGGTACTTCGCCAACTTGTTTTACTGTATTTTTATTAAAAGAAGCATTTGCAGAAATAGAATACGAAAATCCATGTTTTGTTTTATCGTTCCAAGTGATAGATATTTCGTGTCCTTTGTTTTCTATCAAACCGGCATTTGTGGTAAAAGGCACTGTATTTGCAGGTCTATCTGACGAAAAATAGTAAGCAAAACCGCCCGAAAGTGGTAGATAACTTTGATACAGCATATCTTTTGTTTGACGGTTATAATAGTCGTAAGTAACTGTCAATCTGTTTTTTAGAAAAGAAAAATCTACTCCAAGGTCAAGTTGGTTGATTTCTTCCCATTTCAAATCTTCATTGCCTACAACAGCAAGCCAATAGCCGTTTTGAATTATGCTTGAACCATCAAAATTTGCACCGATACCCGAACCAGAATAAGATGAAACATACATAAATTGCGCTACATTGTCGTTGCCCAAAATACCCCAACTTGCACGAATTTTACCGTTGTTGAGCCAAGTACCGATGTGGTCTTTTACAAAATTTTCTTCGCTAAACCTCCAACCAACATTAACAGATGGAAAAAATCCCCAACGGTTTTTTTTGATAAATCTGTCGGAGGCATCTGCGCGAAAATTTGCTGTCAAAAGATATTTGCTTTGATAATTATAACTCAAACGACCGAAAAACGAGCCGCGCCTTTCGATAGGAAGTTCATCGTCTGTTTCGTATTGTTTAACAGGACTGATTTCTGAACCGAGCATTACAGATTCTGCCACAGGAATAGAAAAATTATTTACAGTCATACGAAGTTTGTAACCGTCTTTTTTCCACCATTCTGTACCTGCCATAAGTTTAAGATTATGTTTGCCAAAATCTCTGTCAAAGGTAAGAACAGCATTGTACATTAGATTTTGCACAGTGCCTGCCGCCGACATCATAGAGCCGCCCGGAACACCCCAAGTTACCATACCTGCATTTTGATATTCTGTAAATCTATTTGTAGAAAATCCATAAAACTCACCAGCACCTGTAACTCTCAAATCAAGTCCTTTCAAAAAATTAATATTCATATAGACTTGTGCATTGAGAGTATAATTGTTATCATTAAAAACGTGAAAAGCGTCTTCCAATGCAGCAAAATTGGGTCCGCTGCCTTTGTTTGGGTCGGTATTTATATAGTAATCACCGTTTTCATCATAAACAGGCAAAATAGGAGTGGTGCGGAAAGGAATTGTATTGTTGTAGATTGACGAATTAGTAGAAGGATTTGTTTTTGTCATACTTCCATATATCGCCTCGCCAATAGTAATGTGTTTGCTAAATTTATAATCAAGATTGTTGCGAAATGAAAATCTATCGGCTTTTGTGTCCATATAAACACCTTTTTCGCCAAGATAACCTATTGAAAGATAGACGTTTGTCTTATCTGTTGCGGCGGTAAGCGATACATTGTATTCTTGCTCAATACCTGTTCCAAACATCACATCAATCCAATCTACATTTGGCAGTTCGCTTATGTCTGAAACGCCAAGATTTAGTAAAGAATTACCATTTCCCCAAGCATCTCTGGCTTTAATCCACTGTTCTGTATTCAACAGATGAATATTTGAGTAGATATTTCTAAAACCAACACGAGCATTTGCACTAATTGAGGCTTTTTCGCCTTTTTGTCCGTGTTTGGTTGTGATAAGAATTACTCCACCCGCAGCGCGTGAGCCATAAATTGCCGCTGAACCTGCATCTTTAAGAATTTCGATGCTTTCCACATCGCGCATATTAAACTGAAAACCTGCATCTTGCGCAACGCCGTCAACTACATACAAAGGCGCAAGTCCGTTGATAGAGCCTGCACCGCGAATCATAATATCCGCAGACGCGCCCGGACTCCCATCGCCTTTGGTAACAGTAACTCCTGCCGCCATACCAGAGAGCGACTCCGCCAAACTTTTTGACGAAAAATCCTTAATATCGTTTGCGCTGACAGACGACATAGAGCCTGTGAGTTCTGAACGTTTTTGTGTGCCGTAGCCAATTGCCACTACATCGTCAAGCATTTTTGCTTGTTCTGCTTTAAGCGCAAAATTATAGACAATTTTGCCAACAGTAATTTTTGCCTGTTCGGTGGTCATTCCCGTAAAAGAAACGGAAATTGTTGCGCCGTCTGGCACAGAGAGTTCGTAATTCCCCTCTACATCGGTAATTGTACCTTCGGAAGTGCCATCTACCACAACCGTTGCGCCGATAACCGCCTCGTTGGTTTGGTCAATAACTTTTCCGTTAATGGTCTTTTTGTCCTGCGCCGAAACTCCCGCCGCAAAACATACCACGAATAAAAGCAATGTCGCTTTTTTTAGTGTATTTTTCATAGTATAAAATTTATTTTTTTTGTTAAAATTTATTTATTTATTTTATTTCTAATTCCGAACCGAGTTCGACTTCAAAATCGCTGTTGATAATAACATCGCCTTTGGCATCAAGAGTGAGTTTTGCACCGTTTTCTACGGATACATCTTCGACAATTATATCGCCACAATTGGTAACAGTAGTATTTGTAAGCACTGTTTGATTTGTGAAATTATGTGTAGCACAATGATAATACCGTCTGTATTGCATATTGTAGATAGAAGGTCCATATTCAGGCGAATGACGCATTAAAGGCATTGCCCCCCATTTAGACTCATATTTGCCAGAATGTGTTGTAGATTTAACAGCAGAATGGTCTCCGCTATAATAAAATACTTTTTCTGCATTTGCTTCTGTTGTTAATTCATAACTGCCATCATCCCAATACAAATGCAAATCTGGGTCTTGATTAAGCCAGCAAGTTACTCCTTCTTCTATCAAATTCCAAGCATAACTATGGCAATTGTATGTAAGACTTGCATCTGCCAAAACCTCTGCAAGTGGATAATTTGTTGCGAATTCATTAGTATAATACTGAATATCCGCTGCACTCATCTCGGTTCTTTGAAAAGCATATACCGCACTTCCATTTGGCGTATATAAATATACCGTTTGAGAATTACAACATAATGTAATAAGTAATCCGAATACTGTTGCGCCTATCTTTTTCATAATTCAGATATAATTTTAGAAATTTTTGTTAATAAATCCGAATCTGCATAAGCATAATTTTGAATAAAATTATTTATAACTTTTTGCTGTTCCATTGTTTTCAACGTAGTATTCTGCTTTATGATAATTGCAGCCAACAATAAAGTTGATTTTACATTATGTAAACTATAAACTGAGGAATTTTTTAATTTTTCCTCATATTTATTTAAAACAATCTGTTTTAAATCTTTTAAATCAGTAGAATTAAAATTAGTAATAAATAAACTATCTGACAAAATTAATTCTAAAAAAGGTAGTTTATATGGAATATCACAATCTTTTGAAGCGTTATGCGGTATTTGCGTAAGAATAGGAAATTCCCGATATATTTTTATAAGTTCTAATGTTCCATCTTTTCTTTTTGCAAGTTCGCTAAAGCCATTGATATTTTTTATTATAAGATTAATACCTTTTCTTTCATCATTTAATGCTAAGTAATCTGTATATAAAGGGTAATTTAGGCATATTTCGGCTAATTCTTTTGTTGATAATTGTCCGATTATTTCTTGGGGAATTTGACAAATATCTAACATTTGCTTTCCATTAGAAAGTGTAGCCCATTCTTTTGAAGTTGGTTTTATTGGATATTCCCACTTATTGCCATTTTGTGCATAAATACAGAGAGAAAAAGTTGATATAAAAACAATAATTAGATTTTTCATACTTGTATTATTTTAAGCGTTTGTAAATATCAAATTCAATATTTTGAAAGTTGCGAATTTCTATTTGAGAATCGTTACTTTTAAAAAAATATTTATGAATATCATTTGTGTTACTGCTCTCTGCAAAGACAAGAGCAATTGAATCACCTACTACTTCATAAGAATAAAGATGTGGAGAAATTGTTAGAATATGAGGTTTGTAATGCAACCCTTGTTCGCTGAAAAAAAACAGAGTATCTTGCTGATTATTAATCCAATTTCCTAATAATGATGTTTTTCTTTGTTTTGTACAGCTAATAAAAATTGTAAAAACAACACAAAATAAAATAAATATTTTTGTTTTCATTTTATTTTCCTCCTTTATTTTGTTAAAATCATTCTTTTTGTATCAATAACTTGATTGTCTGCAATTAAAGAATAAAGATACATTCCTGCGCCGTATCTTCTGCCGTTCAGAGTTAGTTTTGCGTTGCCTCTTTCGGTTATTGCTGTTTGCGATAGTTGCTTTCCGTTCATATCATACACGCATAAAACCGCATTACTTACCGTTTCTGGCAGGTAAAAACTTATTTCTGTATTTTCGTTAAAAGGATTTGGCGCATTTTGGTAAAGCGCGGCAGGCAAAATCTGTTTTGCAGGCGCATTTTGCGGTTGTGCTTGCGCTTGTGCATTTTTCAACTCCTCTATTTCGTTTTTCAACTCTTTTACAGAGGCTATTAAAAGAGGAATAATGCCGACATAATCCACACTCAAATAACCTTCGCCGTCCTCATACACTAAATCAGGATAGATCTCTTGCACCTCTTGCGCAATCAAACCATAATGTTTTTTTGTCAAAAGTTGTGAATTTTTTTCAAACAAAGGCAGTTGTACATTATTACCCAAAGAATCTGTAAATTCAGAATAACGCTGTTTGAAATTGAACTCAACAGGATTAAGGTTGAGTAATTTGTTATATAGTTCATTGCTTAATCCGACAATATTTTGTTTATAGCGAATATCGGAATTAAAACTTGTTGAAGTTGCCGATAGCAAGCCATCAACATGCGTATCGCCAATAAAATAACCTGCATATTTTTGAGAAAAGGTTTGTAACGCCAACTGCCAATTTCCGCCAACTCCCACAATTCCCGCACCATTAGATATTTGTATGCCTGCATAATCCAAACTGCCTAAAACTCCAAAATTGCGCCCATAAGAATTAACACCTACACTCTCTCCCCAAACGCCGAAAGCACAAGCCCCACCTGTTGTTGCAGATATTCTACCGTGTCCAAACACACCTGCGGTATAGGCTGGTACATAAGTCGTTGAAGAAGTGCTATAACTTTTAATTCCTGCCTGTCCAGCAGTATTATTAACATAAATACCTATACTTTCAGCGGTATTAACTCTTAATTGTTGCCCTGTAACTGTGGTACTTGTCGGATTTATCACAACATTACCGTTACTTTGTACTTTCAATTGCGCATTAGCAAATTGAATTGCAAACGCACATACTAAAATTAAGTTTAATTTTTTCATAGTATAAAATTTATTTTTTGTTATTTTTTTATAATTCATTTTCACATAATTTTCAAAATTTACATAAAAAACTCTTTGTTATATACTACGGAATACCAATTTTGATATTTTTATTTTCACCAAACTACCATTCCAAATAACTGTCGAAACTAACGAATTTAAAATTATAAAGCTTGTTGAAATAATTGAATTTTCCGTTAGAAAAAATAATTTGGTAGAAAATCAGTGTTCCCGAAAATACCAATCTGTTGGATTGAAACTATATATGTTAATTATGAAAATTATGTTAATTTTTTTAATAGATAGTTTTGAGAAAAATTTTCTTTTCTTTTTTTCAAAAAAAGCGAAGCAAATTTTTATATTACTTCGCTTTTTCGTTTTGAAAAAAGGTTACAATTATTTTTTGATAATTGTATTTGCAATTTTTTTGCCGTTGTCAAGTACATCAACTCTGATAAAAGGAACTCCAACAGGCTCTGCATTCAATCTCATACCTTGCAGGTTGAAAATCTGTGTATCAACGATGTTTGCGTCAGCAGGAATTTCGTTGATAGCATCAATAGTCATTGCACAAGGTACGGTGTAACCGGGAACAGTGCCGTAAGCCACGTCAAACAGACCTGGATAATCACTGTTGATAAATTCTTCTTCGCTTGTTTTGGTTCCTGTGTAAGGAGCAGATTTTGCTATAACGCCGTCTGCACTAACAATAGAACCGCCGTCACTTCCTGCAATAGCTTCTTGCCACCAAGCCGCACCTGGATTGTCAGCAGTGTATTCAAATCCAAACACCTGTCCCATAATGCTCAATTGAGCATCTGCGATAGTTGCAGCCGCAACATCAAAAGAGGCAGCACCCACTTGAACAAAATTGAACGTAGCACCATACACCGTACCAGAGATTTGTTTTAAACGGCGTGCATCGCTGTGTGTGTCGCCAAAGCCCGTCCAAACATTAAATGCAATGCTGCGAGTTGCACCTTGATTAGCAGGTGTTCCTGCAAGCCAAGTAGCCAAAGGAGTACCAGCTACATCTATTGCAAGTGTGAATGTTTCGTCTGCTTCCCAATCGTTTGCAGAAGCAAAAGCGTTTGTTGCACAGTCCCATTTCACGATGAAATAGCCATCAGCGTCTTTTGGATTGTTAAGTTGCGCGTTTGCACTAAATACCACAGCAACTAATGCTGCAAAAAGAAAAGTAAATTTTTTCATAGTAAATTTTTTTTTTAAGATAAATAATAAAATTTTTGATTAATATTGAATGCAAAGTTACTTGTTTATTACATTGCTTGTAACTGTGAAATAAAAAAATATAGAAAATTTTTTAACGAAAAACAGCAATAAGTGCTGATTATTAGATATTTAGATTAAAAATTTACAGTAAAAAATATAGATTTTTTCGAGAAATTAATGCCCAAAAACGTGTATTTTTTACCCTTTTATTGCAATTTTTTCCACAATTTTATCGTTTAAAATTTAGATTGCGGATTAAATCTGCAAAACAGGGCACAACATCGAAAGTCGGGTATAAAAATTTTTGTGTTATTTTTTTGCCACTGATTACACTGATAAACACAGAGAAATTATTAATTGTTAATTGTCAATCGATTATGTTAGTGTCTAAAAAAATTAATCCATTCTTCACAATTTTATCTTGTAATAATTGCCGGGCAGCGCGGTAATTAACCCTTTAAATTCCATTAAAATAAGGGTTGAAAGCAATTTTTGTACGGGCATATTTAGTTCGCGGCTTAGGTCGTTTGCGTTCATTTCTTTGGCGTGGAGGTTTTCTACAATCTTTTGTTCCTCATCGGAAAGTTCAGCGAAAAGCGTCTGCTGCTTTGCCTCGCTCTTTTCCCAATCCATAAATTGCTCAATATCAGCGGCGGAGGTTGCAAGTTGGGCGCAGTTGGTTTTTATAAGATTGTTGCAGCCCGCTGAAAATTCATCACCTACTCTGCCTGCGATTGCGAACACATCTCGATTATAACTGTTTGCTGCTAAGGCTGTTAGCAACGCGCCGCCTTTTTCAGCAGACTCCACCACAAGAGTAGCATCGCACAAACCTGCAATAATACGGTTGCGCTGCACAAAATTTGCTGCCTCAGGCGCGGTTTTCGACGGGTATTCGGTAACGATTGCGCCACCGCTTTTGACAATTTTTTCCGCTAACGCCTTATGCTGAGACGGATAAATAGTGTCTAAACCGTGTGCCACAACGGCAAAAGTTTTGAGTTTTTCCGTCAAAGCAGCCTTATGCGCGCAACCGTCAACGCCGTAGGCAAGACCGCTGACAATAGTTGTATTTGACTGATTTACAGATAGTTCGTTTATAATTTTGCTGCAAACTTCCTTTCCGTAGGGGGTAATGTTGCGCGTGCCGACAACGGCGAGAAAATGCCCCGAATTAAAATCCTCATTTCCAATCGAATAGAGAATTATCGGCGAATCCTCGCATTCTTTCAGGCGGTATGGGTAAGTTTTGTCGGTATAGAAATGAACTTTTATGCGGTGTTTTTCTGCAAAATTCAACTCTTGCTCGGCTCTTAGCAACGCCTCTTTTTTGATTTTTTCGTCAGAAAGAATTTGTCCAATGCGCGGAATTTTTGCCAAAGCGGCTTTATTTTCAGCAAAAACAGCGTCAAAACCACCAAAATGCGCCAAAAGATTTTTCGCGCTTATCGGTCCAATTCCCTTTATAAAAGTGAGGGCTATGGCGTAAAGATTGTTCATTTTTTTATGTTTTTTGAACACATATCAAACAAATTTACACATTTTTTTTTTTTTTAATGTATCTATTTGTGTCAGCCTGTTAAATCTGCGTCCTCTGTGTTCTAATTTACCTTGTTCAAAATTCCTCTTGTAGAGGCTTTGATAAAATCAAGAATTTCTGCGCGGATTTCGGTATCGGCAAATTCCGCCTCTACTTTTTGCACAGCGTTTGTAACATTCAAGCCTGATAGCATAATAATTCGGTAAATATCTTGAATATCAGCGATTTGCTCGTTGGAAAAACCTCTGCGGCGAAGTCCTACAATGTTTATTCCAGCAAACGAAATCGGCTCGCGGGCTGCCGTTATAAAAGGCGGAATATCTTTATTTACCAGCGCGCCGCCCTGTATCATAACGTGTTTGCCGATTTTTGAAAACTGGTGTAGCAAGGCACCGCCGCCGAGAATTGCAAAATTGTCAATTTCGACCTCGCCCGCAAGTTGCACCGCGTTCGACATAATGATATTGTCCTGCAAAACGCAGTCGTGCGCAACGTGGCAATACGCCATAATCAAACAGCCGTTGCCTATAACGGTTTTTCCCCTTGATGCAGTGCCGCGATGTACGGAAACAAACTCTCGCAAAGTGTTATTGTCGCCAATCTCAACGAAAGTTTCTTCGCCTGCAAACTTCAAATCCTGCGGGTCGCTGCCGATAACAGCGGAATGAAAAATGCGGTTGTTTTTGCCCATTTTTACATTTTTTACAATGCAGGCTTTCGCCATTATCACAGTGCCGTCGCCAATTTCCACATTCTCGCCGATGGTTACAAACGGCTCTATTTCAACGTTTTCGCCAATCTTTGCAGTCGGGTGGATTATCGCTGTTGAATGAATCATAATTTTAAAAATTTGTTATTTATAGTTATCCGTTTAGCGTTATTAACAGTTAATAATTATTTCTTTACAACAAACAATCGTTAATAATTATCTATAATTATTAACAACGATAAATAACTAAAAAAACGACTATTCTTTAATTCCTAATTCTTTTTTCACAAGTGCAGTAACATCAACCGCCTTTTCCGATTTATAGACAACTGCCTCAGAATCAAGATTAAACACCATAAAGAAGTTGTTTTTTTTGCCAACAGAGTCAATCGCTTTTTGCAGTTTGTCCTGAACGGGCTGCAAGAGTTGCGATTGTTTTTGCTGCATATCTTGCTGAATTGTAACCTGCGTAGTTTGCAAACGTTGTGCAAGAGTTTCAACGGTTTCCTGCTGAACTTTCTTTTTCGCGTCAGTTGCGGTTGCGTCTTGCAGCATTTGTTGCAGCAAATCGTACTGTTTTTGCGCCTCTGCTTGCATGTCTTCCAACATTTTTCTGTTTTGAGCAGAATAATCCGCTATTTGTTTTTCTACGTCAGAAATTTCAGGCATTGCATAGAGAACCTGCATTGCATTGAGGTAACCGAATTTCAACTCTTGCGCCGATGCAAAAAAAGGCATTGCAGCGATTGCTGCCAATAATACTAATTTTTTCATTACTTTAAAATATTTTTAATTTGTTAATAATTTAGAACAAAGAGTAAAGAACAAAGAATAAAGACTTGTGAAAGTTATTTTTATTTTTTGTCGTTGTTAATAATTTAGAACAAAGAGCAAAGAGTAAAGAATAAAGACTTGTGAAAGTTATTATCATTTTTTGTCTTTGTTTGATTTTTTTTTTTTATTTGTTAATAATTTAGAGCAAAGAACAAAGAGTAAAGAATAAAGACTTGTGAAAGTTATTTTTATTTTTTGTCTTTGTTTGATTTTTTTTTATTTGTTAATAATTTAGAACAAAGAGTAAAGAGCAAAGAATAAAGACTTGTGAAAGTTATTATCATTTTTTGTCTTTGTTTGATTTATTTTATTTTATTTTATTTTATTTTATTTTAAAATTTTTATTTTTCACCAAGAAACAAGACTAAATAATTCGCTAAAATTTTGCATTTGTCTTTGTTATTTTAGCGAAGCAGTCTTTTATCTTTGTTCTATTTTGCGCCGTAACCCATTTGTTGCAGCACGTCATCACTAATATCAATTTTAGGCGCAGCAAAAATTATGCCAGAGTTGGAGTTTTTGTCAAGCACCAAGTCGAATTTATCCTTGCGACTGTTGGCAAGTTCTTGAATTGCGTTGTAAATTTCCTCCTGAACAGGTTTAATCAACGCCTCTCGCCTTTTAAAAAGTTCTCCGTCTTGCCCAAAATACTTGCGTTTCAGTTCGTTAGCCTCGCGCTCTTTGGCTATAATTTCCTCCTCGCGCTTGGTTTTCATTTCGGCAGAAAGAAAAACAAGTTCCGTTTGATAATTTTTGTACATAGTTTGCACTTCGGTGAGCAACGCCTCAACTTCCTTTTGCCACCTGTTGGAAAGTTGGTTAAGTTGGTCATTTGCAGACTCATACGCAGGTACGGATTTTAAAATATAATCCATATCTACAACGGCGTATTTTTGCGCGTTTCCTGCAAAAACAACAGAAAACAAAATTGTTGATACTAAAATAAATCTTTTCATTGTTATAAGTTATTTTAAATGTTGTAAATTACGAATTACGTTTTAGAAACTGTGATTTTAATTTTACCTGAAATTTTACAAATTTTTTCTGTATAACAGTCAGATTTCATAACTTCGTAATTTTTAATTTGTAATTGATTAAAATTCCTGTCCTAAAACAAACGTAAACTGGCTACCTGACGCTTTTCCTGTTGTGTCGCCCGCTATTCTGTCGAAACCGTAGCCCCAATCCACTCCCAAAAGTCCGAACATTGGCAAATAAACCCTCAAACCTACTCCCGCAGAGCGTTTTAAATCAAACGGATTGAATTTTTTTAATGTGTCCCAACAATTTCCTCCTTCCAAAAACGCCAAAGCCCAAATTGTGGTCGATTGCTGCATCATTATCGGGTAGCGGAGTTCCATTGTGAGTCGCGAGTAAAGATTTCCATTGGAAACGGAGTAGCCATCAACTATTTTAGACGGCGTTAGTGACCCCGAAGTGTAACCGCGCAAGCCGATTGTTTCCGTTCCCGGCGTGGTGTAGCCCGACATTCCATCTCCTCCAACATAAAATTTTTCAAAAGGCGACTGCTTATATTTATTGTAATAACCCACAAAACCGTATTCAACCCGCGCCATCAACACAAGTTTATCATTTTTCGAGAGCGGAACAAACATTTTGCCTGAAAATTTCCATTTATGATACTCAATCCATTTCCGCGTTTCCTCAGGCGTGGCTTTGCTGTAATCTTTTCCATTAATCAAAGAATACGGCGGCGTTGCGGAAACCGAAAAAGTAAATGTAGAACCGCGCTTTGTATAAATAGGTTGGTCAATAGAATTTCGCTGCAAGGTAATTCCTAAAGAAAGATTGTTTGATGTGCCGTTTCTGAAACCAAACAAATATTGATACCAATTTCTCAGATTATAATTTTGGTACGAAACTTCGGTATAGAGCGAAAAATAGTCGTCAGGCCACTTTAAGCGCGTGCCGATGCCGATAGATGCTCCGAAAGTAAGCATTCGCGTTCCAGTGTCGTATTCCATACTGTTGTAGGAATCGTCATAAGAATTTCCATTGCCGTAGAGTTGGCTATAAGAATTGTAGCCGTACATCGAAGAATTGTAGTAATTTTGCTGATAACGCTGGCTTACTCCCGTTTGAATTGCGTAATATGCGCTGACGGACAATGAATTAGGACGTTTTCCGCCGAGCCATGGCTCAAAAAATTGTATCGAATAATTTTGATAATATTTGCCGTTTGCCTGTGCTTTTATACCAAAAGTCTGCCCTTCGCCCTGAGGCAAAATGCGGTACATATCTTTTTTGAAAAGATTTTGAATTGCAAAATTGGTAAATTTTATTCCAACAGAAAGTACAATGCCTTGCGCTCCGTAACCTGCCGAAAATTCAAACTGGTCAGACGATTTTGTTTGCAAATTGTATGTAATATCAACAGTGCCATCTTCTACATTGGGCTGAATATCAACGTCTGTAAAAAGTTTTTCCTCGTCAAAAAGTTTCATTTGAGCCAAGTCGCGCAGAGAACGCACAAGGTCGTTTTGAGAATAGATTGCTCCCGGTCGAGTGCGCAGTTCGCGGCGGATAACGTGTTCATAAACGCGGTCGTTGCCGT
This sequence comes from Prevotellaceae bacterium, assembly GCA_031270065.1. GTDB lineage: Bacteria > Bacteroidota > Bacteroidia > Bacteroidales > Paludibacteraceae > F0058. The sequence goes on along the minus strand of JAISYF010000086.1, from coordinate 10,484 downwards.
TGATTACCACGTTGTTAATGGAGGCGGGTCTGCCCTCGTATATTCGCATTTCAAAATTTATCGTGTCGCCGACAATGCTGCTTTCAACGGGGTCAATCTGAAAAAAAAGATAACCGTTATCGTTATACAGCGAAGAAACAGCGTCTTCGTCGCTTTTAAGCCGTTTTTCCAAATGTTTGAGGTTATAAATATCGCCTTTGTTGATGTTCAGATACATCGAAAGCACACTGCTTGGATAAATGGTGTTGCCAATCCAAGTTATATCACCGAAATAATATTTTTTGCCTTCATCTATTTTCAAATAAATATCAACGTGCGCGCTGTCTGTATGCACAACGCTGTCGCTCAAAATTTCGGCATCGCGGTAACCAATCTCATTATATTTTGCAACAACCAAATTTTTATCGTTTTCGTATTCGCTTTTTATAAATTTTTTACTTTTAAAAATATTAAAAATATCGGTGGAACGGTGTGTCTTTTTCATTGCTTTGTCAATTTTTCGCACGCTAAGAGCCTTATTGCCAGCAACATAGATTTCGTGTACCTTAACTTTTGCGCCCTTTTCTACATTAATATCAAGCGCAACACTGCCTGCGTTATCATTTTTTTGATAAACATTCACCTCACTATTTTCAAAACCTTTTTCGGCAAAAAATTTCTTAATCTGAATTTTTATTCTGTCCAATAAATCGGTTGTCAGATAATCGCCTTTCGACATATTTATCTTTTTTTCAATGTCCTCTTTTTCCGTTTTTTTTACGCCGTAATAGGTTATCTGTAAAATTTTCGGGCGTTGCATCAACGAAATATTAAGCCAAACGCTGTCGTTGGTGATTTTATCAGCCAAAATTTGCACTTGCGAAAAATAGCCCTGTTTCCAAAAACGGCTCACAGCAGAGGAAATTTCGCTTCCTGGAACGGAAATTTCCTGTCCAACCGACAGCCCCGAAAAGCCGATTACCACATAGTCCTCGTGCGTTATGTCGCCCGTAACTTTTATATCGGCAATTATGAGTTTTTTCACTGCATCATAACTGATTGCGTTTTCGTTTTGTACGCTTACAGTATCGTTTTCCTGCGCAAAACCTGTGCAAAAAAACGCCGACAGCAGTATTAAAATTAATAATTTTTTCATTATATATTTATTATTATTTATTTTTCTAAAATTCAATTAAATTTCTGACATCAGACTGTTGCCGTTGCGCCTTTTTCAAAATATCACGCATTAAAGGCAAAGACATTCTTTCTTTTTTTAGTATTTGTTCAATGGTAACAATCTGTATTTTGTCTATTTTTCTGTCAATCAAAGGATTGTTAAATTGTCCTGCATCACGCGCCTCCTGCAACATTGGCTTTGTTGGATTTTGCAATGTAATAAAAAATCCCAATGCCGCCCCTTCGCGTTCAATCGTTCCGCGAAAATCGCGAATTTGCGCCACATCAACTTTGCCCGATTTCACCGAAAACAAAACATCTTTTGACTCTTCCGCACTTACCGCCATTTTTGCAATGCCGTCAATACCTTTGTCCGCTCCCTTTTGCTCGTTGATATAAGCGCGATTGTTTGCAAATGTAAGAATCGCCCATTTTTCAAACTCTTTGCGCGTGCGGTCGTCTTTTTTATTTGCCAATGCTCTTGCACTTTCCAAATCTTGGGGAACTCCCGCAAGATTTATATCTTCTATAAGTTGCTTGCCATTTTCAAACTTTTCCTCTAAACGCTTGAGTATCAACGATATACTTTGATATGTTATGTCAATTCCAATCCATCTGCGTTTTAATTTTTCTGCTACGGCAACCGTTGTTCCGCAACCGCAATAAGCGTCTAAAATCACATCGCTTTCGTTGCTCGAAGCCTCAATAATTCGTTCCAAAAGGGCTTCTGGCTTTTGAGTGCTGTACCCCAAACGCTCTTTTGCCGACTGATTTATAATATCAATTTCCCACCAATCTTCAAGCGCAACACCAATTTTTTCGTCTAAATAGTCGCGTACAACAAGTTCTGGATTGGTTTGTTCCCATTTTATATCAACATCTTTTGCCGAGCAAACAGGACTGCCTTTTATTCCGCGCCCTTGCAAACGATATTTTCTGCCGTTTTCATCAATAAGCCGATATTTTTTTTTTGTGCTCTCAGATAATGGTCGAGCAACATCTGCCCAATTAAACGTGTATTTATTGCTTTTTGTATAAAAGAAAATAACATCGTGTTTTTTTCCAAAATATTTTTTTGATTGAGGTCGCGATTTGTAGCACCACGCTATTTCGTTGCGAAAATCACCTCCTTTTGGACAAAAAATGCTGTCTAAAACTAACTTTAAATAGTGGCTTGCAGTAGGGTCGCAATGCAAATAAAAACTGCCTGTTGGCTTTAACACTCGATAAATATGAGCAATCCGCTGAGTCATACTAACTATATAAGCAAGCAAATTTCCCTGTTTGAGAATTTTGTACAACGCCTCAATCAAATTGACGGTTTGCAAAGTATAAAAATTATTTTCATTTGATATAATTTCGTTATAACCGTCTATTGCGGCATTGTCCCACTCCCAAGTATCTGTAAATGCCTGAACTTGCGCCTTGTCTTCTTTGCCAACATTATTATAAATCAGATTGTAATCTCTGTTGGAATTAAAAGGCGGGTCGATATAGCACAAATCAACGCTTTCCAAAGGAATTTTCGGAATAATTTCGAGATTGTCGCCATAATATAATCGATTTTTTTGCATTTTCTTTTAATTTTTAATTGAAACCTGTTCGCTTGTTTTTCCAAATCTGCGTTCTCTGTTTTGATATTCTACAATCATTTCATAAAAATTTTCTTTTGTGAAATCAGGCCAAAAAACATCGGTAAAAAAGAGTTCCGAATATGCCGCCTGCCACAGCAAAAAATTGCTAATCCGCACCTCGCCGCCCGTTCTAATCAGCATGTCGGGGTCGGGAATATTGCGTGTGGTAAGATATTCTGAAATCAACCGTTCATCAATAAAATCCTCATCAAACTTACCATTTTTCAAATCAAAAATAATGTCTTTAAACGCTTTTATAATTTCCCATTTCGATGAATAACTCAATGCCAGCACAAGCGAAAGCCCTGTGTTTTTGCTTGTTTCCGTGATACAGCCCTGCAATTTTGCCCGCACGTCATCTTGGAGGCGGTAGAGGTCGCCGATTACAAGCAGGCGCACGTTGTTTTGATGAAATGTGGGCGTTTCTTTTTCGATGCTTTCTACCAAAAGCCGCATTATTCCTGCAATTTCTTTTTCAGGGCGATTCCAATTTTCCGTAGAAAAAGTGTAGAGTGTAAGATATTCAAGTCCTATTTCCACTGCCGCCTCTGTGATTTGCCGAACGGTTTTAATACCGTTGGAATGCCCAAAAAGGCGGTCAAAACCTTTATATTTCGCCCATCTGCCGTTCCCGTCCATCACTATCGCAATATGGCGCGGAAGAAAAGATTTGTTTATTTTTTCTTTAAAATTCATAATCTTACCGAAACTATTTTATTATTGCGAACAAAAACCAAGTCATCGCGCCTTGCTCTTTTTCGGCAATCATTCTTTCATAAGATAAATCAAGTTTTAATTTTCCTTTTTATTGCAATTTAATATATTTTTCTACACCGTTGTCTTTCCATTTCCATTTCCATTTTTAAACTTTAATAAAATTCTATCTTTTATAATAATTATTTTTTTTTCTTCCATCTATGCACGCAGCGCATTTTTCCCAGAAATTTATTGCAATATATACACCGCAAGTCGAATACCAATCATTGTTGTTCCACATTCCTGCGTTTAAGCCGAGCGGGTTATCAACGAGGTCAAAATTGTCGTTCCACAGTGTTTTTGTTGCGCCCCAATATGCGCCGATATTCCAACGTTTGCCGAAATGATACTTTACGCCAAGCCCGAATGGCACTATCGGCACAACTTTTTCGTTAAAGAAACTTACTCCAATTCCCACAAAAATATACGGCGAAACAGGCGATGATGCGGGTTCGAGTTTACCTGCCGCAAAGTTAAAAAAGTTAAATTCTGCATAGGCAGCCACATCTGTAAAGGTTGTTCGGCGAAATTTGCCGTCAAACACGCCAACACCTGCCTGTCCTGCGGTGGATTGCAATTTGAGTTCCCAATGTCCATTAAATTTATACTTCACAAAACCGCCAAAAGTCGGCAACAAATTTTTAAAAAGCATCTCATTTACATCGCCCAAATAAAAACTACCGCCACCCAAAATGCCCGTTTCAAGATAATATTTCGTGTATTTATATTTTTGAGAATATGCCTTTGAAAAGAATAAACTCGTGATAATCAACAATATAACACAAAAACAAGATTTTAACTTCATAATAAAATGTTTTATACAAGATAAAACGTTTTTTTCTTAAAAAAATTGCTACAAAGGTACAAATTTTTTCGGAATTATAATACCGATAGTTATCAGTAAAATTTTGGAGTATGAATTGAGGAATAAAAAGCGCAACAAAATTTTGAAAAATCTGTTGCGTTTAAAAATTCGTCAAGCGCAATCTGAATGTTGTACGTTCCTGTTTTGCTACTGCTTGGATTTATAAAAATCCACTTGGCGTGGTTACTAATGTACGAAGTCCAATCGCCTGTGATTGTGATGCTAACGCCAAATCTGCCCGATGTGTTGTCAATATAATCTTAAAATTTAAAATAAATTTATTAAAATATTTTCACGCTGCAAAGTTGCAAAAATCTTTTTCATTATCTATTTTTTTTTAATTTTAAGATTTTTATAAAAAATTCTTTTGAGGTATCGAAAATTTTGATGTATGTTTCATTTCTAAATATTTCGGAATCTGTCGCCGCTTTGTAGGTCAAAAATATGCCTATCGGCAGCAGGATTGACGAACTGAGCCACATTCCTTGCCAAACCGACCAAACATTTTCACGCCCCATTTTTTGTCCGTAAGTATCTATTATATAGTAGATTATGAACAGAACTATTGATACAACGGCTGGCATTCCCAAGCCGCCTTTGCCGATAATCGCACCCAAAGGCGCACCGATAAAAAAGAATATCAGGCAGGCAAACGAGAGCGTGAATTTTCTGTGCCACTCAATATCGTGCCGTACAAAATAGTTATCCGCATCGTTAATCACAATGGTGTTGTACTGCACATCAGATATTACGTTCTGCATTTTCTGCACCGAGGTGGAGGCGATGCGTTTCATTTCCTCTTGCGACGAGGACAGGAATAATGAGTCTGTGTTTATCGTTTTTTCGGAAAATTTTATCGGCAAACTATCTCTGCGCTCAATGTAAGTCGGCTGGTAGGCTTTTTCAAAAAGGCGGTTTTTTACAAGATTTTCGGCATAAGCGTCTTTCAAACTATCACGAACAATATTTATAGAATCAATATCTTTGCTCAGTTTTTGAAAATCTTTGCTGATATGCTGATTATCAAAAATATCATCGTTAAGTTCTTGAAAATTAGAGTCAAAATCAAGCAGCAAATCCTTTTTTTCAAAAGTTTCGCGGCGGTATGGCGTGTTGTTTTGCCCTGTCATTTGCTTTTGCAGATTTTCAAAATATTCGCCGTTTATTAGCGAAATAACCAGATTCTTTTTGTCCTCTGTGGTGGAAATCCGCAACGTGTCGGCGGTGGTAACATTGGCGTTTTCAAAGCCGTTTGTGTAGTCGTAAATCATTACATCGCAAAGGGCTTTTTTCTTGGCATCTTTATGCCTGACATAAATGTTCATTCCGCGAATACCTGAGTAAAATTCGCCCGTAGGAATTTCCAATTCAGGCGATTTTTGGCGGAACGAAAACATCAGCACCCACATTTTTTTCTGCGCAATCGGTATCACATTATTTGAAAAAAAGAATGCACCTATTACCACAAACGAGATAAAAATTATCAGCGAACGCATTATCCTAAAAAGCGAAATTCCCGCAGTTTTCATAGACAGCAGTTCGAGACGCTCTCCAAGATTGCCGAATGTCATTAACGAAGCGAGCAATATCGCCAGCGGCATCGCGACTGGCGTTGATGTGAGGCAGGCATAGTAAAAAAAACGCAATAAAATACCAAGCGGTATTCCTTTGCCAATCAATTCATCGACGTGCAACCACACAAATTGCATAACCACGATAAAAAGGCAAATGAAAAACGTAACAAAAAACAGCGTTATAAAATTGCTGAAAATGTAGCGGTCTATGCGTTTGATATTCATAATATTTATTGTTATTGATAGTTATTAATAGTTATTAACAGTTATTTGCTTCGCGTTATTTATTGTTATTATTAGTTTTTTACAATAAAATAACCACAAATAACTATCAATAACCATTAATAACTACGAATAACTATCAATAACCATCAATAACTACAAATAACTATCAATAACCATCAATAACATTGTGTTTTTAAAAAATTATTTCCACCTCTGCCTCTATGCTGCTTTGAGTCCAAGCACTGCCGTTTGTTATCAGGCGGACAGCCTCTTTGTCGCACTCAGGGCAGAGCGGTTTTGTTACTCGAATATTTGTCGGGTGTCCTAATGTATCAACTGAGAAAACAACCGTAACTTTGCCTTTAACGCTCTTTCCGTCTGCGTTTATTGAGTAGTTGATATTCTTTTTGAGGTAATTTTTATATGCTCTCGCACCGATAATCGGCTCAGGTTTTTTTGTTTTTTCGGAGGGAGTTATATCTTTTCTTTTTTGTGTGCCGTAGCCAACAGCAACTTCATTTAATATATTTTCATTTTCAGCCAGCGCAATCAATATTTGCGAATTGGTATCAACAGAAACTATTGATTTTTCCACTTCTTTTGCAGCATCAAAATGGTCAGTTTTTTCTATACTTTCAAAAAAATCTCTATCATCAAAACCTGTTACACTGTCAAAATTTGGCGCAATAAAATCCTCTTTTTCAGTTTTTACAATTAAATTTTTAAATTCTGCTGTATCAATTTTTATTTTATCAAAATTTTGAAAACTGTTATTTTCGGTTTTTTGCAAAATATTTTTTGCAATAAAATATTTTTTTGGGAATAAATTATCAAAATTCAACGCCAAAAACGCACCAAAGCCGAGCAGCAACGCAACAGAGGCGGCAATAGCAAAATATTTCGGAAAAACGGTCTGCGGTTTTTGCTGCAAAATGCTCTGCTGCAACACCGCAATATTTTCGGAGTGGCTGCCTTTTATGTTGTCATAACCATTCAAAGCCTCCTCTAAAAACCTGTCTTCCAATGCTTTACGTTCAAGAGCGTTTATCTCTTGCCCGTTGCGTTTTCCCTCTATGTATGTTTTTAAATTCATTTACTGTTTTTTTCTACGCAAATTTTCAAATTTCGTTTGCCGTTTTGAATGTACGATTTTACTTTAAGCAAGTCGTAGCCTGTGCTGTCTGCAATATCTTGATAAGACATTTCCTCAAAAAAGAACCTGAGTACCGATACTCTTTGCTCAACAGGCAGTTTTTTGATGCACATTTTTAATGTCGGCAAACGCTCGTCTTGCTCATCTTTTTCATTTAAAAGATGCAAAATTTCGTCATCTTCCACAAAATTTATACTAAAATCTACAAAAATTTCGGTTTTATCTTTTCGCAAAATTTGCAAACAATGATTTTTCATAACCGAATAAATCCAAGTTTTGAACGCAATAATATCATAACTTGCAATTTTTGGCGCAATATTTTCATAAAGGCTCATAACAGCGTCTTTCGCATTGTCTGCATTTTGCAGATAATTGAGCGCAACGCCGTATAAAAGAGGAATGTAGCGGTTGTACAACTCGCCGAAAAAGACGGAATTTTGCTCGCTTATTGCGCCTATCAGCAGTTCCTCGTCAGTGAATTTCGATATTTTTTTACTATACCACAATTTTATCAAAAATTTTTCTGCAAAGTTAAAAATAATTTGTGGAAAAATAAATAAATTTGCATCTATATTTTAGAATTTATAATTTTTTTTTATTTTTAAAATTTAGTTATTATGAAAATCATTAAAATTTCAAAATTATTGGTAGCGATTGCGGTAACATTCACGCTCTTATCCGCTGTAAATGAGGCAATTACCGTTACAGGTAAAATTACCGACCAATCTGACGGCACAGAACTTGTTGGCGTGTCAATTACAGAAAAAGACGGCAAAAACGGCGCAATTTCTGACGTAAATGGCAATTATTCCATTAAAACGCAAGTTGGAAAAACGCTAATTTTTTCGTACAGCGGCTACAAAACGCAAGAAATTAAGGTTGCAGGTGCAAAAATTAATGTGCAACTTGAACCAAACGAGACGGTTTTGGAGGAAGTTTCGGTGGTTGGGTATGGAACAGCAAAAAGAGGCAAAGGCTATGTCGGTGATGCTCATACGGTAAGAGCAGACAAGATTTATCAGGCATACGATGTGGTTGCGAATTACGCATATATGCCCGCTCCACACGATTACAACAATCAAAAGGCAGAGGATTATTCGCATAATTCTGAAAATCGGTTTAAATTTGCAAAAGACGTGCCTCTTTCTACTTTTTCGATTGACGTAGATGCAGCATCTTACAGCAACGTGCGCCGTTTTCTCAATCAGGGACAAATACCACCTGCTGATGCTGTGCGTACAGAGGAATTAATCAACTATTTTTCGTATAATTACGAAAAACCAACAGGCAAAGAGCCGATAAAAATTTCGGCGGAAGTTGGCGAATGTGCTTGGAATAAAGAACATCGTTTGGTGCGTATCGCCTTGAAAGCCAAAGAGATACCAAGCGAAAACCTGCCTGCATCAAATTTTGTGTTTTTGATTGACGTGTCTGGTTCTATGTGGGGTGCAAACAGATTGGAACTTGTGAAATCGTCTTTAAAATTGCTGACAAACAACTTGCGAGAACAGGACAGAGTAGCGATTGTGGTTTATGCAGGCTCGGCGGGCGAAGTGCTGCCATCAATTTCTGGCGCAGACAAACAGAAAATCCGCGAAGCATTGGACAAACTTACCGCAGGCGGCTCTACGGCTGGCGGAGCAGGCATTCAACTTGCATACAAAATTGCCGAAAATAATTTTATAAAAGACGGTAACAACCGCATAATTCTTTGCACAGACGGAGATTTTAACGTGGGCGTTTCGTCAAACGAAGGACTTGAAAGTTTAATTGAAAAAGAACGAAAATCAGGAATTTTCCTTACAATTTTGGGCTATGGAATGGGCAATTACAAAGACAGCAAAATGCAGGTTTTGGCGCAAAAAGGCAACGGAAACCACGCCTGCATCGACAATCTGCAAGAGGCGAACAGGGTTTTGACAAATGAGTTCGGTGCAACAATGTATGCTGTTGCAAAAGACGTAAAACTGCAAATTGAGTTTAATCCGCAGCACGTTCAGGCATACCGCTTAATCGGTTACGAAAGCCGACTTTTGAATGACGAGGATTTTAATGACGACAAAAAAGATGCAGGCGAAATGGGCGCAGGACATTCTGTTACAGCGTTTTATGAAATTGTGCCTGTCGGAGTAAAATTTACAAATGCAGGCAAAATTGACGATTTAAAATATCAAAAAAACAAAAAAATGGAGGAAAAACAGATTGTTCAGTCGGAGGAATTGCTGACGATAAAACTGCGCTACAAAGCACCAAACAGCGACACGAGTGAAAAAATTGAGTTGCCGTTAATTGACAAAGGCGGAAATAATGTATCGTCTGACTTCCGTTTTGCCGCTGCCGTTGCAATGTTTGGGCAAATTTTAATAAGTTCCGATTTCATTGGTAAAGCCGTTTTTGACGATGTAATTTATCTTGCCAAAACTGCTCTTGATAATGACGAACAGGGCTACCGTCGTGAATTTATAAGGTTGGCGGAAACGGCAAAGGGATTGCAAAAAAATAATTGATAATTTTGTTTTATCTTTGCACCATTATTTTAGAAGTCCCCATTTAGTTTGGTTTTGGTTTCGACTACGCTCAACCTGCCGTACTGTCAATGTTCTACGTGGTCATTGAGCGAAGTCGAAATGACATTACTTTTCACAATACGAAATATAATTAATAATTAACATTTTTTTTAAATTTAATATTCAAATTTTCAAATTGAATTTTTGCATTTTCAAATTGTATTTTTGTGTTTTTTTTCAGCCAAATTTTTGGAAAAACCCGCAGGATGTCCCTATGGCGAAGTCAGGAAATGTTGATTTTCAATAAAAAAGAATTTTTTTTGTAAAAAAAAATCTTTTTTTTAATAATTTACAAAAAAAAGTATTACCTTTGCAGCCGAATTATAAAAACAAAAAATAACAATAAAAAAATTTAAAAAAGAGAGTACTCTCTTTTTTAAAAGCGGGCGAAGCCCGCTTTTAAAAAAAAACGCTAAATACCAATAAAACGCTAAACTTTGGAAAAGTTTAGAAACATTTATCAAAGAGGGGAGAGCAGGGTAATCAGTGGCGTACAAAACAATTAAGAAATTAAGAAATTAAAAAAAACTCTGTGTTTCTCTGTGAAACCTCTGT
>JAISYF010000072.1 GCA_031270065.1 Prevotellaceae bacterium | reverse complement strand
ATTTTGCTGATTATCATAGAGATAACAACAAAATTATCTGAAATTTTTGCAATAGAACTTGATGTTTTGATGTTTCACATAACATCTGATAATCAAGAACTTACAAATATACTAAATTTAAAATCCCTTGCGAAATCAAGTTAAAAACAACTTGCGAAAGTTGAATAAAATAAAATTTAAGGTTGCAAAATTACAATATTTTTTTGAAAAAACAGTCCCCTTTGCTGACGCAGTTCAGTTTTTCGCGCAAGCAAATTTACAGTGTCCGTTGCACAACGAACACTTAAAATCTGCTTCTTTTTGATGGGCAACCGCAAGGTGTTGTCCTGTTTTTTTTACAACTGTGCTTCTTTAAAATTTTCATCAGGCAGGGCAATTTTTTCAATATCATATTCAATAGGCGAAAGCGATTGCTTAAAACTGTCGCAGGTTTTTACCAAATCAATTTTGAAAGTAATCATTAAAATTACGCCGATTAGTATCAAAGCAAACAGATAGACTATCACTGCAATGGCAAAATTGCGTCTTGTTCGGCTGATTTTTTGCACAAAAGCCCATTTGATTAAGAAAAAAACATTAACTAATGGAATTGTAAGCAGTAGAAACATTCCAAACCATCGACCGATAGTAATCAGCGAATGTTCTCGTTGGCAGTGCTTTAAATGTTTCATTTTTATTTTAAATTTTTTATTATAGTAAGTTATATGATTATCGTTCTACTTGAATTAAATTAAATATTCAATACAAAAAAATCTTTCTTCAACCAGAAAAACGGTTAAAAAGAGAGTGCCACACACCAATAATTTCCCTATTAAAAAACCGAAACTATTGTTAAAAAATGTTAATGGGGGGGGGGGGGGGGGGTATTGTAAATAAATGCTAAAATTATATAAAAAAAACATTTAGTAACAGAATTTTGTATTTTGATGCTTTTAAAAATAAGATTAGGTTTTAAAATATTTGAATTCATTATTTTTTTTTTAATATTTTTAATTTGCAGCAGGGCAATGCCCTTCGCTATGATTTATTATATTGTCTTAAAAATTCGGCTGCAAAGGTAATACATTTTTTTGAAAATTATTGCAAAAAAAGAGTTTTTTTTATTGAAAATCAACATTTTAGAATAAATTTCTAAATGCACAACAAGTATTATAGAAGTTGATAAGCAATGAACGCAATACAAAAAGCATTGATTATAAGCGTGTTACAGGTGATAACCGACAATTTGAATTTATTATAAAACATATATAATTTAATAAATATAAAATCTCTAATATCTTTCATAAAAGTAATTTTTTCGGGTTTTACCAATCCTAATCAACAATTGGACGACTTACGGCATTGCCTAAATGGTCGCCAATAGAATTTCCTGTAATTCCTTGTGTTACTAAATTTGCTACCAAATACCCTATGCCTATAAGCCCACCAACAACAGGAATAAAAGTTGCGCCTGTAATAGCAGCGTCAAGTATATGAGAGGCACTAATATTTGAATTTATAAGAACATCACCAACGATAAACGCAGCATCAATTCCTGTGGATATTTTTCCAATTGTTTTTCCTAAATTTTTAACTTTGACATACTGATTATCCGCTTGCACGGATTTAAAATCCACGAGAGTGGGTTTTAAAAACATAAAAAGCAATCCGTTAATACTTTTCCTTGTCCTGTTCTAACTTCCTTTCCAATCATTGTTACGATAACTGCAAAAACCAAGAAAATAAAAGGTAAAAACACAAATACCCACCCTTTAATTTTCTCGTACTTACTTCCATATTTTTCAATTAGAATATTTATATACTCATCTTTTCCATATCGTTTTATGTCAAAATATGAAAATAGTGCCAAAAGTAAAAGCATAAAATAACCTATAATAGAATGCCCCATAATTTCAATATCCCAAATTTTGGAAATATAACGAAATAAAAAACCATTGGTTATTCTATCTATTACTACTATTATAAAAGATGAATAGCACGCTCTACTAATAAATAACACAAGCAACCCTCTTTCAAAAGGCAATTCTTTTTTATACTTTCCATAGTATAGATATGCTTTAATAAAAATAAAATCTCCTATATTTTTCATAATGATTAAAATATCTTCTGCCACCGCCGCCAAACAATCCACTTGTAAACAAGTCGTATAAACTTAAATCACTGTTTCCTACAAGTACATCTTCGTTTTCAACAAACTCCGAAATATCTACTCCGACATAAATGTCATTGCTCATGCTAAAATTTCCAGAAGTCTGCGTTGCTGTTCCGCAAGTCCATAACCCCATAAAATCTATATTATTCACTGGATTATTGCTTGCGTAGGCGTATGGGCTTATTGCATACGTCTTTTCACACATCGGGTCTATGCTTGTAAATCTGCCTGTCGCTGCATAGTAGCCTCTGAAACCGTAATCATATACATCAAAACCGTAGTCAATAAACTCCTTGCCATTATAAGTATATGGCTGCGGTGCTGTAATTGGGTAATCCCACATCAGCCCACTTGCGTAATAATTTGTAATCTGCACAGTTTTATTTATGCTTGCGTTC
>JAISYF010000147.1 GCA_031270065.1 Prevotellaceae bacterium | reverse complement strand
ATACTGTTCAACAAACTGATACACAGGTTTTTATGTTCGCCAAAAATGCGTTTAAAAACCAAATCGCTTTTAGGGTCTAAATAGTGTGCCATAATCGTAAAAATTTTGTAATTAAAAATATGGTGCAAAAATACAAAATTATTTTTATTATACAATAATCTTTTTAAGATTTTTTTTGTACCTTTCCGAAATAATTTTTTAGAAAAAACTTGTATAAGGTTGTGTATAATTGAAAATTTTATGCTACCTTTGCAACCTGAAAAAAACTTTCAACTAACACTATGACAAAAATATCAGAACGCGGCAGGATTTTGCCTGCCTCGCCAATCAGAAAACTTGCGCCTCTCGCGGAAAACGCTAAGCGCAACGGCATCAAAGTACATCACTTGAACATTGGGCAGCCCGACCTGCCGACACCCGAAATCGCGCTGCAAGAACTCTCGAAAATCAACCGTAAAACGCTGGAATACAGCCCCTCGGAAGGTTTTTTGAGCCTGCGCGAGCGAATGGCGGAATACTACAAAACGCTTGGCGCGGAACTTTCGCCGAGCGAAATTATCATTACCACAGGCGCATCGGAGGCGTTGCTATTTGGCTTTATGGCGTGTATGAACGAGGGAGACGAAATGATTATTACCGAGCCTGCGTATGCAAATTACCACTCATTTGCGCAGATGGCAGGCATTAAAGTTACTCCGCTAATTTCCAAAATTGAAAACGGATTTGCATTGCCCGATATTGCTGATTTTGAGGCACTTATCACACCTAAAACAAAGGCGGTTTTGATTTGCAACCCAAATAATCCGACAGGCTGCACCTATTCCGAAAGCGAGTTGCTTAAAATTTGCGAATTGGTAAAAAAGTACGATTTATGGCTGTTTGCAGACGAGGTTTATCGCGAATTCTTTTACTCCGCAGAGCCGCATTTTTCCGCATTGAAACTTGCGGAAATTGAGCAAAACGTAATTGTATGCGACTCATTTTCAAAGCGTTACAGCGAATGTGGTATTCGTGTCGGCGCGTTGATTTCGCGCAATAAGGAACTTTTGGCAACGGTGCTGAAATATTGTCAGGCTCGTCTTTCGCCGCCGCTTTTGGGGCAGATTCTGGCGGAGGTTTCCTTTGATGCGCCTGCAAGTTATTTAGAAAATGTTTATAATGAATATATTGAGCGTAGAAACCTGTTAATCAACGGTTTAAATGATATTGACGGCGTCTTTTCGCCGCTGCCTAACGGCGCGTTTTACACCATTGCCGAGTTGCCGATTGACGACTGCGACAAGTTTTGCGCGTGGCTGCTGTCGGATTTCAGTTACGAGGGGCAAACTGTGATGCTTGCGCCCGCGTCTGGCTTTTATTCCAACCCCGAAAACGGCAAAAATCAAGTGCGTATCGCCTACGTTTTGGAAAAAGAGGAGTTGAAAAAGGCATTAAAAGTGTTGGAAATGGGGTTGAAAAAATATAATTCAAATGAAAATAACTTTTAACGTAATATGTAAAACTGTTTTTGGGCAAAATCTTTTTGTGAATATTGCTCAAAAGGAAATTGCGCTGCAATATACGGAGAATTTTTTGTGGCGTTGCGAGGTGGAAATACCGCTTGCAGAACATCTGCAATATTCGTATATTATTAAAAATCAGAATGTTGTGTTGTCAGAAGACAGAGAAGAACACATTTTGGAAATTGAAAAAGACGCAAAAAATCTTGTAATTTTTGACGAATTTCTTTTTCTAAATTTCGCAAAACCATTTTATACTAAACCTTTTAGCGAGTGTTATTTTTCTAATCAAAAGGCTGAAAATCAGATACTTGAAAAAAAAGCCGTAAATTTTGACGTAGAATTGCCCGCTTTGGAAAAAGATTTGTGTATTGGAATTTCGGGGAATTGCGAAAAACTTGGAAATTGGAACGATTTTTTGCCTCTGAAACGCACAAAATTGTTTCACAATTTTTTGAGCATAAATTTTTCGGATTTACCGCAAAATTTTGAGTTCAAATTTTTGGTTTTTAATAAAAAAACAAATCAAATTTTGCGTTGGGAAAATAGCGAAAATAGAACTGTAAGAATTGCGCAAGAGGCTGATTATCTGCAATATAGCACACAATTTCGCGGACAAAACCAATGGAAAGCGGCGGGTGTTGCTGTGCCTGTGTTTTCGTTGCGTAGCGGTCAGGATTGGGGCGTGGGCGAATTTTCAGATTTGAAACTTTTAGCCGATTGGGCGGTAAAAACAGAGCAAAAAATTATTCAGATTTTGCCGATTAACGACACCACCGCAACTTACTCAAATTCAGACTCTTATCCATATAAAGCGAACTCGGTTTATGCCTTGCACCCGCTATATCTGAATGTTTTAGAAGTTGGAAAATTAGCGGACAAAACTCGGCAAAAATTCTACGAAAAAGAGCGTAAAAAACTGAATATCAAACCTTTTGTAGATTATGCAGCGGTTTATAAATTAAAATGGGCGTATTTGTCAGAATTTTTTACTCAAAAAGGCATCGAAAATCTTGCAAATGATGACTTTCGCGAGTTTTTTAGTAAAAATTCACACTGGCTTTTGCCTTACGCTGTATTTTGCTGTATGAGAGATAGTTACGGCACTTTGGACTTTGAGAAATGGGGTGATTTTGCGGTTTATTCGCAGCAAAAAATCAACGATTTTGCAGAGAAAAATGCGGAGAAAGTAGGTTTGTACTATTTTGCGCAGTTTCATCTTGCAAAGCAACTCTCTGAGGCGCGTCAATACCTTCATTCTCATGGAGTTGCGCTCAAAGGCGACTTGCCGATTGGCATTAGCGCGCAAAGTGTGGATGCGTGGATTTCGCCCTCGCTTTTCAACTTAGCCAAGTGTGCGGGCGCGCCGCCTGACGACTTTTCGGAAACAGGGCAAAATTGGTTTTTTCCAACTTATAATTGGGAAAATATGGCGAAAGACGGCTATAATTGGTGGAAACAGCGTTTTGCAAATATGGCAGAATATTTTGATGCGTTTAGAATTGACCATATTTTGGGCTTTTTCAGAATTTGGGAAATTCCAAAAACTGCAAAATGGGGACTTTTAGGCTATTTTAATCCCGCTTTACCGCTGAGTATCAACGAGATAGAGAGTTATGGTGTGAAATTTGACGTAGAACATTTTACAAAACCGTTCATTACACAAGATATTGTAAATCAACTATTTGGCGAAAATTGTAGTAGTGTTGTAGAAATATTTTTTGATGCTTATTCCTCTCATTGCGGGAATGACCTCCTTCGTTTCAAAAAAGCATTTGACACTCAACAAAAATTAATTCAAAATTTTCCAAAAAAGAAATTCAAAAACAGTGCAGACGAGGTACTGAAAAATCTTTTGCGGTTACATTGCGAAGTAATTTTTATTGAGGATTTGAACAAAAAAAATCATTTTCACCCGCGAATTTCGTTGCTAAAATCTTATGCCTGTAATTCTTTGCAATACGCTGATAAACAGGCATTTGAACGGCTGTACAATGAATTTTATTTTGTGCGCCACAATGAATTTTGGAGAGAAAACGCGCTCCGAAAACTTCCGATTTTGCTCTCTGCAACCAATATGCTTGTCTGCGGTGAGGACTTGGGAATGGTGCCTGATTCTGTGCCTGAGGTTATGCAAAAACTGCATATTCTTTCTCTCGAAATTCAGCGAATGCCGAAAAATCCTGCGGAGGAGTTTATAAATTCCAACCATACGCCCTATTTTTCGGTTTGCAGCACAGGCACGCACGATATGTCGCCAATTCGCGCTTGGTGGGTGGAAAATAATGAGCAAACGCAACGGTTTTACAATTCTATGCTGCAAATTTACGGTGCTGCACCCGAAAATTGCACGCCCGAAATTGTGGAAAAGATTGTAAGCGAGCAGTTTAGGGGCAATTCTATGTTTGCTATAATTCCTTTGCAGGACTATATGGCAATGGAAAGCAGCACTGCAAATCCAGATTTTCAAAGTGAGCGTATCAATAATCCCGACAACCCCGATAATTTTTGGTGTTATCGTATGCACTTAACTTTGGAAGAGTTGTTGCAAGCGGAAAAACTGAATAACAGGCTGAAAATGTGCGTGGAATACAATAGATAAGAAATACAAATACAATTTGAAAATTTGAAGATTTGAAAATGCAAAAATGCAATTTGAGGATTTGAAGATTTGAATATTTAAAAATTTGAGGATTTAAAATTAAAATTCCCCAATCCTCAAATTGTATTTTTGCATTTTCAAATTTTCAAATCCTCAAATTTTCAAATTTAATACAGCCCCATTTCCTTAATTTTTATTCCGTAACTCCTCCAATTTCAGCATCTCATCTCGCCATTGCGCAGCCTCGATAAATTCGAGTTTGGCGGCAGCGGCAGTCATATTTTTGCGGGCGCGCTCTATCGCTTTGTCAATATCGACGGGTCGCATATTTTTTATTACAGGGTCGATAATAAGGCTTGTTTTTTCTGGCTCAATGTAAAATTCTGAAGAAACAGTTTTTTTGCCAAAAGCCGATTGTGTTCTGCTGATAATTTGCTGCGGCGTGATGTTATGTTCCTCATTATAAGCCATTTGCTTGGAGCGGCGGCGGTTGGTTTCGTCAATGGTGAGGCGCATACTTTGGGTAATTTTGTCGGCGTACATTATCACCATTCCGTTGAGGTGGCGGGCAGCGCGACCTGCGGTTTGCGTGAGGCTGCGGTGATTTCTGAGAAAGCCCTCTTTGTCGGCATCAAGGATTGCCACAAGCGACACTTGCGGCAAATCGAGCCCCTCGCGCAGCAGATTTACGCCTATAAGCACGTCAAAATCGCCGTTGCGCAGTTCCTCTAAAATCCGCACTCTGTCCAAAGTTTCCACGTCAGAATGAATATAATTGCATTTTACGCCGTTTTTGCGCAAATAAGTGTCAAGTTCCTCCGCCATTCGTTTGGTCAAAGTTGTTACCAAAACACGCTCTTTTTTTTCAACTCTAACTGCAATTTCCTCCATTAAATCGTCAATTTGATTGTCTGTCGGGTGGACTTCGATTTTCGGGTCTAAAAGTCCAGTCGGTCGTACAATCTGCTCAACTACAACGCCCTGCGATTTTTGCAATTCATAATCGGCGGGTGTTGCGCTCACAAAAACCGCTCTTGGCACAAGTCCCTCAAACTCCTCAAATTTCAAAGGGCGGTTGTCAATCGCAGCAGACAGGCGAAAGCCGTATTCCACAAGATTTTTTTTGCGGGAATAATCGCCGCTGTACATTCCCCTAACCTGCGGAATGGTAACGTGGCTTTCATCAACAAAAACCACAAAATTTTCAGGAAAATAATCGAACAGACAGAATGGTCGCGAGCCTTCGGGGCGGTTGTCGAAATAGCGTGAATAATTTTCGATGCCCGAACAGTAACCGACTTCCTTAATCATTTCAATATCGTAATTTACGCGCTCATAAAGCCGTTTTGCCTCGTATGGTTTGCCTATTTCGTTAAAATAATCAACCTGTTGTCCCAAATCAAGCGCAATTTTATCCAAAGCGGAATTAATTTGCTCTTGCGTAATAACGAAAATATTTGCAGGATAAAGCATAAACTCCTCAAAATCAGCGATTTTCTGACCCGAAACCGCGTCAATCTTTTCGATGGAATCTACCTCATCTCCCCAAAAAATTACCCGCAAAATATAATCTGCATAAGCGGGAAAAATATCAACTGTATCACCTTTTACGCGGAAATTTCCGAGATTCAGGTCAATTTCGTTACGCGAATATTGCGCCGTAATCAGTTTTTTGAGAAAATTATCGCGCCCCAATTTTTCCCCGCAAACGATTGAAATTGTGTTGCTTCTAAAATTTTCCGGGTTGCCGATACCGTATAAACACGACACAGAGGAAATAATTATAATATCATTTCGCCCCGACAGCAGTTGCGATGTTGCCGAAAGTCGCAGTTTTTCGATTTCGGAATTAATCGCCAAGTCTTTTTCAATATATGTGTCGGTGGCGGGCAAATACGCCTCAGGCTGATAATAATCGTAGTATGACACAAAATATTCGACTGCGTTTTCTGGGAAAAACGCCTTAAATTCGCTGTAAAGTTGCGCTGCGAGGGTTTTGTTGTGGCTGATAATAAGCACGGGGCGGTTGAGGCGGGCAATGACATTAGCCATTGTAAAAGTTTTGCCCGACCCCGTAACGCCGAGTAGCGTTTGGAAGTCTGTGCCGTTTTCCACTCCGCGCACAAGTTCCTCGATTGCTTGCGGCTGGTCGCCAGAGGGGAGATATGATGAAGTGAGGCGGAAGTTCATAGAAAAATTATCATTTTTAATTATAAGTGCAAAGTTAGCATAAAATTTTTAATTACACACAAACGCATAATAATTATTAATTTGAAAATTTGAGGATTTGAAAATTTGAAATTAAAATCCAAAAATATTCAAATATTCAAATTGTATTTTCAAATCCTCAAATCCTCAAATTTTCAAATTGGATTTTTGTATCTTCAAAGGGGAAAATTACAAAATATTTCAATACAAAAACATATTTTTTCATAAAAAAACTGCTAAAAAACATATTATTTTTGTAAATAATTACGACAACAATACGCAAATTTGTTTTTATATAATGTTAAAGTTAAAAAGACTTTATAACTTTTATCTAAAAGATGTATCTTTGCATGGAGAATTATTTTGATTTAAACATAAACTGAAAAACCTGAAAAAATTTTAAAATAAAGAGTATATACTCTTTATTTTAAAGCGGGCTAATGCCCGCTTTAAAAAATAACTTTAACATATTTTTACTTATTATTATAAAAAAATAACCTTAAAAAACACTAATTTATCATGAAAAAATCTACTTTTTTTATTGCAGCAATGCTTTTGCTGCTCAGCGGCGGTAAAATGTCGGCGCAACTTGTTAATATTTCCTACAATGAAAACGGAATGTTTCCGTTTGGTTATGGAATTACAATTACGGTTGATATTTTAGACACTTCTGTTACAGACCCTTTCCTGTATATCGAAGACAGCAACACTCACAAATTTCATAAATCGTGGGAATATTGCGAAGCCAACCGAGGAGGTTTCTACAGAACCTTCGATGATGGTACCACATATACATTTAAAATTGATGTAGAAGTGGGTCAATATGCATGGTTTTTTGGCTTAACTCCATTTGAACGTTTAACTATATCAGGGATAGACGTTTTTATAGGATATGGTGATGGCGTTCGTGCAAATGCAGTACAGGGAAATCAAATAGGTATCAGAACGGACCTTGATAATATCCTTACAGGAAATGATGCCGTCCTTGCAATTAATGCAAAACCAATTACAAATACAGCATCCGTAGAAGGAGTGGCAGGGATACAACCTGTTGGTGGACCGGTAAGAGACACCCTTAATACTGCAATGCCTTTTGTAGTTTGCTTTGCAACTGCAAACCCATTATGGATAGGACAACCTTATTTTTGCGGGACTTATGGTTTTTCTTGGAATACCAACAATATCTCCCGCCCGCTTACTTTAATCGGGACTCAGGAAATTAACAATCATACGGTTTATAACTACGAATATCTTGTTTGGGATTACGCTGAACTAATGGGTAAAACCGCAGCAGAATTGCAAACTTTTTCAAACGGAATTGATGTTCGCAATTTAGGAATTTCGGTAAACAGTCTACTACCTGAAAACAATGGCTCATTAGTTTTCAAATACGACTCGCAATCGATTATTTTTGATTCTTTAAAATTTGAAAACCAAAATGTTGGATTGGGTGATATTACCAATTTGCAAAAAGCCGCTTTTATTTCAACAGGCATTCAAATTCCTGAAAATAAAATTTCTTATGGATGGGAAATATTGGGAACAACAACAAATACTGTTGATGTTAATGGATATTTTACTGCAAATGAAGCAGGAGAATTTACAGTTCAATTAACTGCAAATTTTGGAGAAATTCCCAATCAACAAATTGTTGTAAAAACAGCAACAATAACTGTTGCAACAGAATACCTTGACCGTATTACATTATCTCCTGTAGTTAAAACATTAACTGAAGGCGAATCGTTTGAATTTACTGCACAGGCGTTTTCGGGTACTAATATTCAGTTAAATACGGGCATTTCATATAATTATACAATCGAACCCCAATCTGATAATGAACTTTTGAGTTATGGAAAATTTACTGCATATCAAACGGGAACTTACACTGTAACTTGCACGGCAACCCAATATGTTGATGGTGAAAATGATATTGCAAAAACTGCAACAGCATCTGTTACGGTAAATGCGTTTAACCCTGCTGTAAATCTTGCATTAAATAAGCCTGCGACGGCTTCTCTTGGAGACGCATTACTTGGAAATGACGGGCTTAATACTCGTTGGCGTACAAGTCAGGCGAATGAAACTAATTATTGGCAAGTAGATTTAGGTGGATTATATGTTGTTAATAATGTAAAAATAGTAATGAACGGCGATGCCAACGCGCGAGAAGCAACATACAATATTTTAGTGTCGCAAAATGGTGAAGAATGGACAACTGTTGTAACAGGCGGACAAATCCCATCAGGCGGAGGACAAGAATTTAGCGACCATTTATTTACTGGGACTGTTGCAAGATATGTAAAATATGACGGAATAACAAAGGGCGGCTGGGATCATAACTTTGCAGAGTTTCAAGTTTATGGCACAAGCGCATATAATCCAAATGGCGGTATAGGGTTAAATTCTGTTACTGTATTGCCTGTTGCCACTGTAACTGGATATGTTGGCGACCCTGTAAATTTCACATCTACGGCTTTAAATGGTTTGGGTACACCGATAGCAGATGCGGAAATTACTTGGAGTTGCGATCCTGTAATAACAGATATTGACGTAAGTACTGGCGTATTTATACCAACACAAACAGGACTTTACACTATCACGGCAACCGCTGTTTATAATGACGTAACAAAAACAGGCTCTTCGCTTGTAAATGTAAGCGCAGCCCGCATTCCTGCAACTGTAACAGTGGAATTTGACCATAATTATATTTTTTATGGATTTAATGAGTCCGCTCATTTTGTTACCACTGTAAAAGACCAATATAATAATACAATGACAGATTATGAATCACTAACTTACGAAGTTTCAACAGGCGCAGCACCTGAAGCGGGAATTGCCAGTGGAAACTATATCTGTTCAGAGGCAGGTTCTGTAACATTTAAAGCAACAGCGGAAAGAGTAAACTTCACTCAATCGTCTATAATTTATAATTTTACAGTATTCCCCAATCCTGTTTTGGATAAAACGAGTTGGATAGCCACATCATCTACAACTTATGGACTAAATCCTGCTGGCGCGATAGACGGAATAGGCAATGTAAATAATGACAATTATTTATGGCGAATACCAAATATTGACGATAATTTGCTTGCAGGAACACCTACTGATGAATATCTAACTATAGATATGGGAAAAGTTTTATCGTTGGATATGATTGAATTGTTGTGGGAAGGAGCAAATCCTCGTGCTTATAAAGTATATGCAAAAGAAGAAACAGAAGACTGGGAAATTATTGGCGAACAATCCGCTTTGCCAAACCAGCAATATGTATATTATAGAAATTTGGTAGATAATACAAAAAAATATAGATACATAAAAATTGGAGATATAACGGCTGGTACAGGTTACGGCGTAAAATTGTTTGAATTCACTGCTTGGGGCAAAAATTATTATCCCGAAATTGTAAATGTGAATGAAAATACAATGGAGGTATCTTCTTCGGCTGTTATAGTAACAGGCGACTACTTTGCAGATGTCTATCTTGATATAAGAAAGGGTGTTTATGATATTACAAAAGTAGAATTTGTAGATATAGGCAACAATGAAGTTCCAGATGGCGATGATAATAGCGAAGGGGGAACACAGCCCGCGCCAAGACAAAGAATTGCAGCAGAGGTTATAAGGACTTTTGAAGGCGGAGCAATGCCCGCAAATAATGTATTTAATCTTAATAATCTTACCCCTGTAACGCCGTATACATTCCATATTATTGTAACTGCAACAAAACCCAGTGATAATGATTATATAATCGAAGCCGATATTACATTTACAACAAATGCAGAGGGCGTTATTACTGAAATTCCGACTGTAATCCTTTCGCAAATCAGTATTTATCCCAATCCTGCAACAGATATTCTGTATATCGGTGGAATTGCGGAAAAAACGGCTGTAAAGATTTATGATTCGACAGGGCATTTGTTGAAGCAGCAGCAAATCAGCGGAGAAATCAATGTTTCGGACTTGCAGCAGGGAATTTATCTGCTCACTGTCGGAGAAAAAGTAATGAAATTCATTAAGAGATAAGAGATAAAAACCAAAAAAATAAAGGGTTAAAGGTGCAAAAATCTTTAACCCTTATTTTTTTTTTTTTAAGCGTCCTTATTCGCCAAAAGACACATACAACTTACCCCTTATTCTCTTATTAAATCATTGAAAATAAGGAAATAAGGGTTAGAATATAATAAATTTTCAGGCAAATATACGAATATTAAAAAAATAAAAATAAAAATATTTGTTTTGTATAAAAAAAGTTTTTACCTTTGCATTTTTAAATTTTAATAATTACACAAAAGCAATATAGGAATATTTCAAATAAAAATTAAAAGAGTACTCTTTTAATTTTTATTTGACTAACAGTCAAATAAAAACATTTTTTTTAACAACAAAAATTATTTTATATTTATTATATTTAACGATTAAAAAAGAAATTATTATGAAAAAATTTTTATTCATTTCTTTGGCAGCCTTGTGTTTGGTACTTGCAGGCTGCAAACACGAACCTGTTTATGACGACAACTGTCATTTAAAAGTTTCGTGGTCAGACGGAGTTACCGATTATTTAGAAATTGGCACAACAATTTCTGCTGCAAATCA
Source organism: Prevotellaceae bacterium (assembly GCA_031270065.1). Classification (GTDB taxonomy): domain Bacteria; phylum Bacteroidota; class Bacteroidia; order Bacteroidales; family Paludibacteraceae; genus F0058. Next base: position 3,952 of record JAISYF010000147.1, on the reverse strand, counting down.
ATTCCCAGACACAATGCTTGTAGGCAAAGGCAATCAAATTGTCGGCGTGCGCGTGGCTTTTGAAACCTACGGTACGGTTAGAAGCGCGGAAATTTTTATCACCAACGACCTCGAAGGCAATGCTCTTTATACTCAAACTTTTGAGCCGAAAGGCTACGGTTTGGAATATGTAAAACTCAATACGCCTTTTCCTGTTAAAAAAAATGGAGATAAACTGTATGTCGGCTACAAAGTAAAAACATCTTCAAGTGGCTCTGGTTATCTTGGTTATTATCAAGGTAAAAAACAAAATCAAATGGCAAACTATGTTTTTTATGGCGATAAATGGAGGAATTTGACTGATATATTGAATACAACCGATTATCCAATAACAAAAAAATTCTATTCGGTTGTTGAGGTCTATATCAATGGCGGCGATTACAGCAAATATCCTCAATACGATTTGCAAATTCACGATGTTGATTGCGGCAGATTTTTACAAGTTGGTGCAGATAACAGAATTAAAGGTCTTATTACCAATAGCGGAGTAAGAACCGCAACTGACGGATTTACAATTACTTACAAAGATAATAATAATCAAAATCAGACAATCACTGTTGAAGAACAGTTGGAAAATGGACAAACAGCCGAGTTTGAATTTCCTAATATGACACCGTCAGAAGCGAAGGAGATAGAATTTACTCTTACCGCGCAGCCTGTTAATGCGTCAAACAGTACCTCAAACAATGTTGCTGTTGATAAGCAGGTTTTTTACGGCAATTATATTTTTCCAAGAACATTGCTTTTTGAGGAATTTACCGAGCAGAGTTGTGTTTGGTGTCCTTTTGGTGCAGCGGGTTTGCACGAGTCAATCGAAGGCAATGAGGACAAAGTTGCGGTACTTTGCCACCATACAGGCTATCAAGGTTCAGACAATTTAACTATAACAGAAAGCAACATCAACAATGGAGTAGGTTGGTTAGATCATGCCGGCGCGCCTATGAGTACGCTTGACCGCAGAATTATTGCTGGTTGGACAGGCAGTACCGAAGTGGTTTTTAACCCAATGGGCGCAACAAAAAATTTGATTAATAAACAGTTGGCAATTCCTGCTATTGTAAAAGTAGATTTAAACACAACCTACAATGAGGCATCAAGAGAATTGACTGTTGATGTTTCAGGCGAATTTGCAGTAGATTTGCCTAATGCAAGATTGAATGTTTGGCTTGTGCAGGACAGCATTATCGCGCCTCAATCATCGCCCGCCACAAGTGCAGGCGTAATTATTACCTGGGAGCAATATAAAACAGGCAATTATAGTGTACAAAGAGCGGTAACAAAACAAGATTATGTTCATAACCATGTTCCGCGCTACTCATTTACAGGCGCGTGGGGTGCAGAAATTTCAAATTCTGTTGGAACTTTCTCAAAACAATATACCTACGTCATTCCAGAAAGCATCAAAGGTATTAAAAAAACAGCCTTTGATTGTGTTCCGAAAAATATGTACATTGTGGCTTTTGTTGCCGACTATGTTGATACAAACGACAGGCGGAACATTCTTTACAGCGAAGTAAGGAACGCCGCGTTTAAATATATTATGGAATAAAGAATTTGAGAATACAAATTCAATTTGAAAATTTGAAAATTTGAAGATTTGAAGATTTGAAAATGCAAAATGCAAAATGCAATTTGAAGATTTGAGGATTTGAAAATTTGAAAATGCAAAAATGCAATTTGAAAATTCAATTTGAATATTTGAGGATTTGAGGATTTGAAATTAAAATCCCCAAATTCTCAAATTGAATTTGTATTTTCAAATCTTCAAATTTTCAAATTGTATTTTTGCATTTTCATATGCCGTAGGCATTTAATATCGGTAGAAAAAGCCAATTTCCCCCACGCTGCACGCCGTAGGTGTGCAACAAGAGGAAGAATATTTTGAATTATGAATTATAATTCATAATTCTGCGGTGTGTATTTTGTTGCACACCTACGGCGTGCAGCGTGGGGGAAATTGACATTTTCTACCAATATTAAATGCCTACGGCATAGATTTTGGTATTTATCTGCGTAAATCGGTTAAATCGGTGTTATCTGTGTTATAAAAAACGAAGGGCGAACACGCAGGTTCGCCCCTTGCATTTTTGCATTGAATTTCGTATTTTCAAATTTTCAAATCCTCAAATTGAATTCAAATTCTCTACCATTCTATCACTTTCCCTGTGCAACTGTGCAGCGGTATTTGCAACATTCGGCAAATAGTTGGAGTAATGTCAATTATTTCAACTGTTTTTTGCGTTTTTTGGGCGGAAATATTTGCTCCAAAGATAATCAACGGTGCGTAATCTGGCGCAACGGAAGTAATTTGTGCAGGCTGCGAGTCAATATTGAGTTCCGTCCAGCCTGTTTTTAAAACCACCGAAATATCTCCGCTAAATTTTGGGTAAAAACTGTTTTTTAGCCTCGCCGCCGTATTATTTCCGCAACTCTCTGCGCTCAAAATTTCCTCTTTTGTGTAAGCGGTTTCTACTCCTTGCAAAGTTGTGAGGAACTGCGTTATATCTTTGCACATTTTTTCTTTATCAACTCTTTCCTGTTCGATAAGAGGCTGATTTAGAAGTATTTGATGTGAATTAAAACTCAAAATCCAACGCCCTTGTCCGTATTTTGCCATAAGGAACGAATTTAGCAGTGCCATTGCGCGTTTGCCGTCAAATTTTCCGACTGTTATATTATTGTTTTTCAGTGTTTTAGGTGAATATTTTTCGGTTTGAGTGCCTGTAATTACTATCACCGTATTTTCAAGCCCTGTATTTTGGTCAATTACGATAAAAAGTTCCTTTAAATCGTGGTCAAGGTGCATATACATATCTTCTTTTTCTGCACTGTTTAGTTCTGCAAAATCTTGATTTACAGGCATTAATGAAAAATTCAGGCACAGCATATCTGTTTCGTTGCCCAATCCCAAACGCTCGTTGCGGATTGCTTTTACCGCTAAATCTTTTATCAAAGAATTTGCCGATGGCGTTCTTCGGAAATTTTGCATTGCTGTTGCCGTAGCACCGTTGCGTGCAACGCCTCTACTGTGCGTATCCTCTGGAACATAAAAACAGTTGTCAGAAGTGATAAAAAACGGCGGATTTTTGTATGTGTGCAGCATTGCCATTGGTTGCCATTTTGCCTGCAAACAGTTTGAGACAATGCCCAACATATTCATTTTCTCTGCCCATGCAGGCAACATTTTGTAGAAATCGGAGGAGGCGAGTTGCCCGCTGTCGTCGAGCCACACTACGCCGTCTGCGCTGTGTCCGCCCATAATTATGGCAGCCTCTGGAGTGAGTCCGATAGAGAACACTTTTGCCTCCCTGTCGGCGAGTTTCAGACAGTCTGCAATATTCATTACGGCAATATTTTTCGGCGAACAATCTCTATTTGCGCCTATTCCGTGATATTTTTCGTCAAGAATTATCGGCACAAAATCGTCTTCTATTACTGAGTAAATTCTATCGCTCACAATACCGTGATTTGCAGGCGTTGTTCCTGTAAAAATTGATGCGTAATCTGTTGCATAACTGCTTGATACATAGTTAAATAGTGCGTTTTGCGCAAAAAAACCGCTATTGACGGCTTTTTTAAAACCGTTTCCCTCAAACCTGCTCCAAAGTGCAGATAAATGTTCCGATTGCAAGCCGTCAATGGTTATTAAAACTGCGAAAGTCGGGCGCGAGGGAGGATAACTTTGCGCGGAAACGATAGACGCAAAAAATACACACATTATTATATATAGAACAAATTTTTGTTTTACCATAATTTTTTTATTTTTAATTTTTTTATTTTGAATTATTAATTATTAATTTAACTTTCGCAATTATCACAACTTGCTAACAATCAATATTTGTAGTTTTCGCCCGATAGGGCGTTACTTTCATAACCCTGCACAAACGCAGCGAAGTGCAGTGCAGGGTAAGTA
>JAISYF010000108.1 GCA_031270065.1 Prevotellaceae bacterium | reverse complement strand
GCGAAGACAGTTTTTTTTGTTATAAGTAAAACAAAAAACCTCTTTTCTGTACTTGTACTTGATTTTATAAAAAAAATGACGAAAAATTAATTTTTCAAGCATGATTTTATTGATTTTATGGGCTTAAAAATATATTTTATGCAATAATATGTCAAATTTTTCGCATTTTGTAGTTTTTTTATATTTATAAATTCCTGATAATCAGTTTCTTACAAAATATTTTGAATTATTTTATAAAAAAGTTGCAAAAATATTTGTTTTTTACAAAAATAATTCACTACCTTTGCACTTGACTTATAACTCAAAACTTTTTTTTAGCAAAAATGAATAAAATTGCGCAATTATTAGCAATTATTTCAAATTTTATTTTTAAAAAGATTGAAATAAAGCACCTGACAAAAGCATATTTTGAGCGGGTAAATGGATTTGTCAAAATTCAAATAAAAAGCCCGCAAAATTTTGCCTGTATATTCATTGATATACAGAGGCAGGCTTGGCATAATGCTTGTCCCCGCTCGGTTGTAACCGAAAACCTGTTTATTTTTGTTGCCTATTAAAATATTACAGTGCCAGGGGCAGATAGAATATGCAAGGCGATTTTTTATTGCCTTTAAATATAAAAAGTTGGAAGAAAAACCAACGAAAAAAACATAAAAAATGCTTGAAATTTAATTTATATTTAAAAAGATACAGAATTATCATATAAGAAGTGGAAACTGTACTAAAAATTACTCAAAGGCATAAACAATCCTGTGAAACTTGACAATTACTAAAATAAATAGCAAAATCTTTGATTTTAGAAAGTCAGAGATTTTTTAATTTTTATAATTTTTGTGTTAAATACAGTTAAATATTCGCACGTTTCAAAAATTTGTTGTACTTTTGTGCCGACAAAATTGTCTAACAAAATGGTTTAACATTGTAACTATATGAATAACAGCGAATTAAATACAGAACAAATAATTCTTGCAGCGGCAGAAGCGGAATTTTTGGAAAAAGGCTACGGCAATGCAAAAACTGTCGGAATTGCCGCCCGCGCAAGCGTAAGCCATTCGATGTTGCACTATTATTTCCGAACAAAAGAACAACTGTTTCAAAAAATTTTCAAGGAAAAAGTTGAAACAATCACTCAAATGTTTAGCGGAATTTTTGAGCAAAACCGTGCTTTTGAAGAAGTAATACGTTCTTTTGTCGAAACGCAATTTAACTTTTTGATGCAAAATCAGCGCCTTCCACAGTTTGTTATAAGCGAAATAATTTTAAACAAAAACAATCGTCAATGGGCGATAGAAACGCTCTTTCCGCAGATTTTCCCTATTTATTGCGCGTTGGAAAAGATGCTCAATGACGAAATTTCCAAAGGTACAATCCGCCGAATTTCAATCCGCGATTTGACACTCAATATCATTTCGATTAACATTGCGGTGTTTGTTGCGCTGCCCGTTGTAAAAGAGGCATTTCAACTCAACGACAGCGAGGTTTTAGACAATTTTCTCGTCCAAAAACGCGAAATCAACGTGCAATTTATTTTGAACGCATTAAGACCGTAAAAATATTTTTTTGAAAAGTAACTGACAAAATTGTTTAACAAAAATGTTTGGCACAGATACAACATATAAAACAGGAATTGACATCGGCTCTACTACGCTGAAAATCATTGTATTAGACACAAAAAACAGCATAGTTTATAAAAATTATGTCCGCCACAAAGCCGATATAAATAATGTGTTGAAAAATGAATTGGAAACAATCAATTCTCAATTTTCAACTTTCGATTTTCAATTTGCCATAACAGGTTCTGCTGGAATGGGCGTAGCGGAACGCACGCAAATCCCTTTCGTTCAGGAAGTGGTGGCGGCGATTGAGGTGATTGAATGGCTGTATCCCGACACGCGCACGCTTATTGATTTGGGCGGTGAAGATGCAAAAATCGTGTTTTTTGAGCACGGCAAGCAGCCCGATATTCGTATGAACGGCTCTTGCGCAGGCGGCACAGGCGCATTTATTGACCAAATGGCTGATTTGCTGAATATTACGCCCGCTAAATTGGGACAAAAAGCCGCAGAATACAACAAAATTTACCCTGTCGCTTCGCGCTGCGGCGTGTTTGCCAAAACAGACGTACAAAACCTCATTGCCCGCAACGTGTCCGCACCCGATATAGCGATGTCGATTTTGCAAACCGTTGCTATGCAGGCAGTTACAACGCTTGTGCGTGGAAACAAAGTCAGTCCGAAAGTGCTTTGTACAGGCGGACCTTTGACTTTTATTCCCGCTTTGAGCCTCGCTTTCCGCGACATTTTGAAACTCGGCGAAAACGACTTGATTTTGCCCGAAAACAGCGAATTTTTTCCTGCATTGGGCTGTGCATTATTGGCAGGAAATTTATAAGGGAACTCCTAAAAATTGCTTATTTGTCGTTGGACTTCATTTTGAAATTAATTAGCAAGTAGCAATTAAAATTCTAATAACTAAACTCTAATAACTAAACTCTAATAACTAAACTCTAATAACTAAACTCTAATAACTAATTAAAGTATTTATTACCAATAAACAAAAGTGTTTATTATTAATAAATACTTTTATTTGGCAGTAATAAAGAAAAGTTGTATCTTTGCATTTTAATTTAAAAACAGGTTATTATGTTTAAACTAACAGAAATACAGACAGTTATAATGTTGCAAAGGCAAAAATTAGACCGTCAAACGCTTGGTTTGGAACGGGAATTATTGCTAAAGTTGCCCGATTTAGACACACACGCTTTGATAATTTCGGGTGTTCGCCGTTGTGGAAAAAGCACAATTTTAATGCAACTTCTCAAACAAAGAACGCAGCCTGTGCTTTATCTAAACTTTGACGACCTGCGCATTTACGGTTTTGTTCTTAAAGATTTTCAACTTTTGGACAAAATAATTGAATACAACAAAAGCGAAGTGTTATTTTTTGACGAAATTCAAGTTGTTGAGGGTTGGGAACTCTATATTCGCCAAAAACTTGACGAGGGTTTTCGCGTTTTTGTTACGGGTTCAAACGCCACAATGTTGAGCCGCGAACTTGGCACAAAACTCACAGGCAGGCACATTACAAAAGAACTTTTTCCATTTTCATACCGCGAATTTTTGCAGTTTAAAAATTTAGAACACAATGCAAAATCATTGCAAAAATATATGAAAACAGGCGGATTTCCGCAATTTGTAAAAACCAACAACACCGATATTCTGCTCGAACTTTTTACCGACATTCTTAACCGCGATATTATTGTGCGTTATGGAATTCGCGATGCTGCGGCTCTCAAACGGCTTGCAGTTTATCTCGTTTCAAACACAGGAAATCTTGTAACGGCGGGCAAATTGCAGCAGCCGTTGAGCATAAAAAGTTCGGCAACAATTTTAGAATATTTTTCGTTTTTGGAAGATACTTACCTGCTTTCGTTTATGCCAAAATTCAGTTATTCGCTTAAAGTTCAGGCAGTTAATCCGCGAAAAGTTTATGTGGTTGATACAGGACTTTTGCAAGTTGCCTCAAATTCTTTTACCGACAACAAAGGGCTTATTCTTGAAAATCTTGTATTTAATGAACTTCGCCGACAAACGAAACATCTGTATTATTTTAACGAAAATGGTTCGGAATGTGATTTTGTGGTGATGAAAAACGAAAAATTGCAGCAGGTAATTCAAGTTTGTTACGAAATGACAACTGAAAATTCTGAACGTGAAATAAATGGACTGAACAGCGCAATGGACTTTTTCAAAACCGACAACGGCGTAATTCTTACTTTCAATCAGCACGATGCCTATATGCACAACGGCAAACGTGTGGAAATAATGCCTGTTTGGGAATGGTTGAAAGAAAATTATTAACAAAAATATTAACCGCTCCGAAAAGGGCATAAAAATAAATTTAGTATGGAATTTAAAGAATTAGTAAAAACACGTCAAAGCGACCGCAGTTACGAAAACAGGGCGGTGGAACGTGAAAAAATTGAAGCCGTTTTGGAAGCGGCTCGGCTTGCGCCTTCGGCAAACAATTCGCAAAGTTGGACTTTCGTGGTTGTTGATGAGCCTGAACTGAAAAACAGCGTGGCAAAAAATACGGCGGCTTTTGGTGCAAATTTCAATCAATTTGCCGCACAAGCACCCGTTATTATTGCGGTTGTAGCCGAAAAACCAATTTTAATGTTGCGAATTGGTAATTTTATTCAACAAAAAGATTATACCCAAATCGACATTGGCATTGCCGTTGAAAACCTTGTTTTGCAGGCAAGCGACTTGGGTTTGGGAACGTGTATTTTGGGCTGGTTTAAGGAAAAAGCAATCAAAAAAACGCTCAATATACCAAAATCCAAACGGCTGTTACTGCTCGTTACACTCGGCTATTCCACAGATAAACAGCGAAAAAAGAGACGTAAAGCGTTTGACGAAACAGTAAAGTGGAATAAATATTAAGTGTTTTTTACAGAACTGCGGAATTTTCAAAATTAACAAAAAAATATGCGCAAATATGCGTGTTCAGCGTTTGCGTTCAAAAAGATGAATAGGCAAATTTCAGAAATAATCCAAAAATTAAACGACAGCGGATTGGGTGAAAAAAATTTCGCCCAATCCAACACCTTGCCACCTTTGTTTGAAAACAAAGAGCAATACGAAAATTGGAAACGCAACCGCCATATTAAACCGCTGAAAACAAGAGAGTTGCAGCAAGGCGAAACGTTAAAAATCTATCTTGGAATCGACAGCGGCTCAACTACGACAAAAATTCTTGCGCTTGATGAAAATGAATTTATCGTGTTCCGTTTTTACTCTGGCAACAACGGCAATCCGCTGAAAACAGCGGCAGATGGTTTGCAGATTTTTTACAACAAAATTTCTGCGAAAAGTATTGATTTACAACTTGTTGGCTCGTGCGCAACGGGCTACGGCGAGGACTTGCTCCGCTCGGCTCTCAACCTTGATTTCGGCATTGTGGAAACGATGGCGCACTTGCAGGGAGCGCAGTGGGTTGATGCCGCTGCAAGTTTCATTCTCGACATTGGCGGGCAAGATATGAAGTCGATTTTTGTGCATAACGGCTTGATTTCCAACGTGGAACTCAATGAGGCGTGTTCGTCTGGCTGCGGCTCGTTTTTGCAGAATTTCGCCGCTACAATGAACCTCACACTCGCCGAATTTACCGAAAAAGCGTGTTTGGCGCAAAATCCCGCCGATTTGGGAACGCGATGTACCGTTTTTATGAACTCGAAAGTTAAGCAATCGCTGCGCGAAAACGCTGCAATCGGTGATATTGCAGCGGGTTTGGCGTTTTCGGTGGTAAAAAACTGCCTGTTTAAAGTGTTGAAAATCAGTAATCTCAATATTTTGGGCGAAAATATTGTTGTTCAGGGCGGCACGTTCAAAAACGATGCGGTTTATCGCGCATTGGAACTGCTGTCGGGCAAAACGGTTTCCGCTACCGACAGCCCCGAACTGATGGGAGCGTTGGGCGCAGCATTGTACGTTTCGCGAATTAAAAATGAAAAACTAAAAATTAAAAATAAGGCGCAATCTGCTGATATTCAATATTCTACAAAAGAAATTCAATGCAAGGGCTGCACAAATTCCTGTACGGTTTTGCGTTTCAAATTTTCAAACGGAAACATAAGTTACGCAGGCAACAAATGCGAAAAAGTGTTTTTTAGCAAAAATGCCGCCAAAGAAAAAGGGTGGAATGCGTTTGAAATGAAAAATGAAATTTTATTTCAAAAAAACTGTGAAAATTTGTCAAATCTGCCTCATCTGCGTGCTGAAAAAATAGGCATTCCACGCATATTAAATATGTACGAAAATTTTCCGTTTTGGAAAACGCTTTTTGAGGGCTGCGCAATGGAAGTTATGTTGTCGCCAGAAAGCACAATGCCGTTGTACCAGAGCGGTATCGGCAGCGTGATGTCGGACAATATCTGTTTCCCTGCGAAGTTGGCGAGCGGGCATATTCTCGCATTGGCGGAGATGAAAGTTGACAGGATTTTTTACCCGATTGTGCCGAAAGACGAGCAGGATTTTGCTGATGCCTGCAACTCATACAACTGCCCTGTGGTGAGCGGCTACCCCGAAGTAATCCGCTCGGCAATGAACCCCGCCGAAAATCTCGGTATTCCCTTCGACAAGCCCGTAATGAATTTTGGAAATGTAAAAGCATTGAAATCAGCGTGTTACGATTATCTAAAACGTTTTGGAGTTGATAAAAAAACGTTTGAAACCGCTTTTAAAAACGCGCTTTCGGCTCGGCAGGAATTTTTGAAAAATCTTATTGAACCGCAACGCGAAATTCTTGATAAAGCATTGGAAAACAACAAATTAGTCGTTGTTGTGGCGGGGCGTCCATACCACGCAGATTTGCTGATACAGCAAAAAGTCGGGCAAATTTTGTCGGACTTGGGCGTGATTGCGCTGACAGACGATATTTTTAGAACTCCTATGACGCGGATTTGTGCAGATAATACCAAAAAAATCGGCGAAAATCTACGTGTTCCACGTAATCTGCGTTCAGAAAAAAGCGGTTTTCACCGCCTCAACCTCGTTTCGCAATGGGCATACCCTAACCGCGTGATACAGACAGCGTTAGCACTTGCAAAATTACCGCAAAACGTGCAAATGGTACAACTAAACTCTTTCGGTTGCGGTCCTGACTCATTTTTTATGGAAGAAACAGGCGAAATTCTGAAAGCCGCAGGCAAAAATCACACCATTTTGCGCATTGACGAAATTTCCTCAACATCTTCTATCAGGTTGAGATTGAGAAGTTTGATTGAAAGCATAAAAGCAATTACGAATTAAAAAAATGAAAGAATACACAGGTTACACTGCCCATTTTGGCAAAAGCGACAAAGGAAAAACCATTCTAATTCCTTGGTTTACAGATTTTTTGTCGCCGTTTATTCCTGCAATCGCGGAACTTGCGGGCTATCGCTTTGTGAATTGTCCGCGCACGTCAAAAACTTCGGCGGAAATCGGCTTGCGCTACGGCAACAACGAGGTTTGTTACCCTGCCACGCTTGTGCTTGGCGACCTGCTTGCCGAACTGCAAAGCGGTAAGTATGACCTTGATAATGCGGCAGTTGCAATTACGCAGACAGGTGGACAGTGCCGCGCCACAAACTATCTTGCAATGATAAAACAGGGCTTGAAAAACGCAGGTTTTGAGAAAATTCCCACTATTGCGGTTACGCTCGGCAGTGGCGCAATTCAGAACGAACAGGAGGGTTTTAAATTGCCGATTTTAAAAATTTTTAACATTGGAATTAACGCGCTGCTTTTTGGCGATATGCTAAATCAAATGTTCGCCTCTGCCGTTGTACGCGAGAAAACGAAAGGAAATTCGCAGCAACTTTTTGATTTTTATATGAAACAGGGCGTTGAAATTATTTTGCAAAATAAACCTGAAAAATTTTTAGAATTATTAAAAAATACTGTGAGCGATTTTAACAAAATTGATTTTTTTGAGGACAAAAAAATTGAAAAAATCGGTTTGCTCGGCGAAATTTTTGTGAAATACAACTCTTACGGACAGGCGCATATTACCGATTGGCTGCGGGCGCGAAATATGGAAGTGGTTGTGCCGCCGATATTCGATTTTTTTATTCAATCATTTGTAAATCAAGAAGTTAATGCACAAAACGGAATTAGCCGCATAAGCCGATTTACAAAAATGTTGATGCCTTTGCTGCTGAAATTTTTAGAAAAACGGGTTGGAAAATTTGACAAAATTTTTGAAAATTATCGTTTTTACGAAAAAAATGAGAGCATTTTTGCAAAAGCGAAATACGCCTCTGAAATTCTTGATTTGTCAAATCAATTCGGCGAGGGTTGGCTTATTGCCGGCGAAGTTGCGAGTTTTGCCCGCCGAAATATCAACCGCGTTATTTGCGTGCAACCTTTCGGCTGTATCGCTAACCACGTAGTAGCCAAAGGAATAGAACGCCGCCTCAAACAATTTTACCCCAAAATGAACCTGCTTTATTTAGACATTGACGGCGGAATGGCGGAAGTAAATTTGCATAATCGACTGCATTTTTTGATAAAAGAATAAAAAAAAATCATAAAATTATGCAAATCATAATTTTTTTGTAACTTTCTCCTATAAATTTTTCGGAAAAATTTTTATAAGTTTGTGTGTAATTGAAAATTTTATGCTATCTTTGCGCAAAATTTTTAACCTGTTTATATGATTTATAAATTTGTAATTGTTTCCGATGAGTCGGAAAATTTTATTAGAGAAATAGAAATTAACTCCGATGCCACATTTTTGGAGTTTCAAAAAGCGATTATTTCGTCAGTAAAATATTCAAACAACGAACTGACAACCTTTTTTCTTTGCTCAGAAAGTTGGGAAAAAGAGTTGGAGGTTATGTTTATGGAAATGGACACCGATTCCTCGGTTGATTCTTACCTGATGGCAGATACCAAACTCGAAGAATTGATTGAAGACGAGGAACAAAAATTGCTTTTTGTCTTTGATATGCTTACCGAAAGAGCGTTTTTTATTGAATTAAAAGAGATTGTTACGGGTAAATCACTGACAAAGGCTGTTTGTTTATACTCTCGCGGAAAAGCCCCCGAACAGACCGTAAATCTTGATGAACTGCTCAACAACACCGTAAAAAAAGACGAGGCGCAGAGCGTTCTTGATAACGATTTTTACGGCGACTACGGCTACAACGAAGACGAACTTGACACAGAGAGTTTCTCCGACCTGAATTTTGACGAATATTAATGTTGTACGTTATTCTCGGTGCAACAGGTGTTGGCAAAACCGATTTAAGCATTGCGCTTGCCCAAAAGCTAGGTTGTTCGATTATTTCGTGCGACTCGCGGCAGATTTACAAAGAGTTGAAAATCGGCGTTGCCGCGCCAACAGAGGAACAGTTGCAGCAAGTTAAACACTATTTTATAGGCTCGCGCTCAATCGAACAGCATTACAGCGCGGGGCAATACGAACTTGACGCGCTGCCAATTATTGAGTACGAGATTGCAAAAAACGGCTACGCTCTGCTTGTCGGCGGCTCAATGTTGTATATTGACGCTGTGTGCAAAGGCATTGACGATATCCCAGATATTTTGCCTGAAACCCGTCAATATGTCAAAGATTTTTATGAAAAAGAGGGAATAGAGGGCGTGAGAATGTTGCTAAAAACACTTGATAATCAGCACTATAAAGAAGTGGATTTGAAAAACATAAAACGTATGCTGCACGCTTTGGAAGTGTGCATTCAAACAGGAAAACCTTTTTCGGATTTGCGTAAAAAGAGTGCAAAACCGAGAAATTTTGAGATTACAAAAATCGGATTAGATTGCAATCGCGAAAAACTTTACGAAAGAATTAACCTGCGCGTTCTCAAAATGCTTGAAAAGGGGCTTGAAAAGGAGGCTTTTGCTATAAAAAACAAACGGCATCTAAACGCCTTAGACACAGTCGGTTACAAAGAACTTTTTGCATATTTTGACGGCGAGTATCCTCTTGAACGCGCCATTGAGTTAATACAGCGCAACACCCGCCATTACGCAAAAAAACAACTCTCGTGGTTTTACCGCGACAAATCTACAACTTGGTTTGACGCAGCAAATACAAAGGCGGTGCTGGATTTTGTAAAATAATTTTCCCAAAAAGTTTTCATTTTTTAAGAGTCCTAATTATTAATATTTTGAAAAAATAACGCCAAAATTTGTATTTTTTTTAAACAAATCTATTGCAATATAAAAATAAAGTATTACCTTTGCAGCCGAATTATGTAAATTAAAATTCAATTTGAATATTTGAAAATTTGAAGATTTGAAAATGCAAAATACGAAATATAATTAACTAAAAAAATTTTAAAAGAGAGTACTCTCTTTTAAAAGCGGGCGAAGCCCGCTTTTAAAAAAAAATGCTAAAAACCAACAAAACGCCCAATTTTGGAAAATTTTGAACTTTTCCAAAGTTTAGAAACATTTATCAAAGAGGGAAACAGGATATAAACAATGTTAGCAGGGAAAACAATCAAAAGAGAATAATTAACAGAATTTGCAGAATTTACGAATAAAACTAAAAAAATTCTCCGTATTTATTCGTGTTTTCAGTGGCAAAAAAATATATAAAAAAAATTATTTATCAATTAATTTAAATTTTGATTTTTATGAAAAATTCAAAAAGTTTTAATTTTCCAACCGCATCAATATTGATGCTTACGTTGGCTTTGGCGATGTCGGGCAATGCCCGCGCGCAGGTTACCATCGGCGAAAACCTTGAACCGCAGTCTTTTTCAATCCTCGAACTGATTAGCAACAACACAAAGGGTTTGCGACTGCCTCAAATGGACAGCATCCAGCGCAACGAAATGATGGGAACTCAGGCGTTTAAGAACGAAATAAAAGGCAAGGCACTGGGCTTGCAGATTTTCAACACCTCTACCAAGTGCGTAAATACTTGGAACGGAGTAAAGTGGATTGAGCAGTGCGCGCCTGTAACATTTCCTAATTCTGTTATTTTTGACGGGATAAAGATCACAACTTTTGTGAATGTGATGTACGATTTTCAGTATCAGGAAATGTACGTGTATGACACAGTAAGCTCGCCGGTTTCTTATCAATGGTTTGCCAAACGGCTCGGACAGGCAGATACGGAATATAAAGCCATAAGCGGCGCAAAATCTGCCACTTACACTATTCCCGTTGATTTTGTGAAAAACGTTTATCAGCCTATGGTAAAAGACAGTGATACGGATTATAACGACAGCATTATGTTTGCCTGTGTGGCTGAATATGCAGACGACATATTCAAAACCGCAAGTCTGGATATTCTCTTTATCGGAACCAATACTTCGGGTTACGGCATAGACGCAAACGGCGTTAGATACCTTACTTTAAAAAGAGGCAAAGATGGCGAAGTCCAAGGAGGCACAATGAAAGTCGCTCTGCTCAATCTTGGACAAAGCGCAACATGGAATAACAGTTATACTTCCAACAACAATGCTGGCGACCTTGGCGACTATTACCAGTGGGGGCGTGTGGCTGACGGACACCAAAATATTGTTTGGAGTAAAGACGCAACCCACGTCAATCAATGGAAGCCA
>JAISYF010000095.1 GCA_031270065.1 Prevotellaceae bacterium | reverse complement strand
TTAAATGGACGAAAATAACACTGTACAAGGACAGGGTAATCAAGAGTGTTTTTTACAAAAGTTGCCGTTGAAAAAGACGCTTCTTCTATTGACAGCGGAAATATTCTGATACCTGGGTTGCAACCCATCATTATCGTTACCCATAACAACAAGATAAAAAAATATTTTGTTTTCATATTGTTAGGATTTTTTTTGAGATTGATAATTTTAAACCAACTTTTTTTGCTCTAAAAAATAATACGTTGCAGTCGTTCTACAAAATAACACAATCAAAGTCTGTAAAAAACTTTCCACGCTGCAAAGTAAAGTCTTTTTTTTCGACTTTCCAAACTTTTTTACAACTTTTTTATAAAAAACTGATTATCAGGAATTTATAAATATAAAAAAACTACAAAATGCGAAAAATTTGACATATTATTGCATAAAATATATTTTTAAGCCCATAAAATCAATAAAATCATACTTGAAAAATTAATTTTCAGTCATTTTTTTTATAAAATCAAGTACAGGTACAGAAAAGAGGTTTTCAGTTTTACTTATAACAAAAAAAACTGTATTCGCAACCTGTCAGAACACATTTAGATTGCGGGTCAAAGCCCGCAATGACAGGGAGAAGCAGTATTTGTCAGGTGAAAAAATCTGTTAATCCTGTTCAAAAATATCAGTGTAATATAACACAGAGAAGCATAGAAAAATACAAAAAAACTGCCTCTGAAAAGTGGTTCAGGGGCAGTTGATTTTAGTAAAAATTACTCTTTGATAATTGTAGGAAAAATACCTTGCGACATTTGCTCCTGATTATTTTCCCAAGACGATACAATTAAATTACCATTGTATCGTACCGTGCCATATACATCATAAGTACAATACCTGCCCGCATTTTGCGAAAGGTCATCGCCACAAAGGTGTGCTATTTCCGCGCATATAGTATCAGTATCATTCTCATTGAACTGAATATAAATAGTTCGAGGGTCATTATGAGCATAATTATCTACCTTTTCGTTTCCGTGTTTATGGGTTGTACAAAACCAACCGTACAAATCTAAAATAAAGACATAACCTTTGCCGTCATAATATTTAATATCAAAGCCTTTGATTGCAAAATTATTATCTGGCTCAAATAATTGAACTATTTCACTAAAATAATATACAATGCAACCGTCAGAAGCAAGCAGATATATTTTTATCGAATCCATTTTATAGTGAATAACACTATTTGTGTCCAATAAATCAACAGAATTATTATCTTTATAATACAACGCTAACACATAATCAATCCAGACTCCATAACAATCATTTTGTGAACAAATATTCTGCGGATTAGGATTAGAACAACCTGTAACAGATAATAATACGACAATTAAATAAATTATTTTAGATATTGATTTCATAATGATTATGGCTTAATGTTGTAAATACATTTCTTCGTATATTGAAAATTTGGAAACATTATATCATCCATAATAACATCTCTATCAATATAAGTGCCTGCTACATCTACTATGCTATTTGAATACCAAAAATTATAAGAGCCTCCCCATCCAAAATTATAATGCATAAGTTCGGTTTGATATTTATCAGTTTTTGTTTCACCCATACAAGTATATTCGTATGTTCTTACAAGATTTGTTACTCCATCAATAACATAAGCGTGTCCATCTGAATATTCATCAACAGTCCACCAAACAAAAAGCCAAAATTCCCAAGATGTTTGTGTGCCATCGCCTCTAACATATAGTGGGTGTTTTTGAGTTTGTAGTTCATTTTTGATTTTGTTGTAATCAAATTTATCTACATCAGCATTTTCTGAATATCCATATTCTTTTACCAATGCTTTACGCGCTTTATCTATATTAGACGACGAACCGCCAGATGTATAATTCATATTAACTTTGTCGCCAATGTTGCGCAATAATGCAGCAACGTACATATCGCCTGTTGTCATTGAATCATAGGGGTTATTTGAACTATTTGGCAAGGTTGTCCAAGGAATTGGAGTGTTGTATACTGCGGGATATTCATGAAAACGCATTATTTGCCCCACTGCAACAGCCACACAACCCGCAGGATAATAATGTGGTGCATAATAGTTATAAGGTTCACCTTGTCCCCATTCTGTTTTGCAATAATAATCAAAAGCCCCTTGTATTTCTGTGCTTTCTAATGTACGTGGCGCACGGTCGCACGGGTCAATAATAATTATTATATCAGGATTTAATAATATTGTTAAGTTGTTTTTTTTTAGTTGTAGTTCATCATACCAATTATTCATATTATTATGAATAATTTGTTGTGGTTCTACATCTCGTTCTCGTTCGGGCTCTTGTAACCAACGATTAACAATCATTGTTTCTGTCAATAAACAAAACAATCCTTCTGGCATTTCATTCGCATTTGCAGAGAAAGTGCCTTTATCTGAATATCCAATAATCGGCTCGTTTTTAATATCTGCCGAAGTTAAAACAAAACCATTCGGGCTGAAATTAAAAACATAAATCGCCGTTTTTCCTTCCCAATCTATTATAGAATCGATTGAGATTACATAAGCAATTGAAGATTCTTTGCTTGCATCTGCATAAAACCCTTCTGCTACTGCTTGGGCAATTTCTACATTTACGTTATCAACGTAAGTAATTTTGCCGTTTGCTTTCTGCCTTGATACTTCTGCATCAATAGCATCGCTTGTCTTGTCGCACGAAATAAGTGCGAATGTGAATGTTGCAACTGTTGCTGCTAAAAAAAATAATTTTCTCATTTTGTTTAATTTTTTTTGAGATTGATAATTTTAAACCAACTTTTTTGTTCTAAAAAATAATACGTTGCAGTCGTTCTACAAAATAACACAATCAAAGTCTGTGAAAAACTTTTCACACTGCAAAGTAAAGTCTTTTTTTCTGCTTTCCAAACTTTTTTATAACTTTTTTATAAAAAATTCAAATTATTTTGTAAAAAACTGATTATCAAGAATTTATAAATAAAAAAAATCTACAAAATGTATAAAATTTGACATTTTATTGTATAAAATATATTTTTAAGCCCATAAAATCAATAAAATCATATTTAAAAAATTAATTTTTCGTCATTTTTTTATAAAATCAAGTACAGGTACAGAAAAGAGGTTTTTTGTTTTACTTATAACAAAAAAACTGTCTTCGCAACCTGTCAGAACACATTTAGATTGCGGGTCAAAGCCCGCAATGACAGGGAGAAGCAGTATTTGTCAGGTGAAAAAATCTGTTAATCCTGTTCAAAAAAAACTGCCCGCGAACAAGTTTTCAGGGCAGTTAATTTATTTAAAAAAACTTTAAAAATTGTAGCCTACTGAACAACCAAGCCCAAACATGATATCAAAATCGGAATATTTACCCATTGTGTAAATATTAATTTTTGGCTCAACATAAAGTTTTTGGCAAATTGGTATCTGATAACTAAGTGCAAGATTTGCGCCAACACAATTTAACTGCTCGTGGTCATAGACCAATGTTGTTGTAAGACCACTGTCATAACTTGTCCAATGACTTGTTGTCCTCTCGCCTTTGTAATAATCAAAACCCAATGCAATCCGCAATCTTTGTTGTTTGGCAGTTTTCACAATATCGCCAAAAAAACCGACATTACAAATTAGAGTTGAGAAAGAGTTTTGCGTTTCTAAACCACAAAGTTGCTGTGCATAACCCAAAGAGGCATAAAATCCCAATCTATCAAGTAGAAAATAATTTACTTGAAAATTCTGCACCAAACCACTTCGTTCAAAGTCAATTTCCATCGCATCGTAGGCAATAGAATACTCTGCACTAAATTTACTGACAATTTTACTTTGCGAAAAGCAGCAAACAAAGGACAGACAAAACATTAATAAAATTAATAATTTTTTCATAACAACAATGTATAATAATTAATAAACCCTATCAACAATAATGTACTTTAAAACAAAGGAAACACTACTGCCTGCTGCCATAACAGGCCACCCACCTCTCATTCCATTTCCAATATCTGTCGTCGCTAATGAAAAATACGAAGACCTATCCATTGATGTGGTATAAATTTCATCATCATATTTTCCAATAGGAATGGTCGTTTTAAAATTAAAATAATTAGTTACAGTCAATTCGATTGGAATGTCGCGTTCGTTTTTATAACCTGGGTCTTCTTCAAAAACAGAAAATCCACCATATACACTTTCGGTTTTCCAATCATCAATTAATTGTGTAAAGTTAGTTTTTATTGTGCCATCTGCTACTTCTTTTTTTGTAAAATCATACCGCGCAACAGTATATGTCTGTTTTATGGTATCATTAGCAACAATTTTAGCCGTAATAAATTTAAAACGAAGTTCTGGACCGTGTCCGACATCATATCGTTCTGTACATTTAACGTTCCCAATGTATATTGCATAAATTTTACTTGGGTCGTTATACACACCGGGGGCTTCTTCATCAGCCAAAGGCAACAAATCATTTGTGTCAAATCTTGTAACAAAGCGAACTCCATTTTTTTCAAAAATGCCGCCAACAAAATCTGGAAGGTCTTCGTATGGCATTTCATTTTTTGTTATAATCCACAAAGGAACTTCCTCCATTAATTTATCGCTTATCATTAATTCAAAAGCGTTTACTTTGCTCGTTTTTTTGTAAGCACGAAACGGGTTGTCAAATTCATTTTTATTTTCTTCTCCATCTATTACTTGTCTAACTACAATAGTCGGCATTCCCGTAATATTACGCGAGTATGGAAAATAAATATGAATGTCATTTTTGACAACATATTCTACAAGAGGATTGTTTAAATTGTCTACAATTTTTGAATTAGGGTTTACGCGAAAAACATTTCTTAGAAGTTTTGTCAGTGTTAATATTGATTGCTTATTCCTAATAATTTTACTTTCGTTAGGAAAAAGAATATCTATCAACCGCAAATCTTCGTCTAATCCGAAGTAAAGATTGTCATTAATTCCTTCTAAAACTTCGTTTTGAACAGTTTTATTATCTGAAATATAACAGATAATTTTTGCAATAGAATCCAACATTACGTCTGTCGTTTTTGGTGCTTTCTGTATTGCTACAGTTGTATCAAGTACCTCACTTTTTTTGTCGCACGCTACAAGTGCGAACAAGGCAAT
>JAISYF010000058.1 GCA_031270065.1 Prevotellaceae bacterium | reverse complement strand
ACTACGCTTTTTCCTTCTTTTCTTTTGGAAATCAAAGATATGGAACACGAAGGAAAGAAGTTAATTCATATCTTTGTTCCTGCCGATTCGCAAGTTCACCGCAACAACGGCAAAATTTTCGACCGCAATGAAGATGGCGATTATGAACTGCGAACAGACGAACAAATCAAACAATGTTACATTCGTAAAAACAATACTTATTCTGAAAACAGCATTTATCCCTATCTTTACGAAAGCGATTTTGTGCCGGGATTAGTGGAACGGGTGCGGAAAATTATTAGCATTCGCAACCCCGAACACACTTGGAACGATTTGTCGAATATGGAATTTTTTAAAGTGGCAGGTCTGTACCGCAAAGATTTAGCGGCTAATATTGAGGGTTTTACAATGGCTGCGTTGTTGCTTTTCGGTAACGATGCATCAATAACAAGTGCTGTGCCTCATTATAAGATTGACTGCATTCTGCGGCGCGTTGATATTGACCGATATGACGACAGGGTAAATATTCGCTGCAATTTGATTGAGGCGTATGAAAAAATGATGGCTTTTGTGGCAAAACACTTGCCCGATAAATTCTATCTGCAAGGCGATGTTCGCATTTCTTTGCGTGATAAAATTTTTCGCGAAATTGTTGCAAATATGCTCGTTCATCGCGAATATACCAACGCATATCCGACTATGTTTACCATTTACATGCACAAAGTGGAGGCAAAAAATGCAAATAAACCGCATAATTGGGGCATACTGACACCCGATAATTTCACGCCATTTCCCAAAAATCCGCACATTATTCAGATTTTTACGCAAATGGGGCGTAGCGAAGAACTCGGCACAGGAATCCGCAATGTTTTCAGATATGCAAAAGCATATTCAGGTACCGACAATGTGGAATTTAAGGAAGAAGATGTTTTTGTTGCCGAAGTGCCTTTGGACGAAAATTGGCAAGTGGTGCTGCCCGATGATTTTCGGGGAGAGATAACAGACGAATCCACCGCGCAAGTTACCGCGCAACTTACCGCGCAAGTTACCGCGCAAGTTACCGCGCAAGTTCAAAATTTAATATTTGCACTTGACGGATATATGGGGGCTGCCGAAATAATAGCATTGTTAGATTTACAGCATAGAGAATATTTTCGCACAAACTATTTAAAACCCGCATTGGAACAGGGATATATTGCAACCGAATTTCCAAACGCAAATCACCCAAAGCAACGCTACTGCCTTACAGAAAAGGGATTGCAGACAAAGGCGGCTATTGGAAAATAAATAAAATAAAATAAAAATAATTTTGCCCCCTCAAATATGAATTTCAATATACCCGACATATTGCATCGCGGCGAAGGCATTTCGGTTGAGTTCAAAACCTCGTTCAACGATGAGGTAATTGAAACGCTTTGTGCTTTTGCCAATACCGAAGGTGGAATGGTGTATGTGGGTGTGAATGACGACAGAAAAGTAGCGGGTGTTACACTTGCTCAAGAGAGTGTACAAAAATGGATAAATGAAATCAAAAACAAAACCCAAAATCAGATTGTTCCGAATGTAGAAGTACTTGAAATTGAGCATAAAAATGTGGTCGTTTTTTGTATTTCAGAAAATCCCGTCAAGCCAATTGCCTACAAAGGCAGATTTTATAAACGCATAAAAAACTCAAATCATTTACTGAGTGTTGATGAAATTTCTAACGAACATTTGCGAACCGTAAATTCGAGTTGGGACTTTTATATTGACCCAAACCATACGCTAAAAGACTTGTCGAAACAAAAAATTGCAAAATTTGCTAACAAAATTCGTGAAAAAGAATTTTTTAATCAAATAAATCTTACTGATACAGAAATACTTAATAAACTCGAACTGTTCAGAGATGGCAAAATCACTTTTGCTTCTTATTTGTTGTTTGTAAATGAGTATTGTCCGATAAGCGATATGCAAATTGGACGCTTCAAAAGTCCGACAATGATAATCGACAGCATTTCGCTCAATACAGACCTGATTTCCGAAGTTGAAAATACGATTGCGTTCATAAAAAAACATTTGCAGGTTGAATACATTATTACCGGCGAGCCGCAACGTACCGAACGCTTTGATTATCCGCCTGATGCAATCAGAGAGATTGTGATAAATATGATTGTCCACCGCGATTACCGCGACTCTTCGGCGAGCATTATTAAGATTTATGATAACCGCATTGAGTTTTTTAACCCCGGAAAACTTTATGGCGGTTTGACGGTAGAAGATTTACTTTCGGGAAATTACATCTCTAAATCCCGTAACAAACTGATAGCCAAAGCATTTAAAGAAATGGGGACAATAGAACGCTACGGTTCGGGCATTATGCGTGTAAGACAGATATGCCGCGATTATGGCGTTATAGAACCCGATTTTAACGAGGTTTTTAATGGTTTTCAAGTGATATTGTATAGCGAAAGAACTGATAAAAATGAAAATATTGAAAATCTACCCGAAACTGTGGAAAATGTTACAGAAAAGGGGACAGAAAATGTAACAGAAAATGTAACAGAAAAGGGGACAGAAAAGGGGACAGAAAATGTAACAGGAAAGGGGACAGAAAAGGGGACAGAAAAGGGGACAGGAAAGGGGACAGAAAAGAGGACAGAAAAGGGGACAGAAAAGGGGACAGAAAAGAGGACAGAAAAGGGGACAGAAAAGGGGACAGAAGAGAGGACAGAAAAGGGGACAGAAAAATTGTCTGTAAATCAACAAAAAATCATTGAAAACATGAAAGTTAACTCTATTATTTCTATAAAGGAATTATCGGAGATAGTTGGTATTGCAGAAAGTAAGATTAAAGCAAATATCGCCAAACTCAAATCCCGCGGCATACTCGAAAGAGTAGGCGCGAACAAAGGCGGCTATTGGAAAATAGCCCAAAACCAAAAATTGACCGAACAAACACAAAATAAAATCTAAAATCTCTTCGCAAAATCATTTGTGTTAAAAAAAATAAATGCCTGTTTTTTGCACCTGCAAAATTACTCAATATTTTCAATAACGTTGTAAAACTTAACATATCGAAAAATACGGTTCGGGCATACAGCGCATAATTAACGAATGTAGCAAACACGGCGGTGTAAAAGTGGATTTTTCCCTGCAACAACACGGTTTTAAGGTAGTTGTTACTAAATTTAAAGATGTCGGTAAAGAGATATTAACCCTTATAAAAGAGAACTCGGCGATAACTTATGTTGAAATGTCCGAAAAGATAAACGTTGCCACTAAAACTATTGAACGACATATAGAAAAACTCAAAAACGATGGCAAACTTGTCCGTGAAGGCAGCACAAAATATGGCTGCTGGAAAATTGTAAAATAAGAAATATAGATTTGTATGCAACAACAATTAGACCTCTCTCAATATCAAAACACATTAAGCCGCAAAAATCAGGTGTTACGTCTGTTTTGGTCTATTGTGTGGGCTGTTTTTGCCCGTCCGTTGCCGAAAAGTTTGTGCAGTGGATGGAAGCGTTTTTTGCTGCGCTGTTTCGGCACAAAAATTCATAAGACAGCCATAGTCTATTCAAGCGCGAAGGTGTTTATGCCTTGGAATTTGGAAATGGACGAATATGCTTGTTTAGCTGATGATGTAGATTGCTACAATGTAGATAAAGTAAAGATAGGAAAACACGCTACCATATCTCAAAGGGCATTTCTTTGCACTGCTTCGCACGATATTGAAAAAAACAATATGCCGTTGATTACCGCGCCGATTACGATAGAAAATTATGCTTGGGTAGCAGTTGATGCTTTCG
Organism: Prevotellaceae bacterium; assembly: GCA_031270065.1. Taxonomy (GTDB): domain Bacteria; phylum Bacteroidota; class Bacteroidia; order Bacteroidales; family Paludibacteraceae; genus F0058. The sequence goes on along the minus strand of JAISYF010000058.1, from coordinate 18,431 downwards.
TTGGAATGGGCGTTACCATCGGCGAGGGCGCAGTGATTGGCGCAAAAACCTGCATCGTGAAAGATGTTGAGCCGTGGGCGGTTATGGCGGGAAGTCCCGCAAAGTTTATCAAAAAAAGAATAATAAAACAATGAAAAAATAAAATATTTTTGCTGTATTGCATTGGAAAAACGAAATAAATTTATAGTTTTGCATTGGAAAATCAAAATGGATTAAAAAAATAAATGAGATATTTTAGTAGACATATTGATAATCATCTAATTGCGTGGAAAGATAGCAAAAGACGAAAACCTTTATTGTTGCGTGGGGCGCGGCAGGTTGGCAAGTCATCGGCTGTGCGGGAATTGGGAAAGCGATTTGCAAATTTTGTAGAAGTGAATTTTGACGAAAACGACTTGGCAAAAGAAATTTTTGAGAACGAAAAATCGCCTGTTGAAATCTGCAAACAACTCTCGTCGCTTTTTGGAATTGAAATAAAATCCGGCGAAACCTTGCTATTTTTAGACGAAATTCAGTCTTGCTTGCCTGCGATTGAAAGTTTGCGCTATTTCTATGAAAAAATACCCGAACTTCACGTTGTGGCAGCGGGTTCATTGTTGGAATTTGCACTTGGCAAAATTTCGTCTTACGGCGTGGGGCGCATTAATCATTTGTTTATGTATCCCTTTAGTTTTGAGGAATATATGAATGCAAAAGGCAAAAATTTGTTGATTGAAACATACAGAAAATCCTCACCAGGCAATTCGATTGCGCAACCGCTACACAAACAGTTGTTAAAAGATTTGAAAGATTTTTTGTTGCTGGGTGGTTTGCCCGAAGTGGTGGCAACTTATATCGAAACCGACAGTTATTTGGAGTGTCAAAAAGTGCTTGACGAACTGATTGTGAGTTTTGAAGACGATTTTGCAAAATATCACGAACACGAAAGGGCGTTGAATATTTTGGAAGTTTTCAAATCGGTTGTTCGCCAGTCAAACGGAAAGTTTGTGTATGAACATGTTGCGCCAACTGTTAGCGCATATCATGTCAAACAGTCGTTGGATTTGCTGATAAAAGCGGGTTTGGTTTATACCGTAACTCACAGCGCGGCAAACGGCGTTCCTGTTGGTTCGGAAGTCAATCCAAAATATCGCCGCTGTATGCTTTTTGATACAGGAGTTCACCAGCGGCTTTTGGATTTAGATATTGCGCAAATTCTTGTTGCCGACGATTTTGAAACAGTAAATAAAGGCACGATTGCTGAAATGTTTGTGGGACACGAACTGCTGAAAGAAGCTGACAGTTTGCTCAAACACGATTTGTATTGTTGGCATCGCGAAGTAAAAAACGCCAATGCGCAAGTTGATTATATTGTACAAATTGGACAAAAAATTGTTCCAATTGAGGTAAAATCGGGCAAAAAAGGCAGTATGAACAGTTTGCATACATTTATGAGCGAAAAACAGAGCAATTACGGCATACGCACTTCGCTTGAAAACTTCGGACAGTTGCCCGAAATTGACATTTATCCGCTTTATGCGATAAGCAATATTATTAAAAATTATAATACACAACTTAAATAGATATGAGTAATACCTTTAACCCTATACAGACAACGCCTTTTTCCGTCCATGAAAAACTTAAAAGCCGTTTGTGGAATATTGTGAATGCAACATTATATCGGTATTCACCGTTTATTTGTCGAAAATTTAGGGTCGATTTAGTTAATCTTTTTGGCGGAAATGTGTGTAAAACCTGTTCGTTGGATAGAAAATCAAAAATTTCTCACCCTTGGAATCTCACAATGGGGCATTTATCGTCTTTAAGTGAAAATACTTGGGCATATTGTTTGGACAAAATAACGATTGGCGAAAAATGCTGCATCGGCAAAGATGTCTATTTATTAACAGGAAGTCACGACATAAATTCATCTATTTTTGAATACAAAAATCGACCGATAATAATTGGCAGCAACACTTGGATTGCCACAGGCAGTTATATTTTGCCGAATGTGAAAATTGGGGAATATTGCGTGGTTGCGGCTAAATCTATGGTTAATAAATCTTTTGGAAATAATTCTGTTGTCGGCGGAAATCCCGCAAAGTTTATAAAAAAGAGGGAGATAAAATAAATTGATTTACAAAAAGTTTTTATACTTTTGTAGCGACTAATCCGCAATCGCATTGCGGATTAGTCGGAAAAACAAAAACATAAGTCATTGATATTATGTATTTTAGCAGAAACATATCAGAAATAATACTGCAAACGAGCGAAACTTTTCCTGTGGTTTTAATCACGGGACCGAGGCAAGTTGGCAAATCTACGGTATCGGAACAGATAAAGGAAGAAAACCGCAGTTTTGTTACGCTTGACGACCCGTCAATTCGCGTGTTGGCGCAAACCGACCCTGCTTTGTTTTTGCAAACCTACGAGCCGCCTGTGCTAATTGACGAGGTACAATACGCACCGCAACTTTTTCCACATATCAAAATGATTGTTGATAAACGCAAAGAAAAAGGGTTGTTTTGGCTCACCGGCTCACAACCATTTCAACTGATGGAAAAAGTGTCGGAATCGCTGGCGGGTAGAGTTGGTATTTTGGAATTGCAGGGACTTTCGCAGGCGGAAAAAAATCAAACGGCAGGCGAGCCATTTCTACCGGAAAATTTGAAAATCAGCAATAGAAAGCCGTACAACGTTAATTCCATTTATAATTTGATTTTAAAAGGTTCTTTCCCTGAACTTTACGCAACGCCAAAATTAAACAGGAATACTTTTTATTCTTCGTATCTGAAAACATATATCGAACGCGATATTCGCGAACTGACAAATGTGCAGGACGAGCGGCTGTTTCTCACATTTCTAAAAGTTGTAGCAGCGCGGACAGGGCAATTATTAAACTACGCCGATATAGCAAAAGACGTTGGTATAGCCGAAAATACGGTCAAATCGTGGATTTCGTTGCTACTCACTTCGGGGCTTGTGTTTTTGTTGCAGCCGTACCACAATAACCTGACTAACAGGGCGATAAAAACGCCAAAACTGCATTTTATGGATACTGGACTTTGCGCTTATCTTTGTGGTTGGACTTCGGCGGAAACGCTATCGGTTGGCGCAATGAGCGGTGCAATTTTTGAAAGTTATGTCGTAGGCGAAATTATGAAATCGTACATTCACAACAACGTACAGGCGCATTTCTACTTCTATCGCGACAAAGAAAAGCAGGAAATTGACCTTGTCATAGAGCGAGACAATATTTTTTACCCGATAGAAATAAAACGCACTGCCTCGCCGCAGCAAAACGATGTAAAAACATTTTCGTTACTCGAAAAAATGGGCGTACAAGCAGGCAAAGGTGCGATAGTTTGTCTTTATGAAAATCTTTTGCCGCTCAGCAGGGATGTACAAATTGTTCCGATTGGATATTTGGGTTGAAGCATCGATTATTTGTTGTTATGTTTCATAAACATTATCTTTGTCGAACATAATTATTGAAGAAAATAATCGTTTTTCGGAAATAAGCAGTTATAAAAAATAAAAATTCGGATATTAGGCAAACAAGTATTATCTTTGCAAAAAATCCAATAAAATACATACGAATAAAATTGATTGTTAAATAAAAATGGCACATATAAGCAGAAAAATAGATAAAACACTATTGCAATGGAAAGAAAATAAAAATTCTCTCCCATTGATGCTTATTGGCGCCAGACAGACAGGTAAGACATTTATTATCAACGAATTTTGCGATAAAAATTACCGGCATAAAATAGAAATCAACTTCTTGCAAAACGATGTTTTTAAAACATTTTTCGACAATTCGTTAAATCCGCAAGATATTATCGAGAATATTGAAGTATATTTTCATACAACTGTAAATCAGGAAAATACAGTTATTTTTTTTGACGAAGTTCAGGAATGTGAAAAAGCAATCGCTTCGCTGAAATTTTTTGCAGAATCGAAAACCAAATACAATATTATTTCCGCAGGCAGTTTGCTGGGCGTGAAAATCAACCGTTTGCATTCGGCTTTTCCGGTCGGGAAAGTACAGATTGAATATATGTACCCTGTTGATTTTGAAGAATTTCTGTGGGCTGTTGATGAAAAAATGTTGAGCGAGAAAATTAGACAAAATTATGCCGAGAACAAACCTTTTGTTCAGGTTATACACGAAAAGGCACTTACCTTATACAAAAATTTCCTGTTTTTGGGCGGAATGCCGGCAGTTATAAGCGATTATGTGGATAAAAGCAAGGAAATCGCAAGTTTTTCGACCAAAATAAAAGATGATATTATTACGGGTTATACGGCTGATATGGCGAAATATTCCGAAAATATCAATTCAATCAAAATTTTGAAAGTGTATAATTCTATAAAAGAGCAACTTGCACAGGAGCAACGGAAATTCAGATATAAATTAGTGGAAGAAAAAGCCAACAAACAAAAATTTGAAACCGCGATAGAATGGCTCGTACAAGCAGGATTAGTGTTGCCTTGTCCGCTCGTTTCCAATCCAGTTCGCCCGCTAACATCCGACGAAAACAACAAAAGTTTCAAACTTTATCTGTCCGATGTCGGATTGTTGGTACATTCGGCAGGAATAACGCTTTACGACATTTTTCAAAACAAAGATTTCAAGTACATTGGTGCTTTGACCGAAAATTTTGTGGCGCAAACATTTGCCTCAAAAAACAAAAAACTGCATTATTGGACTTCGGGCAATGAAGCCGAAGTTGATTTTTTACTTTCGCAGGAAACCGGCATTATTCCCTGCGAGGTAAAAGTCGCCGACAATGTGAAATCAAAAAGTTTATCTATTTATATATCAAAATATAAACCCGAATATTCCATACGAATTTCTGCCAAAAATTTTGGATTTGAAAATGGAATAAAATCAGTGCCTCTCTACGCTGTTCATTGTGTTGAGGTGTAGAGAGAATAACGGTTGCTCTTCCAACGCATATTGTTGGCAAAAATAAAAGCAATTAGCAACACTTAACGTGGAACATTTTAAAGAGTATCCGATTTAACGATAATGAGTAAATAACTCTATTTTATAAATTTCATTCTTTACTTCCAAGCAATAAATCAATATGCTTAATTTATCCGTAATTATCCTCACTTACAATGAGGAAATCCACATTCGCCGTTGTGTCGAAAACATTCGTCCGATAGCGGCAGACGTTTTTATTGTTGATTCGTTTTCCACAGATAAAACCTTGGAAATTGCTGAATCGTTAGGAGCAAAAGTTTATCAAAACAAATGGGAAAACAATCACGCGAAACAATTTAACTGGGCATTGGACAACCTTCCCATACAAACAAAATGGGTGTTGCGCTTGGATGCCGACGAGTATTTAACTCCGGAATTAATCGCGGAATTACAAGATAAATTAGGCAATATTCCCGAAAACATAAGCGGTATTATTTTCAAACGCAGGCATATTTTCTTTGATAAATGGGTAAAGCGAGGAACTTATCCTGTAAACTTATTGCGTTTGTTTCAGTATCAAAAAGCATTTTGCGAACAACGTTGGATGGACGAACATATTCAATTAACGGCAGGCGTTTCTATTGAATTTGAACACGATTTTGTCGATCATAATTTAAACAATCTTGGCTGGTGGACTGCTAAACACAACGGATATGCTATTCGGGAAGCTATTGATTTATTGGATATTGAACTGAATATTTTAAGCGAAACGAAAGAAAACAAACTGACCGGGCAGGCTGCCGCCAAACGAAGCAAAAAATTAAGTTATGTGCGTAAACCTTTGTTTTTCCGCTCTTTTGCCTATTTCCTTTACCGCTATATTTTCAAACTGGGTTTTACAGAAGGCAAAGAAGCTTTCCTCTGGCATTTCCTGCAAGGCTGGTGGTATCGGACGCTGGTAGATGCTAAAATCTTTGAAATCAAAAAAGCCTGCGGAAATGATAAAGAGAAGATAATCGCTTACCTCAAAGCAAACTGCAATATTGATATAACAAAATGAAAATCTCCATTATCACTGTCTGCTACAACAGCGAAACAACGATTTTGTCAACCATACAATCCGTTTTGGCGCAGACGTACAACGATATTGAGTATATTATTGTTGATGGCGGCTCTACTGATAGAACTTTGGAAACAATCAAAAATAGTTTTCAATCTTCTCCTGATAATTATCGGGACAATTTTCAATTAGTCAGTGAACGCGACAATGGAATGTACGATGCGATGAACAAAGGTATTCAACTTGCAAGTGGTGAAATTATCGGGATTCTCAACTCTGACGATTTTTATAATTATCCCGATTGTTTGGAAAAAATTGCGGCGGCTTTCGAGGATAATACTGTTGATACCTGTTTTGCCGATGTGCGTTTTGTGAAACCCGAAAATGCGGCAAAAACAGTGCGCTATTATTCTTCGGCAAAGTTTTCGCCCGCGCTTTTTCGTTGGGGTTTTATGCCTGCGCATCCAAGTTTTTTTGCGCGAAAAGTGTGTTTTGAAAAAGCGGGTTACTACAAAACCGACTATAAAATTGCCGCCGACTACGAACTTTTGATACGTTTTCTTTACACAAATAAATTCACTTACAAATATATTCCGCTTGATATTATCAAAATGCGGACAGGCGGCAAAAGCACTAAATCGTTGAAAAGCAACTACATTCTCAATCGTGAAATTGTGCGCGGCTGCCGCGAAAATGGTATCTATACAAATATGTTTTTGCTTGGGTTTAAATATTTTATAAAAATTTTTGAATTAATAAAGACAAAATAAAAAAAATGTTCAACGAAAGCCAGCATATAGAGTTTAAGTCAAGTTTCAATATTGAAGTTATTGAAACCTTGACTGCATTTGCTAACACCAAAGGCGGAAAAGTGTTGGTTGGCGTTGATGACAAAGGCGAGCCTCTTAAAAATTTCACGATAGGAAAGGAGAGTATTCAAAATTGGACAAATGAAATTAAAACTAAAACAGAGCCGTCAATAATTCCTGACATTGAAGTTGTTGAATATGAAGGAAAAGAAATTGTTGAGTTTTCGATACAGGAATTTCCTGTAAAACCTGTTGCTTGCAAAGGAAAATTTTTTAAGAGAGTTAAAAATTCCAATCATAAACTTTCGGTGTCGGAAATTTCAGATGTGTATATGCGGTCGATGCAATATTCGTGGGATGCTTATTTTTCACAATGCGGATATGAGGATTTAGACGAGCAAAAAATTCAGAAATTTATCAATTCTGTTAATAAAAAAGGGCGGTTTTCGTTGGTTGGCACTCCAAAAGAATGTCTCGAAAAATTAAGATTTATTTCTGGCAATAAAATCACAAATGCTGCTGTTTTATTGTTTTCAAAAAACGAAATTGCTCATAATGTGCATGTTGGACGGCTCAAAACGCCAACTCTGATTATAGATGACAGAATTATAAAAAAAACCTTGTTTGAAACAGTAGAAGAAATAATGCGTTATATTATTTCTCAAATAAAAGTGGCTTTTGAAATTAAAGGTTATCCAACTCAGCGAACAGAAATTTTTGAATATCCCATAGAGGCACTTCGTGAAACCGTGCTTAATGCAGTTATACACAGGGATTATCTGATGCCGTATGATATTCAAATCAAAATATTTGACAAAGAAATTACAATTTACAATCCGGGCAGATTGTCGGGAAATCTCACTTTTGAGGATTTAAAAACCGATAATTATCAAGCATACGCACGCAATAAACTGCTTGCCGAAGCATTTTATCTCACAGGTGATATTGAAAAATACGGTAGCGGTTTTAGACGTATCAAAGAATATATCGCAGAATATCCAACGATGCAAACCGAGTTTAAAGAAATTCCAAATGGACTGCTTTTTACATATTCTTATCAGATACAAAAAAACATCACTACGCCACCTTATTATTCTTCCGAAATGATTGAAAAAGAAAATGATATAAAAAAAACTACGGAGAAAACTACGGAGAAAACTACGGAGAAAACTACGGAGAAAATATTAAAATTAATAAAAAACAATCCCTATATTTCTCAAAAAGAAATTGCCGAAACTATAAATATTTCGGAAGATGGAGTATTTTTTAATATTAAAAAACTCAAATCTCGCGGCATTCTCGAAAGAGTGGGTGCAGATAAAGGCGGTTATTGGGGAATAAAAAATGAATAAAAAATGAATAAACAACATTATCCTTGGTTGGATTTAACCAGATTTATTGCTGCTTTTATGGTGTTGGCTTGCCACGCTCGCAGCGGCGCGTTTGTGGAATACGGACTTTTGCCCGCAGACCAGCAAAATTTACTGAATTTTGGCATTTTCTCAATTACAAGATTGGGACAAGAGGCTGTACTTGCATTTTTTGTGCTTAGCGGTTTTTTGGTGGGCGGCAAAGTTATTCAGCGGCTCAAAGAGGGTACTTTTGAAATAAAATCGTACGCAATTGACCGTGCAGTACGCATATTTTTGCCGTTGATAGCAACGCTGCTGTTTATCATTGCTATCAATATTATTACAGGAAAGCCAAACAATGCTCTACAATTAATCGGCAACCTGTTTTCGTTGCAGGGAATTTTTGTCCATCCGGCTACTGCGCCGCTGTGGTCGCTTGCCTACGAGGTTTGGTTTTATATTTTAATGGGCAGTTTGGCGGTGTTTTTAATGAGATGTAAGCGGACCAATACAATACAATACAATACAATACAATACAATACAATACAATACAATACAATACAATACAATAACATTTATTAATCTTCTAATTATTTTTTTAGTATTTTTGGTTTTCACAAAATTAGATGCTGTTTTTCTGTTTATTTGGCTCTTTGGTGCGCTGTCAATTTTGTTTGTGCCGCGCAAAAACAGGTTTGTGTTGTGGGCATCAATCGTATTAGTAATCATTTCAATTTCATTAATTCAATTAACTGCCGAAAGTCGTTCTATACAAGTCGGTTTTTTGCAATATTTACCAAGTCGCAGTGTAATTAAGTTGCTATTTGCGCTATTTTTTTCAATAATGTTGCAACAATTACTGCTTTTTTCTCCAAAAAGAAAAATTGCTGTAAAAATTGATAAACTCGGTACTCATTTAGCAAAATTTTCTTACACATTGTATCTTACTCACTATCCATTAGGAGGGTTGTTTCATTATTTGGGATTTCCAAAAAGCGAACAGATAAACGCACTTTCTATTGGTTTGTATCTTTTACAAATGCTTATATGTTTGGTTGTGGCGTATATTTTGTATCTTGGATTTGAAAAACATACAGCGGTAGTAAAAAAATATATCAAAGCGAAAATCTAAAACAAAATGACCATTCTCATCACAGGTATTCACGGTTTTGTCGGCTCTAATTTGGTGGAGGCGTTAAAAGATAATCATACAATTTACGGTTTGGATATTGTGTCGCCTGAAAAAGAGGGCGTTGTGAAAACTTTTTCGTGGTATGACTTGGATAATTTAACAGATATTGACGCAATAATCCATCTTGCAGGCAAGGCACACGACACAAAAAATCAATTGGATGCAAAAATCTATTTTGATATAAATCTTGGACTTACGCAAAAGATTTTTGATTGGTTTTTGCAGTCAAACGCCACGAAATTTATCTTTTTTTCGTCTGTAAAAGCGGCTGCGGAAAGTGTTATTGGTAATTTTTTAACCGAAGACGTTACGCCAACGCCGAAAGGCGCGTATGGCGAAAGTAAAATTGCCGCCGAAAATTACATACAGAGCAAAGAACAAAGAACAAAGAACAAAGACAGGGCTGTCTATATTCTCCGCCCTGCAATGATTCACGGGCGCGGCAACAAGGGCAACCTCAATTTGCTCTACAATTTTGTAAAACGCGGCATTCCGTACCCGCTTGGCGCGTTTGAAAATCGCCGTTCCTTTACCTCGATTGACAATATTGCGTTTGCGGTAAAAAATTTGCTCGAAAAAAATATCTCGTCTGGCATTTACAATGTTGCCGATGATGAAACGCTTTCAACCAACGAACTTATTGAATTAATCGCTACAATTTCAGGCAAAAAAAGCCGAATTTGGAAACTTTCGCCGAAGTTTATGAATTTTTGTGCAAAAATTGGAACAATCCTGCATTTGCCATTAAATTCAGAACGCTTGCGCAAATTAACCGAAAATTACGTTGTTTCCAACCAAAAAATCAAAACTGCTTTACAAATCGAAAAAATGCCTGTTTGCGCAAAAAATGGTTTTGAAAAAACAATAAAAAGTTTTGAAAATAAATAATCTTATGTCCAACGAATTACCTCAAAATAATTACAGCGAACTGCTTCGGCAAATTATTACCGAAATAAAATCTACGCGGGTAACACTTGCGCAGAGGATTAATTCGGGAATGATGACGATGTATTGGAATATCGGCAAACGGCTCTCTACCGAAAAGTTGGAAAAGGGCTATGGTGCAGGTGTTGTGAAATGACTTTCGGCTGATTACAACAGGAATTTCCCTCTACAACAGGTTTTTCGCCCCGCAATTTGTGGGATATGAAACGTTTTTACGAGTTTTATATGTTGGCAGACGAAAAACTGCGGCAACTTGCCGCAGTTTTACCTTGGATGCATAATGTGCTGATAATGAATAAAGTAAAATCATTAGCAGAGGCAAAATATTATGTTGAGCAAGCGCACGAACATGGTTTATCGCGCAAATATGTTGCTCAACTATATCAAAGCCGACAGTTATAAGTACAAAATTTTAGATGCAAAAACACACAATTTTGCGCTAACTTTGCCAGAAGAATTGCAGGCACAGGCAGACGAAAATGTTGAAATCTACCTACAGCCTTGAATTGCTTGGGCTAAAACATCCACTCAAAGAGCGCGAACTTGAACAGCGAATTGTGGAAAAAATCAAATTTTTTCTGCTCGAACTTGGTGCTGGCTTTACTTTCATTGGCAATCAATATCGCTTGACCTGCAACGAGGAAGAGTATTTTGTAGATTTGCTTTTTTACAATCGAAAAGTCCGCTCTCTTGTGGCACTCGAATTGAAAGTTGGTGTTTTTAAGCCCGAATATATTGGCAAAATGAACTATTATCTCGGCATTTTGGACAAAACAATGCGCGAGGAATATGAAAATCCATCAATCGGAATAATTCTCTGCGCGGGCAAAGGCAAAGTTGATATTGAGTTGGCTCTGCGCGATTTTACAAAGCCGATTGGCGTGGCAGAATATCAGTTAGATTTTCCCGAAAAAGAGATTAAAGAGTTGATTAACAGAGAGATAGAAGAATTTTCAGCAGAAGAAAACAAAAAACAAATTGAAAACGAATGATTTACCCCCTAATTTTTATAATTCTTTTTGCTTGCGAACTTATTTATTTTCGCATTGCCGACCGTTTCAACATTATTGACAAGCCAACAAAACGCGGCTCGCACGATTATATAACCATTCGTGGCGGCGGAATTGTGTTTTGGCTGGCGGCAGTATTGGTTTTTCTTTTGCCCTTTTCCCTTAACCTTTTGCCGTTTTTAATCGGCATTACGCTAATTTCCGCAGTCAGTTTTATTGACGATATTAGGTCGTTGCCAAACAAAATTCGTATCGTAATTCATTTTATATCAATTAGTTGCGTGTTTTTTGGATTAGGACTTTTTGGCGTATTAAGTTGGTGGCTGATAACTGTGGCGTACATATTTTTTGTGGGAATTTTGAACGCATACAATTTTATGGACGGAATAAACGGAATTACAGGACTGTACTCTTTGGTAATTTTAATTGCACTGCAAGTGGTTAATTATCAGATAGTTAGTTTTGCAGAGCCGCATTTTATCAATTTTGCGATAATTGCCTGTGTCGTGTTTTTGTTTTTTAATTTTCGCAAAAAAGCGAAATGTTTTGCGGGCGACATTGGTAGTATGGCGATTTCGTTTTGGATTGTAACGCTGCTTTTGATGTTGATGCTCAAAACAAATTCCATTGTATGGATAATGTTTTTGGCGATTTACGGTGTAGATACCGTTTTCACAATCATTCACAGAATTTATCTGAAACAAAATATTTTTGAGGCGCACCGCTTGCATTTTTTCCAAATTCTCAGCAACGAAATGAAAATACCGCACCTGTTAGTTTCAACCTTATACGCTGTAATTCAATTACTTATCTGCGGAATAGTAATTTTTGTGTATTTTTATTTCCCAAAAATTGAAATTTTAACATCAACAATAATTTTGATAATTCTTTCAGCAGTTTATTTGCTTAAATTTAGATTTTTTAAAAATAGAAAAAATAATTAAAATAAAAATATTATTATGTCAAAAATCGCTTTAATCACGGGCATCACAGGGCAAGACGGTTCGTATCTTGCCGAGTTTTTAATTGAAAAAGGTTACGAAGTTCACGGCATTTTGCGCCGCTCCTCTTCGTTTAATACAGGCAGAATAGAACACCTGTACCTTGACGAATGGGTGCGAGATATGCACAACAAACGCCTTGTTAATCTGCACTACGGCGATATGACTGACAGCAGTTCGCTAATCAGAATCATTCAGCAGGTGCAGCCTGATGAAATTTACAACCTCGCGGCGCAGAGCCACGTTAAAGTGTCGTTTGACGTACCCGAATACACTGCCGAGTGCGATGCTGTTGGCACATTGCGCATTTTGGAGGCGGTGCGCATTCTCGGAATGGAAACGAAAACGCGCATTTATCAGGCATCTACGTCAGAACTTTACGGCAAAGTGCAGGAAGTGCCGCAGAAAGAAACCACACCGTTTTACCCGCGTTCGCCATACGGAGTGGCGAAGCAGTACGGCTTTTGGATTACCAAAAATTACCGTGAAAGTTACGGAATGTTCTGTTCCAACGGTATCCTGTTCAATCACGAGAGCGAGCGCAGAGGCGAAACTTTTGTAACGCGCAAAATCACGCTTGCCGTTGCCCGCATTGTGCAGGGACATCAGGACAAACTCTATCTCGGCAACCTCGATGCGTTGCGCGATTGGGGCTACGCAAAGGATTATGTAAAATGTATGTGGCTGATTTTGCAGCACGATACGCCTGATGATTTTGTGATTGCAACAGGCGAAATGCACACCGTGCGCGAGTTTTGCACGCTGGCGTTCCGTGAGGCTGGCTTGGAAATTCGCTGGGAAGGCAACGGCGTAAATGAAAAAGGCATTGACGCAAAAACGGGTAAAATTCTCGTAGAAGTCGACCCAAAATACTTCCGCCCTGCCGAAGTCGAACAACTGCTCGGCGACCCGACAAAAGCAAAAACTCTTTTAGGTTGGAATCCGACTCAAACGCCTTTCCCCGAACTCGTGAAGTTAATGATGAAACACGATATGAAGAAGGTGGAGAAGTTGTTTAAATAGAGTTTGTTTGTGTAATATATTTTTCGTAATTTCGCACAAAATATTTTTTATGTCAAAAATTCCTTATATAGATAAAATTTTAGAAGTTAGTCAGCCGTATTTGGAGGAAACTTTTCCTGCTGAAAAGCAGCGAAATGAATTGTTGTGTGAGTTGGAATTTTTGAAAGAAGAAACAAACAGAAATAAAATTATTGAAAAATGGACACAAATTTATATTTATTTTGTAAAACAGAATTTTCAAAATAAATATTTAAAAACCAATTCGCAACTTGTTGATTTTTTAGAAAAAAAAGACGATGGCGTAAAAATTATTTGGGGAAATTGTCTTGATGTTATGCGCGGAATGAAACCGGAATCAATCAATTTAATGGTTACTTCGCCGCCGTATTACAACGCCAGAGAGTACTCACAATGGAAAAATTTGAACGATTATTTAGACGAAATGCGATTGATAATTCGTGAGTCATATCGTGTTTTGGACAACCACCGTGTTTTTGTTTTTAATGTGGGCGATATATTTGATAATGATAATATTACGACTACTTCCACATGGGGCAAACGCCGCATTCCGCTTGGTGCTTATTTTACCAAAATATTTGAAGAGGAAGGTTTTACCTTTGTTGATGATTTTATTTGGGACAAAGGCGAGGTACAAAGCGAGCGACACAAAAACGGCAATAAACCTTATCCATTTTATCAATATCCAATGAATTGTTACGAGCATATTTTGATTTTTCATAAGCACAGAAACGATTTAACACGCTATCCTTGTCCTGTCTGCGGTTGCTTAAAAGTAAATGGGAACGCTTATTCTGAAATTGGTTTGAAAAGTTGGGAATGCAAAAATCTTGAATGTTTTGAACGTAGCGCGGCAAATCGCGGCAAACGTTTTTCTCTAAAAACAATTATGACACAGGGCAGACAGGAAGAAAAATATTCTATTGAAAAAGATTTTATTACGAAATGGCGACGCGATGTTATTAAAATCAATCCTGTTATTAAAATCAATTCAAAAGGCGAAAATACTTTGGGGCATACCGCACCTTTCCCAATTGATATTCCAGAATTTGCTGTAAAAATGTTTTCGTACAACGGCGATTATGTTTTAGACCCCTTTGGCGGCAGTTTTACCTCTGTAATTGCGGCGAAAAAATTAGACAGAATTGGTGTTGGCATTGAATTGAATAAGGAAATGTTTAGCAAGAGCAGTATGGAAAATCTTAATAAATCGCTGAAATATAATAGGTTTGATAATAAACAATTAGAAATATCAGAATTAAATTATGGATGATTGGGAACTCGAAAAAAAGAAACAAGTAATTGGCTTGTATGGTGAAATGCGTCTTTCTATGAAATTGCACGAGTTGGGTTGGCAAGTTCACAGAGCATATATTGATGAAGGTATTGACTTCACAATTACCAAGTACTGGTGTTCAAAATGCAAGGAATATCATAATCAATGGATTAGATATGGAATGCACAGCGGTAAAAAGCACAAATGTGTAACAAATCTTTGCGACAAATGTAGAACAACTGAATTACAGGTGGTTTCACGATATTTGCAAGTAAAAACTTCCGAAGGAAAGCCCACCGACAAGGATGACGTAAGAAAATTCAGTTTTCACCCCAAAATTAGATATGATATGAGCGATGATGTGTTTTACGTTTGGATTGCAGTATTTGACAATAAAGACGAAAAATTATGTCATTTCTACATTATCAATACCAAAGATGTTCAAAAATTTGATAATATTCTACTTCCTACATACCAAGTAACTGATAATCAAAAAACTGAACTGCCAATTAGAAATGATGGTGTAGTTTTGAAAAAAGGAATAACCCAATCTGACGGTTCAAAATACAATTATTCTCTCTTTAATACACGGTTTTATAATGATTTTGGAATTTTAGAAAAATAACAACGGCGTAATGCTCAAACTTGCGGACGCGGCAATCGACTTCCTCACCACCGAAGGTTACGACCTGCAATTCAGCACACTCCCTGTAAAACGCGCCATTCAACGCTTTTTGCTCTGGCGATTTGTCCAAATTATCGCAGGCAAAGTTGATAACACAAAGGCGATAAAAGGCAGTTTTACTTACAAATATAATTGCGATAAACTTGTTTATTTTAAAAAATATCAACAAGTTAATGACGATATTTTGCGTGAAAAACGTTAAAAAAATGGAATAGAGAATGGAAAAATGAACTGATTGCAACGAAAAAACCCGAACGGAGGGATTTGTCAAGCGATTGGAACAACCTTTAATAATTTTAAGGGGATTCCCGCGAAAGCGTGAATGACAAGATAAAAAAGCAAAATTTTATGAATAAATCCTCAAAAATATACATCGCAGGGCATCGCGGGCTGGTCGGCTCGGCGATATGGAAAAACCTGCAACAGAAAGGCTACACAAACCTTATCGGCAAAACGCACCGCGAACTTGATTTGCTTGATGGTGCGGCGGTCAGAAAATTTTTTGACGAGGAAAAACCAGAATGCGTTTTTCTTGCGGCGGCGAAAGTAGGCGGAATTATGGCAAACAACACCTGCCGCGCTGACTTTATCTTCGACAACCTGCAAATTCAGCAGAACATTATCGGCGAAAGTTTCAGGTGTGGCGTAAAAAAATTGCTTTTTCTCGGCAGCACCTGCATTTATCCCAAAAACGCGCCGCAACCAATGCCCGAAAGCGCATTGCTTACCTCGCCGCTCGAATACACCAATGAACCGTATGCTATTGCAAAAATCGCGGGCATCAAACTTTGCGAGAGTTTCAATCTGCAATACGGCACGAATTTTATCGCCGTAATGCCGACAAATCTATATGGACCAAACGACAATTTTGACTTGGAACGTAGCCACGTTTTGCCTGCAATGATACGCAAGATTTATCTTGCTAAATGCTTGCTAAACAACGATTTACAGGCAATAAAAGCAGATTTGGACAAACGTCCAATAGAAAAAAAATCGGGTGAAAATTCAGAACAGGAAATCATTAAAATTTTGGCGAAATACGGCATAAAATCCGACTGCGTGGAACTTTGGGGAACAGGCAAGCCTCTGCGCGAATTCTTGTGGAGTGAGGAAATGGCTGACGCATCGGTTTTTGTAATGGAAAACATTGATTTTGAGCAACTTAAAGGAGATACAAAAGAAATTCGCAACTGCCATATCAATATCGGCACAGGCAAAGAAATTTCAATCTGCAATTTAGCATATTTGATTAAACAAGTTGTTGGTTATCAGGGCGAAATCCGTTTCGACAGCACGAAACCAGACGGCACAATGCGCAAACTCACAGACGTTTCAAAACTGCACGCTTTGGGTTGGACACACAAAATTGAGATTGAAGAAGGAGTGAAAAAAATGTTTGATTGGTATAAAAATCAGTAAATATTAGCCACTGAAAATACTGAAATACACGAAAAAATAATCAGTGTTATTTTGTGTAATCTGTGGCAAATAAAACTATGGCAGCGCACAACGAACTCGGAAAAACAGGCGAGGAAGTAGCCAAACAGTTTTTGATTGATAAAGGTTACAAAATTTTAGAAACTAATTGGAAATCAGGCAAATACGAGATTGATATTATTGCGCAAAAATACGATTTTTTGTCAATTATCGAAGTCAAAACACGCTCAACTGATTATTTTGGTTTCCCTGAAAAATTTTTAACTCCAAAACAGATGCAGCGTTTAATTTACGCCGCCCACAATTATACTGAACAAAAAAATCTCGACATTGGCATTCGCTACGAGTGCCTCGCCCTGACCAAACAAAATGACGGCGGTTTTCACGTTGAGCATTTAGAGGAGGCGTTTGATTCATACACAGTGTTTGAGTTGCAAAAAAATTATGCAGGAAGTACATATAAAATGAGTGTGAGAAATAGAAAATGGTAGAAAAATACAAAATCCCCCACGCCTCGTGCCGTAGGTACGCAACTGCCCGATAGGGCAAAATATCCATAACCGCAGGTCGCAACCTGCGGTGTGCAATCCCCCCCTCACCGCACCTGTAAGGTGCAACAAACCCTTATTTTCAAATATTACTGTCCGTATGGGGTTGAATCTATCGATTAATAATAAAACCTCACACTGAATTAAAAATGAAAAATACGGGAAACCCCAATTTTAAATTTTAAACTTTATATTTGTGTGGTTAATGGTTAAAAATAAATTTAAACAGATGAAAACAGCAATTTTTCCCGGCAGTTTCGACCCATTTACCGTTGGACACGCCGATATTGTGAGGCGTGGCGCGGCGATTTTCGATAAAATCATTATCGGAATTGGCGTAAATTTGTCAAAAAACGCGCTTTATTCCTCAGAAAAACGCCTTGAAACAATTCAAAACCTCTATAAAAATGAGCCGAAAATTGAGGTGCAAATTTTTGAAGGTTTGAGTGTGGATTTTGCGCAAAAAAACGGTGCAAGGTTTATCATTCGCGCTGTGCGTTCTGTTGCGGATTTTGAGTATGAGCGTACTTTGGCGGAAATCAACCGCAGCATTTCGAGTATGGAAACGGTGATTTTGTTTTCCAATCCTGCCCTCGCGCATATTTCCTCGTCTATGGTGCGCGAACTGATTTCTTATGGAAAAAATGCAGAGCAATTTTTGCCGAAATAATAAAAATTATTGCTGTCCGCTAAAATTTGTATCTTTGCCCATTGGTTTAATTTTTTAGTTTTGGTCAAACATTGTTTATTTCCTGTCATTGCAGGCTTCAATCCGCAATATAATTTTTGCAATATTGAGATTGCGGGTCAAAGCCCGCAATGACAGGGAACAACATCGAAAGTCAGGTATAAAAATTAATTATTAATTTGAAAATTTGAGGATTTGAAATTAAAATCCCTAAATTTTCAAATTTTCAAATTTTCAAATTGAATTGTTTAGCGGACAGTAATATTCTAAAAAGAACAAAGACAGAATTTTTAAAAAATCTTGCACAAGTCTTTGTTCTTTTAGCGTAGCGGTCTTTGTTCTTTGTTCTAAAAATGTTTAGCGGACAGTAATAATTTTTTTTCAAAAAAAAAGCGAACAATCAATATTGTTCGCTTAGAGTTTTGGCGGCTGCCTACTCTTCCACATTGTGTGCAGTACCATCGGCGCAAGCGGG
>JAISYF010000007.1 GCA_031270065.1 Prevotellaceae bacterium | reverse complement strand
AAAAAAATACACGCCGCAGCAAAAAATGTCTGCGGTGTGTATTTTGTTGCACACCTACGGCGTGCAGCGTGGGGGGAATTGGCATTTTCTACCGATATTAAATGCCTACGGCATAGATTTTGGCATTTTTTTATTTGAAAGTATGCAAATTTTCAATTCTCGTGAGGTCAAAGATGTCGCGGGTGTCGCATTGTCAAAGTCAGGTGCGAAC
The DNA here is from genome assembly GCA_031270065.1 of Prevotellaceae bacterium. GTDB lineage: Bacteria > Bacteroidota > Bacteroidia > Bacteroidales > Paludibacteraceae > F0058. The sequence continues at coordinate 6,696 of JAISYF010000007.1, read as the reverse complement.
TACGATGGTTGTATTGAGAATGGAATAGAATACCCTGCGGAAATACGTAATTTGCCGCCGTTGCATATAATTTACGAGAGCAAAAAAATGTTTAGCGGACTGCAATAATTCAATATGTAATGAGATTAAAATTTTTGTCCTTATAAAGTGGAAATCTTTTATCGGCAGAAACCAACATCACATTTTCTGCGATTGATTGTGATATAATCAACCTGTCAAAAGGCTCTTTCTGCTCAAAAGGGTTAGATGATTTTTCTAAAACTTGCAAATGATGTACATTGACAGAATATATCAATGTTGTAATGTTTTAACCTTATTGCAAATTCTGTTTAAGGAGTGCATGTCAAACAGGCGTGATTTTGCTGCATGAGAAAACGCAATTTTTTTACTCAATGCGTTTTTTGCCGCTTACAAAAGTTTATTTGTGGCGGTATCAGGGAAAATTACGGTCGGCTTGAATGCTTTTATCTCATTTTGTTCGAGCCAAGTGTAAGCCATTATTATCACCACATCGCCAATGTTGAAAAGGTGCGCCGCTGCGCCGTTGAGGCAAATCACGCCCGTACCGCGACCGCCACGAATAACGTAAGTCTCTATGCGCGAGCCGTTTGTAACATCAACCACCTGCACTTTTTCATATTCGACAAGCCCAGCAGCCTCAATCAAATCCTCATCAATAGTTATACTGCCGATATAATTAAGGTCTGCGTCTGTTACCGTAACCCTGTGAATTTTAGATTTTAAAATATTTATAAACATTTTTTAATTATAATTATTTCTCAATAAAAATGTTTGCAAAGGTACGCATTATTCGCGAATTTGCGGCTATTTTTTTCTTTTATCAATAAATTTTATTGGTTTTCTGCTTAAATCGGGCAAAATAATTTTTCGTAAATCGTCTGCATTGCAGATTTCAATTTCAGGCGCAACGCGGATTTTTGCCCTAAAACTGTCTTTTAATTCTTTAATTAACTCCTCTAACTCTTTTTTAACTTTAACTTCTTTAACTCCTGCTTTTATCAAGATTTTATCATTTCCGTTCTCGTCAAGCGACACTTCCACCACATAATTTTCCACATACGGAGTATTGTCTAAAACATCGTAAATTGCTGGTGGATAGAGAGTTGTGCCTTTGTATTTGAGTAAATGATTTGCGCGACCAACCACAGGCGACACGCGCATCGAATTTCGTCCGCAACGGCATTTTTCGGTATAAAAACTCACCAAATCTCCCGTCTTAAACCTCAAAAGCGGCATACCCTCAACGCCCAAAGTAGTTACAACCAACTCCCCTACTTCGCCATCTGCAACCGTATTTCCAAAACTGTCAACCACTTCGCAAATTATCAATTCAGGGTGGTGATGTCCGCCGCAGCCGTATTCGCATTCGGCAAAAGTGGTCGCCATTTCGGTAGAGGCATAGGTCGAATAAAGCGCAATATCCCATTTTTCTTTAATTCTTTGCCCAAGCAAATTTAACGAAAAGTCTTGTTCGCGCAGGTTTTCGCCGATACAAACAACTTTTTTTACGCTCGAATTTCGGTAATCAATGCTGTGTTCCTCAGCGTATTTTATAATGTGCAAAATGAATGACGGCACGCACATAATTGTGTTTGGCTTAATGCGGTTAATTGTGTCCCACTGCAATTCAGGGATGCCGTTGCCTACTCGCACCACGCCCGCGCCGAGCGAGCGCAAACCCAAAAAGTAAGCCAAACCCGCCATAAAACGCTTGTCAATAGTTGTCATAAGTTGCACAATATCAGACGATTGCACGCCTGCACAAGTGAAAGAGATTTTTTCATTGTACGCCAATCTATCTAAATCTTTGTCGGTCATTGCAAAAGTTACAGGGTCGCCCAAAGTTCCCGAAGTGGTAATAAAATCTATCACTTTTTCGCACGGAACACAAAGAAATTGGTCATTATAAAGTTGTAAATTCTGCTTTGTTGTAAATGGGATTTGTTGCAAATCCTCTAAAAAATTAATTTTTTTAATATCAATTTTATTTTCTAAAAACATTTTTTGGTAAAATGGCGAATTGTTTTTCAGATACAACAAAGCGGTTTTCAACTTTTGTTCTTGAAAACGCTTAATTTCCTCACGCGACAGGTATTCAATATTGAGCAGTGAATGTTTTGTATTCATTTTAAAAAAAATTGTCGTAAATTATAAATTATTTTTTCTATTTCTCGTAAATCCAAAATAATTTTATCGAACTCTTGTTGAGAACAATATTCTAAATCCAATGCAACATATAAATTTAATATTGAATACTGACTACCCAATCAACAAACGCCTCAATCCACCCTGTTGCTTTGCCGTTTGGTTGAATGCCGAAACCGTGTCCGCCGTGTCCTGTTTCGTCAAAAAGCAGAAATTTATGTTTTATTCCTTTCTCTGTCAATGCTTTATCAAAAACAACGCTGTTGCGGTAATCAACCGTTTTGTCGCCTGTGCAGTGCAGCAGAAAAATCGGCGGCATATCGGAAGGAATGTTTTGTTCAAGCGACATCATTTTTGCCGATTCGGGCAAATATTTTTTACCCAACAGGTTTTTTCGCGATTTTTTATGACAAATACTGTCCTCCATTGATACAACGGGGTAAATCATTGCTGCAAAATACGGTTTCATTGTGGTAAAGACGTGGCGCGCCGCATCTTTACCGCCATATTCCGCTGCCGTTCCTGCCAAATGTCCGCCTGCCGAAAAACCCATTACGCCAATTTTTTCGGGGTCGATTTTGTATATTTCGGCATTTTCTTTAACAATTTGCATTGCACGCTGCAAATCCTGTATCATTGCAGGGTGATGGTTGCCTTGCCATGCGGTGCGGTATTTCAGCACAAACGCCGTTATTCCTTTGCTATTCAAGTATTTAGCCACAGCAAAACCTTCATTGTCCATATCAAGATAGACATAACTTCCGCCCGGACAAATTATTACCGAAATGCCTGAATTATCTAATTTTTCAGGCAAAAAAACGGTTAATTCACTCCATTTTTGTTTAAAAGTTGGATTTTCTTGCCAAAGTTTGATTTTTTGCTGCGAAAAAACCGAAAAAAAAGTAAATGAAAATAAAAACAGTATTAAAAATTTTTTCATAAACAGCATAAAAAATGCCGCGAATACACTAAACATTTTTGTATTCGCGGCTAATTAATTCACTTCAAAACTTTTACAAGTTTTTCTCCAACTTCCTCGCCAAGTTCGCCGAATGCAAGATACATTCTGTCGAAATCAACAGGCGTACCCACAACGGTGTAAGGGTTTTGCGACTCTTTTAAAGTAATTGAAGCAAGGATTTCGGTTGTACCTGTTTTCACTACTCTGACAGTGGCTTTAATTTTTGCAGGCACAGACATCGGTCCCGCATACGCGCCAAAATCACAATCCAGCACCTCCACAATTAATGTGTATTTCGCATCATTGTGTTCGCCAACATTTGCGTCAACTTTTGTCAACTCATCATTAACGCTGGAAATAAATGCGTTAGCGTTGCCGTCTCTACGCTTGCCTTCCCATTCTCCAACCCATTTTTTGCCTTTGTCTTTGTACTGCTCTTTTTGAGAATCGCCGTCAAAGGTGGTTTTGCTATAATCAAAAATCACGTTGATTTGCGTTTCGCCCTTCAAAAAATCGGGAACAGGTTTAAATTTCTGGGCATTTAACCCATTGATTGCCAATAATATAACAGCAATCGAAAATAAAAATCTTTTCATTTTAAATAATTTTTTTTAATGATTAATATTAATAAAATATTCTGCAAAGATAATCATTTTGTAATTAATACACAAATTTATTTTTTTTACACTAATTTTTTGTTACTTAATGTTGCATTTGTTAGTTGAAATTAATAATTCGCGCATTAGCGACAAAAAAATCTTATTATTAACATAAATTTTGAATAAAAATTTTTATAATATATTGATATTCAAGTTATTATTTACCGTTAGGCAATAAATATCAATAGAAAAAACAACGTCATCACCCTCATTAGTCCGTTAAGAATGAGAGGGTGATGACCTTGTTTTTATTTATTCATAAGTATAAAAGAATGTGCAAATATGGGTTGTATTTTTTATTTTTGAATTTATAAAATTTCTAAAAAATTTCTGTTTTTAAGAAATTTGCAAATTTGATATTCCATTTTTTATTTTTGTCATATCATTTTTTATTAAAAAATTACTCTGTAAAAACACGTTTTTTGTTTCTATTCTGCATTTTCCCATAAATGCTCGTTTCTAACCCCTGTCCAAGCGTCTTTTACAAAACCGCTGTCGTTTTGTCCTCCAACGAGATAGATTATCGTTTTGTTATCATTTACAGCAAATTGACAAGCAAAACGCGGCATTAAATCAAGCGGCATCGCCATATTGTCGTATGGAGTGCGCCACGAAACGCCGTAGTCGGGCGAAATCACAAAATAGTCGCTAAGCCCAAGAACGCCGCTGTTGTCGCGCCCGCCGAACAGCAACAACAGATTATCGTATTGCATCACAGCAACATCTTGACGAACAGAAAATAGATTTTTGCTTGCAAGATTTGCCCAATGCACGCCGTTTTCGGTACTCCAAACAGAGTTTAAAAGGTTGCCGTCAACATCTTTTCCGCCGATAATATAAGCGCGCTCGTTGCCCGCTGTGGCGGTTGCAACGCAAATACCTTCGCCTTCAACAGGGAATTTTAAAGGCAAATCTAAATCTCTGCTCCACAAAAACTCTGTTTGTGTTGTATCAAGCATTAGCAAAGTATTGCCCGAAACGCCAAAAATTGTATTATTGAGCGCAAATAAAATATGATTTGCATCTTTATTTGCAGAGTGTTCTGTCCAAGAAATTCCGTCAGACGAAACATAAACCTTTTTATTTTCAGCAATATACAATTTATCAGCATTTTTTGTAATATATTTTATATCAAAATCGTTTGGAAAACCTGTCAAAGTTTTTTCTGACCAATTTTTGCCATTTTCCGAAGTGTAAAGTTTCACAACATTAGAACTGTTTTTTACAAAAAGATTTAATCCATTATTGAAAAAAATCATTTTTTCGGCAATAGAATTTTCGCTGTAAATTTCACTTTTTTGCGGTGTCCAAACATACAAATTGGGGTCTGCCTGATGAACTTTCAACACAACTTTAAAGGTTTTCGCTTTTTTTCTGTCCTTATTTTGCGGAACAACAGTAATTTTCACCGTGTCCGAAAAATCAATCGTATCTGTTTTTGTCGAAGAATAAGTAAGAGTATCGGCGGTTGCCAACACTATAATTTTTATCTCGCTTGCACTCGAAGTTCCGATTACAGGCACAAGCGAGTCAATTCTCGTCAAATACGGCAAAGAATCAACACTGTAAATCGACTCATTATTTTTAGTGGTGTCGATTTTGAAAGTTGTACTCGGAAAAGTTGCGGAAGTGCCTGTTTTCAACGAAAAACTTATCACGTTGGCATTGCTCGACAACTCTACTCCGTCGGTGTTAATACACGCGCTAAATACCACTGACACAGCGATTAATGCAGTAAATAAAATTTTATTTTTAAGCATAAAATTAAAATTAATGTGTAAAAAAATTTTTATAAAATTAAAACGGCAAAATTACAGATAAATTGTGAATTGTGCAAATTTATTTTTTTAAAAAAATTTTTGTACCTTTCCCCTATAAATTTTTCAAAAAATTTTTATAAGTTTGTGTGTAATTGAAAATTTTATGCTACCTTTGCACGCAAATTTTTTAGATTATGGACACAATTAAAATTTTAGACAAAAAATTTGCTCTCTCGATTTCCGAAAGAGATATTCTTGCAGCCATTGACAACGTAGCGCAAAATATGAACAGGGATTTGAAAGGCGCAAATCCGCTTTTTGTGGCAATCCTCAACGGCTCTTTTATGTTCGCGGCGGACTTGATGAAAAGGCTTGATTTTCCTTGCCAAATTTCGTTTGTGAAACTCGCCTCTTATTACGGCACAACCTCCACAAACAACGTTCTCGAACTTGTCGGATTAAGCGAAAACCTTAACGGCAGAACGGTTGTAATAGTTGAAGACATTGTAGATTCGGGCTTGACAATGACCAAAGTTATCGACCTGCTAAAATCGCGCGGAGCAGGTAAAATTCTTATTTCCACGCTTTTGTTCAAGCCTTCAGCGTTAAAACACGACCTCAAACTCAACTACGTTGCAAAGGAAATCCCCAACGACTTCATTGTCGGCTACGGCTTGGATTATGACGGCTACGGTCGAAATTTAAAAGATATTTATACTGTGGTGAAATAAAGTTTTTTCATAACAGTTGAAATTTTTGAATATGGATAATTCCGTTAAACATTCTTTAAATTGCTCAAATTTTCAAATTTTCAAATCCTCAAATTGAATTTTCAAATCCTCAAATTTTCAAATTGAATTAATTAATAATTAATTTGTGCAAACACTGTTTATTCCCTGTCATTGCGGGCTTTGACCCGCAATCTCATTTTTATAATAATTAATAATTAATTATTAATTTAACTTTCGTAAGTTTGTTAAATCATTGATATTGAGACAATTAAAGCAATCGGTGATTTTGCAGGATGCTCGTAATTAGAAAGTTAGTGGTTTTTGTCCCGAAGGGACAGTACCTTAATAACCGCAGGTAAGGCGGTAGCCGCAGCCTGCGGAAGCAAAATACCTCCCCAACATCAACTCCGTAGGAGTTG
>JAISYF010000001.1 GCA_031270065.1 Prevotellaceae bacterium | reverse complement strand
TTCATCTTTCAAATAATTTAAAAATTTAACTTTTTGATAATTATTTGAGAAAACTGTTTTTTACGCTGCAAAGGTAAAACCTTTCCCTGTAATTATCATTTCAGTGAATCAATTTTTTTTGAAAATTATTTGTAAAAGCGCTTTCTGACTCTTTGCCGCGTGGAAATTCAGGTCTAAATTTTCTAAAAAGTCAAAATCGCCGTCGTAATAAAACGTTAATTTTTTGCGGCTGTATTTAATGTCTGCACCACAATCGCGCAGTTCGTCCATCAGATAATACATTTGCCGCTCGCTTAGCCCGAAGCGTTGAGCAAGTTCAGCGGGTGTTCCTGTTGCCTCCTGCCGTATGAGCAGATGCAGGCGATTTAACCGTTCGAGGGTTTCGATTACACTCATACCTTTCCTTTCAGTTTTTTTGAACTTTTCCGCAAAACCCCGTTTTTAGAAAAACGCGGGACTTCAGATTATTCCCGAATCGAAGGTATCGCCAAACACCCAAATTGTAGTAAAACAATAAAAAGCCCACGCACAAGCAAGCATCTTTTATTCTTTATCGTTTGTGAAACTGGTGATTTCCTGATTTTGCAAGAATAAAGTTGCGTTAAGTGATTTTTATATTTATTTGTCGCTGTTGCCCTGCTAAAAACAGTTAAAATGTTTTGTTGAACAACAATGATTTGTTTTGCGTTTTTTTGTCGCTGCAAATTAGCACAAAAATATCAACTTATACGATTTTATTTTCAAAATATTGTTAGAAAGTAAGATGCAAAAATACAGTTTTTGTTTAATTGTAGATAATTACATTAACAATTTTTATGGTTAAATAAGGATTAGAGTTTTGGTTAAATGTTTCATAGCCTCACTGTCTCCCCATTTTTCAGCCGATAAACGCGCGTAGAAATTTGGGCAAGGTAAAGGCGGTGAGTTGCCATTAGCACGGCGAAATCGGATTTTTTGCGCAAAAGCAGGTCTACAACAGACTGCTCGGTTTTTTTGTCCATTGCCGAAGTCGGCTCATCGAGCAACAGCAGCGCGGGGCGGCGGTAAAGGGCGCGGGCAAGTGCAATAAGTTGGCGCTGCCCGCCTGAAATGTTAATGCCGTCTTCGCCAAGAAGCGTGTTTAAACCCTGCGGCAGTTGGTTGAAAAACATATCAAATCCGTATTCTTTACAAAAATCAATGATTTGCCGCTGCTCCTGCAAAAAACTTCCCATACAAATATTGTCGCCAACCGTTCCGTTAAATATTTTCGCGTGCTGGCTGACAACGCCAACAATATCGCGCCAAGCCTGTGTAGAATATTCTGAAAGCGGTTTTTGGTTAAAAAGAATTTCGCCCGCTTCAAAGGCATAATGTTTTTGCAGCAACTGAATAATGGTACTTTTCCCCGACCCTACTTCGCCAAAAAGCGTTACTATTTCGCCGCGATGCACTTCGAGCGAAACATTGTGGAACAGCGTTTGCCTGCCGGCAAAACGAAACGACAGGTTTTTGATTTTCAAATTGGCGTTCTGCGTGTCAATTTTTGCGGCGGGCGTTTGTTGCGGCTCAAATTCGGTTTTCGTTTTGAAAAATTCGTAAAAACGCTCAAAAGCCACGCCTGCCTCATGCAAACGGATATTGACGCTCGACAAACTTGCCGTTGAGCCTATTATCATATTGCCAATTGTCATTACCGCCATCAGTTCGCCCAGTTTCAAATGTTCATTGAGCACAAGCAAAATTCCGAAAATTATTAGCGCAACCGATGTGATTGCGCCGATTGTTTGTGCCCAAAAGCCAAATTTATTGCCGATTATGCCAAGTTTAAACCCAAATTCCTGATAAATTCCGTAAAACAGTTGAATCATTTGTTTGAAAACGCTTTGTTTGTTGGCAATTTTTATTTCGTCAACGCCTTTCATATAATCAATTAACTGTCCTTCGACCGTTGCGTACGAAACCATTACATTGCGCTGTCCTTCTTTGATTTTTTTGTTGAAAGCCGCGACCAAAACGGCAAACATAGGCATGCAAATTGCTGCAATCAGAGCCATTTTCCACGAATAAACAAGCAAATAGACGAGCGAAAACAGCAGAATTAAAATTTCAATCAGCACGCTGCCAACGATATAGGCCAGCGTTTGCTGAATGCGGCGCGAATCGTTCATCCGCGCAATAATTTCGCCCGTTTTAGTGGAGTCGAAAAACGATTTAGGCAGGTACATAATTTTTGAAAAGAAGCCGTCAATCAGGCGATTGTTCATATCGCGTGTTTGGCGCAGCATAAAAACAGAACGCAAATAATCAAGTCCGCTACGAAAAATTAAAATGAAAAAGAACAGCAATACGCCTGATATAATTCGTTGAAAATCTTTTGACGGCAGCAAACTGTCTATCAATTTTTGGCTAAAAACGGCAGTAGACAATCCCAGAAGCGCAATAAAAACGCCCAGCACGAATGCAACCGAAAGCAATGGCGCGTCTTGGCGCACAATTTCGCGCAGCCAGCCGTACTTTTCCTTCGTTTCTGTGCGGCTTTTTACAAAATCTTCGGCAGGTTCAAGCAAGAGTAACGCTTTTGACTGCCAGATTTTGTTTAATTCTTGTTCTGAAAGCCGCGTCAATCCGTTTTCTGCGGGATTAGCAATGAGAAAAGAATTGTTGCAGAACCCGAAACAGACAATGTAATGTTCCAATTTACTGTCAATTACAACATGCAAAATAGCGGGCGTTTCAATTTTCTTCAGATTTTCAATCTCTGCCTCAAAAGCGGTTGGCTTAAAATGCAGTTTTTCTGCCGCCTGATACAGCCCAAGCAACGTTGTACCCTGCAAAGTAGTACCGCTTGCAGCGCGTAAATCTTCCTGCCGCGCCGCACCGCCAAAGTATCTTACCAGCATTACAAGGCAGGCAAGCCCGCAGGAGAACTCGCTGTGTTGCCGAGTGAAAATTTTGCGCAATTCTTTGTTTTTTTTCATTTTTCCGACAAGTATTTCAGCAATGTTTCCGTTTTTACAATTCCGTTAAACTTTTTTGTTAAATTTTCTTTTTTATTGTAAATATAAACCGCAGGCGAGGCTTTTACTTCCATTTTATTAATTAAATCATTATTTGTATCTGCAACAAAAAACATATTTTCTGTAACGATAAAATTTACATCTGCAAGAAATTGTTTTACAATTTCTGCTGATTGATTAGTGAAAAACACAATTTGATAATCTGCAAAAGCGTTTTTCTGTAAATTTATTTGCTCAAATTCATACCTGCAATTATCACATTCAGGCTCGAAAAACAAAAATAAAGTTGCAGTATTTTTGCGCAAAGTATCGTTGCTTACAATTTTTCCGTTAATATCAGGCAAAGAGAAAACAGGTATTTTTTGACTGATTTCTTGAATTTTTTGCAGTCGCTGCTCCGATTTTTTTAAAAAGTAAACAATGGTGCAGACAGCAGAGAACAAGACAAGTACAATGATAATTTTTTTCATAACAATGCAATATTTAATAATACAAAAGCAAAGCGGCAATATAGAAATAAACGCTTAATCCATAACATATTACAACAAAAAGAAAGGATTTCCAATACTTTAATTTAAGAATTTGCGAAATGAACGTTGTCAGCACGATTATATATAGCAACTCAAACAGATTCAGCACATTATAGGCGGGCATAAGCCAGTTTGATACATTTTCGTGCCCGATAAGTGCGAGAACCGAAACAAAATTAACGTTTATATCATCGAGCGTTTGCGGCGGATTTACAAATACATAGTAACAAAAACCGATTGCGGCGGCAAACAAAAACACAATATCGGCTTTAAGCGCTATGTTAAAAAGTTGTTTCCATTCCCATTTGTATTCCTGAAACAGATTACCTACATACAGCCCAAAGGCAGTATAAAACACGCGAATCAGAATAATAAACGGCAAAGCCGGATAACCGAAATATTGCCACGCGGAAACTTTCTGCATTATCAAATTGATTTGCCATGTTGTAAATTGCTCTTGCAGAATGTTATACCACAAATTTTTCGACAGATAAATATTCGTAAAATATGCAAAAATCACAGTCATTACTGTCAAAAACAAGTAATATCTGCCTTTTTTGATATTGTAAAGTTCCTGAAACATAGTCTGTAATATTTTACTGTTTTTCAAAATACCTTTCCAGTTCCGTTTTTATTTCGGGGGTGGCGTTGGGCTTGTCGAGCAGGATTTTGCCTTTTTCGAGCAGAAGAATCCGGCTGCAAATATCCGAAATATAGTGAATATTATGACTTGACAGAAAAACTGTTACGCCAAATTTTTC
>JAISYF010000136.1 GCA_031270065.1 Prevotellaceae bacterium | reverse complement strand
TGCTTTTTCCCTATCGCCCAAAGTTAGCATACAATCGTTGTAACATTTTCGCCAATTATCTGTTGAATGGTGATAGGTTTCGCCCAATGATTCAAAGAAATAACGATACAAAATAAAGGATTCTGGCATTTCCAAAAGTTCGTAAAACTCTGCCTCTGTATGCCCAAACGCTTTGTAGAAAAAGGACTTACCACGCCCGATTTTGCCTTTGGTACTGTTTAATATGGCTTGTACTGCCCTGATATACTTTCTGTTCCAATGTTCGCCGATAAAATCGCGGTTGTGCGAAAAATCTATGTCGTCGTCGCCTGCCTGTTTGATTATGGGGTGGTACTTCATCGGGAAAGAGTAAATGCTAATGTCTAATTTTTCGCACAAATCTACATTGATTTTCAAACGGTTGTATAAGTCAATGGGCTTGTCGCGAAAGTTATAAAGCAGATAATTTGAGAAATCGCGCATACCTGCGACGGCACTCATTCGGATTGCTTTTTCGTATTCGGGCTGGATTTTCATATCGTCAAAAGCAATGCGCAAGGGGCGCACATTGATTTTTGATAAAAGTTGTACTTTTTCTTCTGTAAAAAGTCGTGCATCAACACCTTGGTTAAAATCTACATATCGTTGTCGGGGTGTGGGGTGGAAGTGCTTTTTGTAGATATGTTTGATTTCCTCGTATGCCGCAAGCAAATTGTCTTTCTTGGTAGTTAGTAACTTGTTAATGTGGTATTTGTCGAAAACGATTTTATAAACTTGGTAGGATTCTTCGCCTTTCAGTTTTTCGTAAAATTCCATTATCAAGCCCTGCGCCTTGCGGATATACGCACGGTCGTTATTGCTGTTTTTCAGGTTGTCAATGGAAATTTTTAATAAATCGGGCTGCATGAATTTGTCTTTTTTGCCAAAACCACAAGCGACAATTTCATTTACTATTTTGCCTAAATCTTTGGAAGCCAAAATGTTGTTATCCATTAGCAACAAATCTTTCTGGTCGCCGAAAGTGTCTTTTACCAACGAAACACGCTCTTGCAAAGGAATATAGGGATTATAAACAGGCTCTAATCTCGGCACAGCACAAAATGCACAACGGCGTACACAGCCGCGTGTCGTATAACCGTAATAAGCGTTATTCATTGGGTAACGGTAGGCGATTTCGTCTAAAATAGAATAGTCAAGCGGCAAATTATCAATCACTTTATCATCACCTTTGTCAAGTTGTCCTGGAATGCACAAAATGCCCTTGTGTATATTTTGGGGGTTAATGTCGGCGGCTTTGGCGATTTCTTCCGCCTGTAAGGTTGCCAACACGCCGCCCACCATTAAGCCGCTCGGCTTTTTAACGAGTTTTTTTGCAAACTTAATCGTGTCAATGGTAATGTTCCAATAGAATGTGAAAAGGGTTGTAATCATAACCCTGTCAAATTCAGGTTCTTTTTCCCAAAATCCTTTATGGTAGTAGTCGCGATATTCTCTCACTTTGGCGGTTAGCAGCAATTCCACTTCGGAATCGGAAAAATTGAGTTGCTGCAAATATTCTTTTTTTCGATAACGGAAAAAGTCAATTAAAATATCTTTTCGCAGTTCCCAATCAATAGAATTGTCTAATATAGTGAGGGCAGCAATGCACTTATCAGCAATTCGTTCTATAACAAACTGCTTTAAGTCGCCTTTGTAAAAAATAACTTCGTACCCTATTTGTTTGTGGTAGGTAGCAAGTTTCATCAAGCCAATGGGTGGAAACTTGTTTGAATAGTTTGGCTCTAATAAAAGGACTTTCTTTCTATCGGGTTTAATTCGTACCATTACTACTTAATTCCTTTATCGCCAATTTAATTAGTTCTTTTACAGGCCTTTGGTCTTGCGATCGGCATTTATCCGTAAAAATTTTGAATATTTTCCTAATCAAATCTATTTTGTCGGTAGAATACTTTGTTTTTAATGGCTCTAACTGGTCTGGTGGCGGGGTCTGTGTAACAACGGAACTTACTTCTGGTTTTGAGTTTGCTTGGGGAATAGTAGCAGGCGGATTTTTGAAAATATCTTTCACCTGTTTTTTATATAATTCCACTAATTTTTGTCCTTCCTCTGTTTTAGCGATAACTTTATTTTCGGTAGTCGCTAATTTTTTATTGGCTTTTTCCCATTTTTCTGTTACTCCCGGCAAATCTTCTTGATTTGGAGTTAGTGCAAGTTGTTGTGCGGATTCTTTAATATCACGAGTGGAAGTTTTCAAATTACTTGCCAAATGATAGAGTTGATAAAGTGTATAAAAATACTCGCTCAACAATTCTTGAAAACGCATTGCTTCGGGCGTGGGTGCTAAACCGCTTCGCGACCCTTCCGGTCTTAATTTGAGGTGGACGGCGTGAATCTCACCATAAAAATAATTATTGCTTCGTGGCTCTTTGAAAAATTGGTTAAGGAAATCGGGAGTTCCGATTAAGATATTGTGTTTTCTTAACCGGATACATCTATTAGGGTCTGATTCGGGAATTTCTATGGAAAATTTGGTTAAAGCATACCAGCCCCACGCCAACAAACCGTATTTGTCGTCTTGGATTTTGAAGTAAACCAAATCATTTATTTCATCGCCACTACCAACGACTTTTTTTTTATATCTTTTTTCAATATTTTCGCCGTTCACTGATAATTGAAAACAACCAACTTTTTTTTGCAAGTCGATATAGTCAGCAGGCGTTGCGGAGGGAATAAAAGCGTTTGTAAAAACCGCATTGAAATCAATAGGCGCAACATCTTTCAGGTATTCTGTTATTGCATTAGTGTCTAATAAAATATCGTATTTTACATTTTCGAGCGTTACTATGAAATAATGCTCATTGACATCTATATCAGCTCCATTTTTATGTTTCTGTAGGGTTGATATTTTTGTTATAGCATCAATAACATCTGTTGCAGAGCGATTGTCAGTAGTATCTTTCAAAATGTTATAAGCAGCGTCAATGTCGAAAGTTATTAACGAAACAAAGGTTTCGCCTTTGTATGAAGTTTCAAAAGAAAGTGTTTTACAGTAGCCGCCTCCAACTAATCGTCCAATACCAAACTGCCCGGCAGAAGTTTCGCCGTCTTTTGTTGAGGCGGCAATGTCTAACAATACATCTTCAACATCATTAGCAGCAACACCCGTACCGTTATCTTGAATAGTGATTTTACGATTTTGGCTGTCAATATTTACGGAAATGCGCCCTTCGGTTGTGCTGCTTAAAATGCCTTGATTAACGGCATCGTTAATAGCATCGCGCGAATTTTGTATGTATTCCCGATAAATGATTTTAGCATCGGGATACATTGAGAACATTAGAATATCTATAAGATTTTTACCTATTTTTGAACTTCGTGCCACTATGATATAATTTGAATGGTTTAACCTTTGGGAAATTGTCTGTAAGTCGGTCGGGGAAATTTGATATTTACAGTCGAGCGTAAAGCGGGATTGGAAATAATGTACTCGCCCGGCGAAAGCCGTGTCATCATATTTTGATATACTTTCGGAATAAATTTGTAATCAGGTTTTGACACTTCGATTGCGTTGGTACGACCATAAGCCGAAGTTGCACAGTTACCTGTTACACGCGGAAATATGGCACTGCGGAACTGTTCTACTCCAAACAGAATGATACCCAAAGAACGCCCGCGCTCTGTAATATCGAGCAAGCGGCGAAGTATAGGCGAACTTTTGGGGAGTTCGGTTGAGGCGTATTTATTCAATTCATCAACAAACAGTATGATTGTTTTGGGGATATTGTTGCGTTCAGCATTTTTTTTCAAATCGTAGATAGCCTGTGCAACGCCACCGAAAACAAAGCCCTGTGTATTTTCGTCCAACTGTGCAATGTCAATTACCATTACTTGATTGGGGACTAAATTGTTTTGGATTTCTTTCGACAGGTCTATTTCGTCGGTATTTAGATTTCGCGCAAAAACATCGTCTTTTGTTGCTTTACCTACACAGCGTTTGAATTTTCGCCAACTTGCAACTTGTATGTCTTTTGCCTTTCCACCATTCGCCACAGTTTTTGTACATTCGTCGAGAGCGGTGTTAAAGGTACTCCACTGTTCTATATTGTTAAACGGCTCATTTCCATTGATAACATAATTCACGCAACTTTCCAAAGTGCCTGTGCTGTCGTCCTCGTTGGCAAGTAATAAATCTAATTTGTCTTGTGAATCTTCAAAGGTAAATTTGTACGCAAATGCTTTTTTATTCGCTTTCTGCCGTTTCACATCTTCGGGATTGGCGGCAGATTGAACATTAGCCGTATTTGCATTTTTGCTATAAGGATAATAGTATTTTACATTATTGAACGGCTCTTTTGAAAGCCCTAACATATCGTAAATAGCAAAATCGTCTTCGATTTTCTTTTTATCTTTTTTTGTCAAATCTTCGGAAACAAGGTAAGATTCGTCGATAGCCAACAAGTCGCGCCCCTTAACATTAAAGAAAACAAAAGCAACACTTTCTTTCGTGTTTTCGTCGTCGGTTGTTTTGAATTTGTGCTGAATGGCATTGAGCAAAAACATTGAGTAAGAAGTTTTTGCAGCCAAGCCCGAAATGCCTGAAACATTGATATGTGCACCGTCGGGACCAAGCAAAAAATGTGAGTTTAACTCAACTTTTATGAGTTTTGTTTCCTCGCCTTTGTACATTTGCAGATAGCCGCACACAAGCGGATTATCAACTTTTTTCAAGCCCAAAGCCGTTAAAATATCATCTTCGTTACACAAACGAACCTGCTTGCCGTCTAACACGGGGCTGTAAATGTCTTCTGTATTGCATACCACACGAGCTTTTACATAGTTCATTCCCAAGCGGTTCATATAACCGATTTCTGCTTTTGTATCGCCGAAATCACTTGAAATATAACTTGTGAAATGACTTGGGGCATCGGTAATATGATAAATTTCTTCTATCACTCCGTAGGTAATAGAAGGTGTTTTGTCGGGTGATATATGCTCAACTTTGACAACATCAAAAGGGCTTAAAATTCGCCCTTTGTCCGTCCAAAAATAGAAGTCGTCTATTGTTGAGGGGTTTTTCTCTGTTGCGGAAACCTTCCCGATTATGTCTTTTTCTTCCATATATTTTAAAATAGATTAAGAATTACATTTGTGTCGAAATAATGAGATTTGCAAAATGTTTCAGTAAGAAATACCGGATACAAATGGTTTGCCCATCGGGTATCGGAGCCAAAACAAACAGGATACGCCTCACAAATAAGTTGTGAACTTATTAAATCAACAAGGTCGCTATCGAGTTTTTGGTCTTCTCTCATCAATACCATTTCACATTTAACAATATCAGAAAAATGAGTTTCGCGAAAATC
>JAISYF010000128.1 GCA_031270065.1 Prevotellaceae bacterium | reverse complement strand
AGGTTTTTGCGCAAAACGGAACTATCCGCATTGTTGCAAAAGAGACGGAAGAAGTAGAGATTTACAACATTTCGGGCATTTTGTTAAGCCGACAAACTGTTGTAAATGAAACAACTATTACATTAAACAGTGGAATTTATTTTGTAAAATCGGGTAACAAAACAGAAAAAGTGGTTGTAAGGTAAAAATTCTTTGCCTGTACAGCAAAAAAACGTTCTTTGAAATATTGACTTACACGAAAAAAAATGTATCTTTGCATCGTTTTTTCAATGAATAAAATGTAATTTATTCAAATTATTCATTGATAAAAATGTAATTTGTTCAAATTATTCATTGATAAAAATGTACAGAGCAAAGATTAAAGAGTTTATACAGTGGAAATTATCTACTAACAGGAAGCCACTCATCGTTCAAGGGGCGCGGCAAGTCGGGAAAACTTGGTTGATACGCGAATTTGGCAAAACTGAATTTGCACAAACGGTTTATATTAATTTTGAAAAAACGAATCGCTTACAGGATTTGTTTTTGCAAGACCTTGACCCGCAACGAATTATCAGCGTTTTGGAAGCATTTTTCAAGACAAAGATTGACGCAGCAAATACGTTGATTGTGTTTGACGAAATACAATCGGCTCCAAAAGGGCTGACCTCATTGAAATATTTTTGCGAAGACACGCCCGAATATTATGTGGTGGCTTCCGACTCGCTTTTGGGAATGAATTTGCACCAAAAAGAGTCGTTTCCTGTTGGGAAAGTCAATTTTTTGTATATGTTCCCGATGAATTTTTACGAATTTTTGCTTGCGCTCGGCGAAACGGGAATGTCGGAAATTTTAAAGAATAAACGTTGGGAAATGTTGCCCGTTTTTGTCGATAAATTCACAGAATATCTAAAATACTATTTTTACATTGGCGGAATGCCCGAAGTAGTCAATGATTTTGTAGAAAAACGCGACTGGCGAAACATACAAAAAATTCAAAATGAAATACTTACCACTTATGAAAACGATTTTTCAAAGCACGCGCCTTACGAACTTGCGCCTCGTTTGAATATGGTTTGGCAGAATATCCCGGCGCAACTGTCGAAGGAAAATAAAAAATTCGTTTATGGCGTTATGAGAGAGGGCGCACGGGCAAAGGATTTTGAATTAGCAATTCAATGGTTGATTGATTCGGGTATTTTGCTGAAATGCTGCCGTATTTCCGAACCGAGAATGCCGCTGATTGCCTATCAAGAGATGTCGGCGTTCAAACTGTTTTTTAACGATGTGGGCTTACTTGCCGCAAAATCAAAATTGGATTTGCAGACAGTAGTTCTCGGTAATGATGTGTTTACCGAATACAAAGGCGCTTTTACGGAACAGTTTGTTATGCAGCAACTTCGCGCCGCCGAACCGGACTATACCGGCTATTGGACAAACGAACGCAGTACTGCCGAAGTGGATTTTGTAATTCAAAATAAAGGCGAGATAATTCCGATAGAAGTAAAAGCCGAAACAAATCTCAAAGCAAAGAGTTTTAAATTTTTTTGTGAAAAATACAATCCAAAAACAGCAATCCGTACCTCGCTTTCCGATTATAAAGAAGAGAGTTGGATGACAAATGTGCCGCTGTATATTATTGGAAATTATTTTGGAAAATAAAAAAGTTTCTCCCCTCTAAACTGTTTTTCCTAACAGGAAATATTGTTGCATTTTTTAACGTGTAAGTCAATGTTCAACGCTTACAGGTTTTTTTATGTAAAAAAATTCTCTGTGCATCTATGTGTAATATTTCACAAAGACAGGCAGAAAAAAGTAATAAATTAATATTTAAAATTCTATTTTATATGAAAAATATAATTCTTTTTTTATCATTGATTTGTTGTGTTGCTTGCAGTAATGAAAATCGCGGCAACACTGCAATTCCCGACGAACCGTTCCGCCCCGCATACCACTTTTCGCCGCCTCAAAACTGGTGCAACGACCCTAACGGAATGGTCTGGTATGCAGGCGAATACCACCTGTTTTATCAATACAATCCGCAGGGAACAAAGTGGGGAAATATGAGTTGGGGACACGCCGTTTCCCAAGATTTGGTAAGGTGGAAACACCTGCCTGTTGCGCTTTTACCCGATAATCTCGGCGATATTTTTTCGGGCAGCGCGGTAGTTGACGAAAATAACACGGCGGGCTTTCAGAAAGGCAGCGAAAAAACGTTGCTCGCTTTCTACACCTACAACAAAGATGGCGTTGGGCAGTCGCAAGCATTGGCTTACAGCACCGATAAAGGCAGAAATTGGACTAAATACGCCCAAAATCCTGTTATCTCTGTGCAAAATGGCAAGCCCGATTTCCGCGATCCGAAAGTGTTTTGGTACGCACCGGAAAACAAGTGGGTAATGGCTTTGGCGGTCGGTCAGGCGATTGAATTTTATTCGTCAAAAAACGCGAAAGATTGGATTTTTGAGAGCAGTTTCGGCAACGGTTACGGCTGCCACGATGCCGTTTGGGAATGTCCTGACCTCTTTTACATTCCCCCTGTGGGGGAAACGAAGGGGGCTTGGGTGCTTTTGGTAAATAATTCTCGCAACGGCGACAACAGCGGCTCGGCAACGCAATATTTTGTCGGTAATTTTGACGGTAAGAATTTCATTTGCCAACAGCCCGCCGAAAATGCGCCCGCCCTTTGGCTCGACTACGGCAAAGACCACTACGCGATGGTTACTTGGTCAAATGCGCCCGACAACCGCCGCATAGGGCTTGCGTGGATGTCGAATTGGGAATATGCCAACGATACGCCGACCAAAAATTTCCGCTCGGCAATGTCCCTTCCCCGCGAACTGACTTTGGAAAACGAGAACGGAACCTATTTGCTCAAAAATTATCCTGTAAAAGAATTGGAAAATTTGCGCGGCGAAACGAGCGATTTCTCAACTGTCAAGATTGCGGAAAATCGCGTCATTAAAAATCTTCCGCCGTCGGGCGTTTACGAAATTTTGCTCGATTTTGAAAAACAGAACGCACAGAGTTTCGGCTTTCTCTTGAAAAACAGCAAAGACGAAAAAATTACGCTAATGTTTGATTTTGAGCAAAACCGATTCACTGCCGACCGCACAAAAAGCGGCATCGTCGATTTTCACGAGCGTTTTCCTGCGGTAACGGTTGCGCCGTTCACAGCAAAAAATGCTTATCAGTTGCGTGTTTTGGTTGATAGATGTTCGGTAGAGGCGTTTCTCAACGGCGGCGAAGTGGCAATGACAAACCTTGTTTTCTCCAACGAACCGTACAGCGAAATCGAATTTTTTGGAGATAATGTAAAAGTTAATAATCTAAAAATCATTAAAATACAATGAAAAACATAATCGGACTTGGCGAAATTCTTTGGGATATGCTGCCTTCGGGAAAAGTGCTGGGCGGCGCACCTGCCAATTTTGCCTATCACGTTTCGCAATTCGGGCTGAATGGCTATGCTGTCAGCGCCATTGGCAACGACCTTTTGGGCAAAGAAATTTTGGACAGTTTGGCAGAAAAGCACCTAAATTTTCTGATTGAAAACGTGGATTTTCCGACAGGCACAGTAGCCGTTACTCTCGATGAAAAAGGCGTTCCGCAATACGAAATTTGCGAAGGCGTGGCGTGGGACAATATCCCTTTCAC
>JAISYF010000060.1 GCA_031270065.1 Prevotellaceae bacterium | reverse complement strand
ATCCTCTTGTAGTAACTGCCAACAACTCCAAAGTCGGCGTAATGGGGCAAAAAAATATTTTTTACAACTATAACGGACTATGGTACAATACATCACAGTCATTAATAAATCAGTGGTTTTTTGATGAACTTGACAGCGAAACAGGCGCGTTGCAAAGCCGCAATATCTGGCAGAGCGAACTAAACCACACAGGCAAATCTGCCTATATAAACACTCCCGTATCTATGACCACAGACCGCTGGGGCAACTATATAGCAGGCGGCGCAGTTGGCACTCGTTTCTATCTTGAAAACGGCTCAATCCTGCTCGATAACACATCTACAAACAACGAAACCCGAGACGCACAACTCTTTATAGGCAAGTTTGGCGCATACGACTGCGATGGAAATATAATAGACAGCACAGGTATGTCGGTAGAGCCTGTATATGCAGAAAAAGAGGAATTGATAATATACCCGAACCCTGCAAAAAACGAATTACGAATTAAAAATTACGAATTAGGAGATGGAAAAGATATTGAAATTTACGATGTTCTTGGAAAATTATACAGACCAATCATTCGTAATTCGTCAATCGTAATTAGCAGTTTAAACAGCGGCGTCTATTTTCTAAAAATCGGTGCTCGGACAGGAAAATTTATAAAGGAATAGAAAAAAATTTACTTTTCAATCTACGGATTTTTCCAAAAAATTGGTTTAAAAAAAAGAACACAAAGATTTAATTCAATTTGAAAATTTGAAAATGCAAAATGCAAAATGCAATTTGAAAATTTGAGGATTTGAAGATTTGAAAATGCAAAAATACAAAACAATACAATTTGAAAATTTGAAAATTTGAGGATATGAAAATACAAAAATGCAATTTGAAAATTTGAAATTAAAATTCCAAAATATTCAAATTGTATTTTTGAATTTTCAAATATTCAAATTTGTTGTGCCCTGTCATTGCGGGCTTTGACCCGCAATCTCAATATTACAAAAATGAGATTGCGGGTCAAAGCCCGCAATGACAGGGAATAAACAGTGTTTGACCATTAATTTGTAAATCATTGATTTGTAAATACTTATAAAATTAAAGAAAGAAAAGTGTCAAACTCAGTGAAAATCAGTAAATTTTTCCTAATAGTTTCGTAATTATTAATTTGAAAAATTTGAGGATTTGAAATAAAAATCCCAAAATCCTCAAATCCTAAAACTTTCAAATTAAATTTTTGTATTTTTGTATTTTCAAATTTTCAAATCCTCAAATTTTCAAATTGAATTTTGTAGAAACAATGCACGCACAGTTTCTACAAAACAACAATCATCGTTTTTGAAATACAACAAATTTCTTATTTATACCACTGCACTTTTCGTGAAATAAACATTATTATTCCAAGTATCAAAAATAATCCGAGAGAGCCGATTAACAGGGCTAAATCTTCGAGTTGCAGCACAACGTAGAGAAAGGTGTAGAGCGTTGCCAAAGTAGTTGCGAGAATGAAAGTTGCTTTTTTGAGTTTGAAAATTTCTGCAGCGTAAATTACTATCAATGAGATAGTTGCCGCACTCGCAATAAGGTACGCCAACGCAAAACCAATTTGTTCTGAAATTGACAAAAGCAGGCTGTAAAACAGTATCAGCGCAATACCTACGAGCAGATATTGAACAGGGTGAATGCGCCTTTTGGTGATTGTTTCAATAAAGAAAAACACTACAAAAGTGAGTGCGATAAACATCAGCGCATACTTTGCCGAGCGCATATTTTGCTGATAATGGTCGATTGTCTGTACCAGGTCAACGCCAAACGAATTTTGCTCAATGTCGTGATTTATGTCCGACCATTTTTCCGGGATTGAGCGGTTGAAACTCAAAATATTCCATTCCGCGCTAAAATTTTCGGCTTTTTCATCAATTTTGTATTCCGGTAAAAAATTACCGATAAATCCGGGTGCAGTCCAGTTGCCCGACACGCTTACTTTGGTGTTTTTAGCCACAGGAATAAAATAAATGCTGTTGCTGCCTTTCAGTTTCAAAGTGCAGTCAAATGAAAAGCCGAGTGCGCTGTTCAAAGCCGTTTCGTCAAGTGCGAAAATCATACTTTTACCTTTGATAACGCCTCTTGCGCCCGCTTTTGCAAGAAGTTTTTTACCGTTAATTGTAAAATCAATTTCCTGCATAATTCCGCGTAAGTCGCTAATTTCCAAAGAGATATACGCTTTATCGAAATGCAGCACGCTGTTTTCGATTTGCAGATTGTTGAACGCCACAAAATTACCGCTAATGTGCATATCGCTCTTATACACAATGCTTTTGTAGATGCTCAAATGCCGTTCCTCAGGTAAAATCTGCGCCGTAATTTCGGCGTTTTCGGGCATAATGTAGAGTTTGTGCGATTGCGTTACAATCTGCATTTTGTCGTCAATTTTTTCCTTAACGGTAGTGGTGTAAGGCACTACCAGCACAGGCGGGCAAAGGGTTTGTGCCAAACTCCATTTTTCGTTGATTTGGTTAATAGTTTCTCGGCTGCGCTGTTGGCGTTCCGAAATCAATCCCTGAATCATTGCGTTAGGGATTAGCAGCAAAAGGGTTAATGCTACAACAGTAATCGCCTTAAATGTAAGCGATTGCGTAAATTTTTCTTTTTTTTGTTCTACGATTTCCATAAAAATTTTTTTGTTTTTAAATTGTTATAAAATAATTTTTTCTAATTTTTTAATTAAATTTTTCAACCAAATCAGCGGAATTACGCCGAAAATGCCGAATGAGCAGTCTATTAGCCGCCAACCGAATGGAATTTGGCGTATTGCGCCGCAAATCATTGCCATCGGAATTATCGCCGCGCAGGCAATTAACGCCCAAGTAATCAGCCACTTATTGCGCAACGGCTCTCGGTAAAAGCCGATAAATGCCGCCGCAATAATCAAGTGCGCAAACGCCAACCAATCCGTACCGTAAGCCATAAACGGAAATTGCGCATTTGTCTGGCTAACTCCCTGATACACAAAGGCAATCCACTTCTGTAAGCCGTTGTAATTTTCAACAGGCAAAGCAGTGTTGATACCGAGAAACTGTGTTGCAAGTCCGAGTTCCGTTTCCAGCGGAAAAGCTGTAAGCCCCGAAACTGCCAACGCAGCAATGAAAATCAACGTTAAAACTCTGATTTTCAATATAATTTGTTTTTCTAAAACTAAATTTTTCATAATGATTTCTATTTTTAAAATTATTAATAAAAGTTCTTTGTATTTCAAAGTAAATATTCAAAAAAAAAGTTTTCAATTTTTCATTTTCAATTTTCAATTAACTTTTCAAGTGCGTTTAAATGTTCTTTAAACGCCGTTTTGCCGAGTTCGGTAATGGCGTATTTTGTATTCGGTTTTCTACCGATAAACTGCTTTGTAGCAGCGAGATAACCAACATTTTCGAGCGTGCGCAGGTGGCTTGCAAGGTTGCCGTCAGTCAAGCCGAGCAGTTCCTTCATCGTGTTAAAATCGGCGTTGTCATTTACCGAAAGAATGGACATTATGCCGAGCCTGATTCTGCTGTCGAAGGTCTTATTTAAGTTGTCGATTATGCTCATATAAATTTAGCAAAATAATTAAAAAATGGTTCAAGATTTGTAATTGCAAACCGCGCAGTAGTCCAACTGTCTAAATGAGAAATTTTATACCGATAAGTTTGATGTGGTGAAAATCCGTAATCCAATGAAACCGATTTTGCTTCTTTTGGAATATCGTATTTTTGATAATAGTGATATTCAGCACAATCCCCATATCCCCGTTCCACTGTTTTTTTAGGAGATAAAAGAGGTGCAAACACATAGTCAAGTTTATCAATCGTATAATCACGAGCAAAATTTTCAATGTTATCAACTTTTTTAGATAAATCAACAGAATTAACAGTATGTATTCCTGCTTCTTTAAATGGACAGAAATTTAGTGCTGTCCAAAGAATAACTTTCGGAGTTACCAAAATTCCAAGAATTATCAATAAACTAATAATAATCGCTTTTTTCATATTTTCTTTTAATTCGTAATTGATTATCTGTATTTAATTTGCATAATTATTCCAAAAACGATATGCAACGCGCCGAAACCGATTGTCCAAAAAACGATTCCGTGATATAGAAAAATCGCCGCGAGCAGTCCGATAATTACCTCACAAATACCGAGAATATGCAGTTCGCCCACCGTATATTTTGAGGCGTTGATTAACGCTAATCCGTAGAAAATAAGCGTGATAGAGGCAATCCAAGTTACTTCGCTGTGATATAGCAATACGAGCGAAAACGCGCCGCCCGCCGCCAGCGGAATAAGCAGATTGTACGCCGCCCGCAAGGTAACTTTGCTGAAAAGTGTGGCGCGGTTGCGTTTCGCTTTCCACCAACTGCAAAATGTGATAATTCCAACCGCCAACGCCAAAATAGCGAGTGCATCGGCAAGTAAAATCCACATTTTTATATAAAAAGTGTATTTGCCATATTCAATAAACGAGCAACAATGCAGAATATAGTATGCAAATGCCGCGCCCGCCACTGCAAAAAGTCCTGCCCACACAAGCGATAATCCGCTGATTGACTGAAATTTAGATGATTTTTCCATCATCTCTCTGATAACCTTAATGTCTTCGGTTTGCTTTGTCATATTTTTGAATAATTTTTAGAAACAATTTGAAAGTGCTTTGCGCTGCAAAGTTACAGATAATTTTATTACTGACCAAATATTTTTGCAAATATTTTTGATTTTTTTTAAAAATAATTTGTAATATGTTGATTTACAGGGGAATATTATAGTTTTACGACTTAAATAAACTGTTTATTTTCAGTCTGATAACGCCGAAAAGTGCTTCCGAAAAGATACCTCCGCTCATTTTTGAAACGCCGAGTTCGCGATTGACAAAAATTATCGGCACTTCCTCAATTTTAAATTCGTATTTGAAGGCGGTAAATTTCATTTCAATCTGAAAAGCGTAACCCTTAAATTTTACAGCATCCAAGTCAAAGGTTTCCAGCACTTTACGTCTGTAACAAACAAAGCCCGCAGTAGTGTCCTTAACCTTTAAACCCGTTACAAACTGCACATATTTTGAGGCGAAAAACGACATCAAAATTCTGCCGACAGGCCAATTTACCACGCTCACAAGGTTATTAACGTAGCGCGAACCGACCGCCACGTCTGCCCTGCCAGACTTGCAAGCCTCGTAGAGATTTAACAGGTCTTTGGGCGGGTGAGAAAAATCCGCGTCCATCTCGAAAATGTACTGATAATCACGCTCCAATGCCCACTTGAAACCCATAATATACGCCGTTCCCAAGCCGAGTTTTCCACTGCGCTGTACCATAAACAGCCTTTCGGGGTTTTGCACCTGCAAGCCCTTTACAATGTCCGCTGTTCCATCAGGCGAGCCATCGTCAATTATCAGAACATCAAAGAGTTGAGGTAAATTAAACACCGCTTTTATGATTGCCTCAATATTCTCTTTTTCGTTGTAAGTTGGAATTATTACTATCGAATCGCTCATTGTTTTTCAATTTTTAACGTTAAATTATTTGTGTTTTTTGACTGCAAAGTTACTTATTTTTTTGCAAAATATTAATGAAAAACCAATTTTTTAGTTTTTTTATGAAAATATTTTACCTGTAAATTTTTTAGAAAATTTTATGCTAACTTTGTGCACGTCTAAACCTGATGTATTCATATTTAATATATTTAAAATTATTCTTCAAATATACGAAAATTCAGGTTTAGATGTTTTTTGATAATCCGATTA
>JAISYF010000055.1 GCA_031270065.1 Prevotellaceae bacterium | reverse complement strand
GCTCGCGCTAAATGTTGTTTCCGCGCCTGTAACGTAATAAACTCCCTCCTTTTTTATATTCCGCGTCTCTAAATTCCGCCTTAAAAGTCGGCTCAATGTAAGGGATTAACTGACAAGTTAGATATTCAAAATATTGCCAAAAATTATAAGTTTGAAGGGTAGGCAAAAACGGTAGAGGGAAAACACGTTACAGCCGATTTTTTTTACTTATTATTCGTTTGAGATTGGCGGCACAAAATATTATGCTAACATTATGGTAAGGGCGGATAAAGATTATAAAGGCGAAACGCTATATTGCATAAGGAATTATCTTAATCTAAACAAGTTGGAAAAATTACCGCTGCCAGATATGTTAAAATATGTAAAATAAAAAAATCGCTGAAAACAAGCAAGGTTCAATCCCCGACCTATATAACAGCAATTTAAGTTTTAAAAATTACTGAAAACGTGGCGGTCGGTTCAATCCCAACTCCGATTTACGTCAGTAATTTTATGCCCGCAAAATTACAACATTATTTTCATTCTGCCAAATTTTTTCTAAAAAAACTAAGTACCTGACAAAAATTTAAATATATCCCCTTTTATGATAGCGAGAGGGTTGTTAAGGTAATAATTGTTAAGTTTCACAACGTTGCTGCTATCAACAACGTTGTGAAACTTAACAATTAAACAATATTTTAGAGTGCAAAGACACAAAAATTACCACATTATTTCAAATCCTTTTTTTTCAAAATATTCCGCTAAATATTCCTGCTCGGTTTGCCCTGCTGTTGGGATTAATACTGCTGTTTTTATGCCGAGTGCGTACAAATCCATTAGCGTGGAATAACCAGAACGGCAATAGATTTTTTCAGCATTTTTTAATGTTTGCGCCAATTTTTCGTCTGCAAGATGCGAAATTATTGTAATTTTATTAATATGCTGAATTTCAATATTTTGCGCAGGTTTTCCTTCAATTATCAGGCATTTTTTGTTGGTTTGCAAAAACAGTTCAGTCAGTTTTTCCTCTAAAATTGTCCGCTGAGGCTCAACGCCAGAAATTATGGCAACGTATTGATAATTAGACGGTTGCGGCTCAATTTTCAAGTTCTGAAACCGTGATAAAATTTCAATAAAAACGGCGTTTTTCGGTAACGGAAAACCGTGCGAAAGTTCACCAGAAAGATTATTTTCGCCTTCAAAATCGGGAATCCAACATTCATCATATCGTAAAATAAATAATTTATGCAAGAAACGCATAAAGTTAGTCAAAATATGACTGTTTTTTGAAACTTTAATCGAAATTTGATGCGTAATGTAAATAGAATAGATGTTTTTATTCCACAACCCAAAACGATTGTCAGAGATAACTGCCTGAATATCAAACTTTTGTATGATTTTTTTAAGTTTAAAATGCTCTATGCAAATATTAAATAAAATATGTGGAATTTGCATAATCATTGTCCAAACTTGCGAATTGGATTTGCTGTATTTTATGTTAATGCCCTTAAAATCAATGATTTGCAGTGTTGGAAATTCTTTTTTCAAAAATTCAGAACCAACTCCCGATGCTGCTAAAATTACCTCTTTGCCTTCTTCCAAAAGTGCGTAAATAATTGGCACACAGCGCGTTGCATGTCCCAAGCCCCAATCCAAAGGCGCAACCAAAATGCGCTTTGCGGAACTAATTGATTTGAGTGGTAATTCCTTCATTTTCAAGTCTTTGAGCAATTTTTTGCAGCGTTTCGAGGTTGACTTTTTGCAGATTTTTTGCAGGTGTCGGGCGGTCGAGCGAGTAGAGCATAACCATTTTTGGTTTGATAATTTTTAGCATTTTGAGCCACGCAACTATCTCATTTTCAGTGGTGTTGTCAAATTTTTTTCCGTCAAATTCGCCGCTAAAAAACAGCGTTTGAATTATAAGATTTCCGTTGAATTTCCTCATATTTTCCACAAGTGCGGGCAGCAAAAAAGTGGAGTTCGGACGGTTTATCAACCTTATAGTCGCTTCGATGCCAGAATCTAACTTTAAAATGTTGTTATCTACGAGGTTAAGTGCCTCGAATACCGATTTTTTTCCGCAATGCAGTGCATTTGAAAGCACCGAAATTTTGGCGTTTGGGCAAAAAATACCGCAAATCTCAATGACATTTTTCACTATTTCCAAAAATTTCGGGTGCATTGTCGGTTCTCCGTTGCCTGCAAAAGTAATTGTGTCAATTTTGTTGTTTTTTGCCAAAATTTCTTTAATTTTTAAAGTCAATAAGGAAATAACCTGCTCTTTTGTCGGAATTTTCGCAGTTTTATTTACAAAATTAAATCCACATTCACAATAGATGCAGTCGAAAGAGCAAAGTTTTCCATTTGTCGGCAACAGATTGATACCCAGCGAGTTACCCAGACGGCGCGATTTGATTGGTCCAAAAATTATTTCGTCGAATAACATAATTTTACGCTTTAATTTTAAGAAATTCCACTAATTTTTTTACCGCTTGCCCGCGATGGCTAATCAGGTTTTTCTCTTCGGGTGAAAGTTCGGCAAAGGTTTTTTCGTAACCATCAGGTACAAAAACCGAGTCATAGCCGAACCCTCCGTTGCCGTACCGTTCTTTAATGATTTTTCCGCGAATAACGCCCTCAAAATACTGAATATCAGAGTCTTGCAGCAGCACAATCACCGTTCTGAACTGCGCCGAGCGGTTGTTTTTATTTGCAAGATTTTTGAGTAATTTATCAATATTTTTTTCAGAATCAGACGGCTCGCCAGCATACCGCGCCGAAAAAACGCCCGGCTCACCGTTGAGCGCATCAACTTCCAAGCCCGTATCGTCTGCAAAGCAACCGCAGCCTGTTTTTTCTTTCACAAATTGCGCCTTTTGCAGCGCGTTTTCCTGCAAAGTGTCGGCAGTTTCGGGAATTTCCTCGTAAAAACCTAACTCGCTCAGTCCCAATAGATTAACCTGATTTTCCAACATCGCAGAAACTTCCTGCAATTTGTGCGCGTTGTGCGTGGCAAAAATTAAATTTTCCATAAAATTAATTGAAATTTTGAGATGCAAAGTTAGCATAAAATTTTTAATTGCACACAAACGCATAATAATTAATTTGAAAATTTGAGAATTTGAAATTAAAATCCCAAAATCCTCAAATTGCATTTTCAAATTTTCAAATCCTCAAATTTTCAAATTGAATCCTCAAATTGAATTATAGGTCGCTTTGCGGATTATCATAAATTTATAGGGGAAAGTTAGCATAAAATTTTTAATTATACACAAACGAATAAAAATTTATAGGGGAAAGACTTTTTTTTTTCCACAAACCTCACAAACCACACACATATATTTTGTTCGTGTGGTCAGTGTGGTCAGTGGTTAAAAAAAAAAATTATATAAAACCACAACCCGCAATCCATTTAATTTATAATTTTTTTAAACACATTATTTTGTTAAAAAATTTTTTCTTAAAAAAAAATCATAATTTATAATTTATAATTCAAAATTATTTATTACCTTTGCAGCGAAAAAATTACTAACACTAAATTTCTATTATCTATGGCTTATGTTATTAGCGAAGATTGCGTTGCTTGCGGTACTTGTATCGGCGAATGTCCTGCGGAAGCGATTTCAGAGGGTGATATTTATGTAATTGACCCGAATATTTGTACATCTTGCGGCACTTGTGCCAGTGTTTGTCCTTCGGAGGCAATTACCCCCGAATAATGAAACATTATCACATTTTAGAAAAAAGAGGCGCAAAATGCCTCTTTTTGTGTTAAAAAAATAAAAATTTATGAAAACAATCACATTAAAACCAAAGAAAGAGGAAAGCGTGCTGAGGTTTCACCCTTGGATTTTTTCGGGTGCGGTGGCAAAAATTTCAGGCAAAGTTGATGAGGGTGATTTGGTGCGGGTAGAGGATTGCAAAGGCAATTTTCTCGGAGTAGGGCATTATCAAATTGGCAGCATCGCGGTTAGAATTTTGTCGTTTTCTGACGAAAATATTGATAGAAATTTTTGGCAAAAGAAAATCTGCGCGGCGTATTTTATGCGTAAAAAACTCAAAATAGTTGATGTGCAACACAATAACGCATACCGACTTATTCATGGCGAGGGCGACAATCTGCCTGCTTTGGTGGTTGATGTGTATGGTGATACTGCCATTTTGCAGGCTCATTCGGTTGGAATGTACAATGCGAGGCAGATTTTGGCGGAAATAATCGTTGAGGAAATACCTGAAATCAAGAATGTTTTTTGCAAATCGGAGGGAACGCTACCGTTTAAGGCGCAAATTGAACCGACCGATGAGTATTTAATCGGCTCGCAAACCGACTGTATTGCAAAGGAAAACGATATTTTGTTTTATGCCGACTGGCTGAAAGGACAAAAGACAGGATTTTTTATTGACCAGCGCGAAAACCGTTCATTATTAAAGACTTACGCCAAAAACCGCAATGTGCTGAATATGTTTTGCTACACAGGCGGCTTTTCGCTCTATGCAATGAGCGGAGGAGCAAATCTTGTACATTCGGTTGATTCCTCTGCAAAGGCTATCTCGCTGACAGACAAGAACTTATCAATGAATTTTCCGAATGATGAGCGGCATAAATCTTTTGCCAAAGACGCTTTTAAATTTTTGGAAAATATTGACCAAAAGTACGATTTGATAATCCTTGACCCGCCCGCATTCGCCAAGCACCGAGATGCGATAAAAAATGCTTTGCAGGGTTATAAACGGCTGAATTACAGAGCGATAAAGCAAATTAGCAGCGGCGGAATTTTATTTACTTTTTCGTGTTCGCAGGCGGTTTCAAAAGAACAGTTCAGGCTTGCTGTGTTTAGCGCAGCGGCACAAACAGGGCGCAACGTGAAAATCTTGCACCAACTTGCCCAAGCAATCGACCACCCGATAAATATTTATCACCCCGAAGGCGAGTATTTAAAGGGATTGGTGCTGTATGTGGAATAGGACAAAAGGGGCTGCCTTAAAAGCCTCTTTTCACACAAAGGCGCAAAGAAAACACAAAGATTGCAAAGTTTTTGATTATCAATGCTTTGCGTTCTCTGTGTAAAACCCTTTGCGGACTTTGTGTGAGATAGAAACACTTTTGATACAGCCGTACCGCTTTTACAAAGTTACCTTTGTGCCGATATTTTCGCCCAAAATCACTTTTTTCAGATTTCCGATTTTGTCCATATTGAATACCACAATCGACAGGCGGTTTTCCTTACACATTGCGGTAGCTGTTAAGTCCATTACTTTCAAGCCTTTACGGTAAATTTCATCGTAGGTGATGGTGTCGAATTTCTGCGCATTCGGATTTTTTTCGGGGTCGGAGTCGTAAATTCCGTCAACGCGAGTACCTTTAAACATCACGTCTGCCTCAATTTCTATTCCTCTCAATGCAGAACCTGTATCGGTAGTGAAATAGGGACAGCCTGTTCCGCCTGAAAAAATCACAATATTACCCTCGTTCAACGCCTCAACAGCGCGGTGTTTTGAGTAAAATTCGGCAATCGGTTCCATTCTAATCGCGGTCAGCACTTTGCATTTTGCGCCGATGCTTTCGAGAGCGGATTGCAGTGCAAGCGAGTTGATAACGGTTGCGAGCATTCCCATTTGGTCGCCTTTTACGCGGTCAAATCCGCGTTCTGACCCTTTTAGTCCGCGAAAAATATTTCCGCCGCCGATAACAATGCCCACCTGCACGCCGAGTTTTGCGATTTCGTCAATCTGCGAGGCATATTCGCCAATACGGTTTTCGTCAATGCCGTATTTTGATTCGCCCATAAGCGACTCGCCGCTGAGTTTCAATAAAATTCGTTTATACATATTTTTTTATAGAAAAACTAAAAGTTATTTTATTTGTTAATGAAAAATAAAAAATTGATTTTTTCAAAAAAGTAACTTATTGCCTTATTCTTTAATAATTGTAATTTCTACTCGGCGGTTGTTTGCTCTGCCTGTTTCCGTTTGGTTATTGTCAATAGGATTGCTTTCGC
Source organism: Prevotellaceae bacterium (assembly GCA_031270065.1). Lineage (GTDB taxonomy): Bacteria > Bacteroidota > Bacteroidia > Bacteroidales > Paludibacteraceae > F0058. The sequence continues at coordinate 8,757 of JAISYF010000055.1, read as the reverse complement.
CTTTGCCCTCATAAGTCATTCTACCTTGCTTCTGTTGCAGGCGAATTTTTGGACACAGTTGAGTTTTTGCCTTTCAAAATTTCCAGTCCTTTTTGCACTGTTGCGTCTTGCTCGTTCATTACTTTATAGTAATCGCCTGATTCATAGAGGTTTCGAGCGATTAATGCTTTGGTTTGCAGGGTAATAAGGGGCAATGATTTTTTGTATTGTTCGGGTTTTATTTCGATTTTTGCGTTTTCGGCATTTATTTTCAGTTTTTCAAAAATAATTTCAGGAATGGAATAATTTTTGTTAAAAGCCTCAAAATCAGCATATTTATTTTTAATACTGTCTTTTCTGTTTTCCAAAAATTCCATTATTGTTTGGTTGAAAACGCCTTTTGCCACAACGTTTCTGTGAAAATTGGTAAATTTTGTTGTGTCAAGTGGCACAAACACGTCAGGCATAATTCCGCCGCCGCCATAGACCGTTCTTCCTTGCGTTAATGTCTTGTATTTTAGCGAGTCAGAAAACGAAATGCTGTCTGAGTTTTGCAGTTCGCCGCTCCACATTCTTTTGAGTAATTCTTTTTGGTATTTGTCTTTTCCATCGCCGTATGTCTTTTGAATGTTGCGCCCGCTTGGCGTGTAGTAGCGGGCAACGGTGAGCCGCAGCAATGAGCCGTCTTCGAGGTTTAACCCTCTTTGTACCAGCCCTTTACCAAATGTGCGCCGACCGACAATAACCGCTCTGTCCCAATCTTGCAATGCACCCGAAACAATTTCGGAAGCCGATGCCGAATATTCATCAACCAGCACAACCAAATCGCCTTTTTCCCAAACGCCTTTTTTTTCGCAATCAAACTCCATTCTGCGCTGATGTTCGCCCTGCGTATAAACGATGAGTTTTTTGTCGGGTAAAAATTCGTCTGCAAGTTCGGTGGCTGCGTTCAAAAGTCCTCCGCCGTTGCTCTGCAAATCAAGGATTAACTGCTTGATTTTCTTTGCTTTAAGTTCGGCGAATGCTTTGTGGAACTCGTTGAGAGTGGTTGCCGAAAACGAATTTAGTTTGATATAGCCAACGCCGTCGGCAATTTCATAAGCCGTTTCCAAAGAATAAATCGGAATTTTATCGCGGGTAATAATAAAATCAATCGGCTCTTTTACGCCGTTGCGCACTACTTTCACGCTGACTTTCGTGCCGCGGGGTCCGCGCAGCAGTTTCATTATTTTGCTTGTTTCTGTTTTTACAATGTTTACGGTATCAACTTGAATAATTTTGTCGCCCATCACTATTCCGACTTTTTCGGAGGGACAGCCAGAAATAGTCTGCATTACAAGCAGCGTGTCGCGGAACATCTGAAACTGAATGCCCACGCCCTCGAAACTGCCTTGAATTTGCTCATTTGCCTGTTTCGCCTCTTTGGCAGTGATATAAACGGAGTGCGGGTCGAGTTTTTCCAGCATTCCAACTATCGCATTATCAACTACTTGCGCCTCATTTATGGTATCAACATAGAGGTTTTTTATAGAATAAAGAACCTGATTGAGTTTTTTTAACTGCTCAGGCGACAATGTAAGTTGCGCAAAAAAAAATTGCGGAATTATGCAAAAAATTAAGAATAAAACGAGTTTTTTCATCTGTTTAAAATTTTTTTAACCACACTGATAAGAATTAAGAAATGAAAAATGAAAAATTTGGGGGTTCCTGTACTTTCTACCTAATTCCTTTAACTTCTATTCAACTCCATTAACTCCATTTAACTAATTCGTATATGTTTGTGAGGTTTGTGGTTTTATAATTAATAAATTTTTTAATTGTGTATCTTATTTTTATTTTTTTATAAAATTTTCTGCAAAGATAGTAATTAATTTTGATAAATTTTCGATTTTTTTTGAGAAAAGGTGCGTTTTTTTTATTTATGATTTTTTAAGCCTCTGTAAGTTGCGTGTAACTCCTGTTCTATCCACTCGGATTTGCATTGTTTGTTGGAAATAAACGAAATTTGCGCATTTGCAGAGGCGAAAAAAAACGGCAACTCACGTTGCCGTTTTCCATTATTAAAACTTTACTAAAATGAAATAAATTATTTTTTTATAAATTTAACTGTTTGATTATCAATATTCAGGAAATAAATTCCGTTTGCCAAACCTGCAACATTGATTGCGCCGTTTTGAACTTGAACAGGAATTACATTGCCGAGAATACTTATAATTTTAGCCTCTTTTGCCGATGTATTGCTGATATAAAGCATATCGGCGGTCGGGTTAGGATAAACAGTAATTTTATTTTCATTTACCAAGTTGATAGCAACATCGTCTCCTTCTTCACCGCAGATAGAGATGTCGGAAATTGTGATGTCCGTACCGGCTGCATTTCCTCCGAAGTCAAATAGAATTTGATAGAGATTGCTGTTAAGAGGTGTTTGTTGCAAAGTAAATACTTTTTCGCCATCAACTGCCACTCTTGCATTGTTTAGACATTCGTCAAACGTTATGAAAGCGTCGTCGTTATATTCAAAAATTTTGATATAAACAGGAGTACTTTTGTTGGTTGTTACTTTGAGTGAAATATCATAAAAACCGTTTTGTTTATTAGTAATTTTCACTATCGGGAAAATTCTGAACTGTGCCTGCCAGTCACCGCCTGTTGCAACGCCGAGATGTATGTTTGCAGTGGTGCCATTTACATCAAATGTGAAGTCTGTGCTTGCTACCCAACCTGGTGCAAAGTAGGGGTCGCCTGTGGTTGTTGTGCCGTCGTTTTTGGTCCAGGTGAATGTGCCGTCGCCTTTTACCAAAGTGTGGTCTTTCGGTTCTGTTTGCAGGAACAGGTTACAGTCGTAAGGCTCTGCATAAGTCCAAGCGTAAGCAGCCGAAAGTTCGCTGTCGGTAATTACATCGCCGTCTCCGATTGCCTGTACTTTTACTGTGTATTCGCCGTAAGCGAGTTGGTCCATCGGAACTACTGAACCATCAACATAGTCGGTTTCGGTAACTACTGCTGTATTTGCGTCAGCAGCGGCATAAACCGTTACAGTGTAAGATATTGCAGAAGGAACTGTGTTTATAAACAACTCGTTGAAAGTATTGATTTTCTTAACAGACGGAGTTGCTAATTGAGCATATTTTACCCAATTTGCTCTTGCGCTCTCCTCAACAGACGAAATAGTTGTTGTGCCGTCTCCGATTGATTTAACTGCAACAGTAAAACGACCAGGATTTTCGTAAGTGATAGAGCCTCCCGATACAACAGGTTCTGTGCCAACCAATTCGCCCGCTGCATTGTAGATAAGGAGCAGATAAGATGCTGCGCCTGTTACTGCGTCGAATGTTATAACAGCACCATCTTCTGTAACTGTAAGGTTTGTCGGAGGGGCAAGCACTGAAACTTCGCCTGCGCATACAGAGCCGTAGATGTAGTTACTGAAAGCGATTGCCGGGTACAAATCGTCAAGAGCAGACAGAGAGCCCAAAGGCAAAACACGATAAGTAGTATATGCAGAAGCAGCATAATTAATTACTAAGCCGGGAACAAGATTTACGCCCGGTTTTGCTTTGAAAATTTGTTGATTTGGAGCAACGTCTTCTGTTACTTTCTCAAGCAATGTCAGTGCAGGAATGCCGTTGACAGTGAAATTTGAAATAGGCATACCCTGTTCTCTAAAAGCAACCTCTGTAGCAGTTTCAACTGCTGGTGCATCAGCAGGGAAGTAAGGCAATGTGTTATCTTCTGTAATAACTGGATATTTTGCTCTGAGAATAGTAACAATAATTCTGCCTTCCAAGTCGGTTTCCCAACTCCAAATAGAAGCATCTCTGTCGTCATTAATATTACCACTTGCATTGTTTGTATTTACATCTACCTCATATTCGCATAAAACAGATTGCGGAATAGTGGAGGGAGCAGAGAAAACAACTTCCCAAGAATATGCGTCAGAAAGTTCTGATTCTTGATATTGATTCATTTCGTTAGAGGCAGCGTTTGCCTGAACTTTTACATCGTATGTACCTGGCAAAGTGAAATTCAAAACTTCGCTGCTTGCTACTGTTTGTCTGTACAGAAGAGTTGTGCCATTATAAACAAAAGCGGTGTAAGAGCCTGCATGTGCCACAGGATCGAATGTGATATGGCTTGTTTCGTCAATAACCACATTTTCGGGAGTTGCCAACACTTCGCGCGTGATAGACGAGCAGTCAGAGCCGTATATGTAAGTGAAGTTTGGTGTAGGCCACAAATCGGTGTTATAGATTGTTGCATATTCCATCGACTGATTATATTTCAGCGTGTAACCGTGCGGAATAACAACTCCATCTTTTGGAACAATCGTAAGAACATTTCCTGTCCACGAAGATGTCAAATAATTTGCGCCGTTTGCCACTGTGCCTGTTCCTACAATCCATTTTGCAGCAGCCAAAGCACCGTCACGCCAAGCTGCACCATTGCCGTCTACCTCATTTATTGTAATTTGAATACTGCCGTTTTCTAATGTTTCAAAAGATAGAACGCAAGAGTTTTGTGCGCCATTGCTATAATAATACCAGCAATAATTTGAAGCGGGAAGCACAGGAGGTTCGCCTGCAATTATCCAGGAAACAGGCGTGCTTAAAGACGGCGTTCCTGCGCCAGAAGCCTTTACTGTTACTGTATATTCGCCGGGAGTTGACCATGTTAATGCTGTTCCTGTTGGTTCTACGGGTTGTTCAGAAACCAGCAATGTACCTAAATAAACAAAAGCGGTGTAAGAAGTAGCATCTGTAACAGGGTCAAAGGTTAAAGTGCTTTCTGTGATTGCTACATTGAGAGCGGGGGCTAACTGGATTATTGTTACAGCACCGTTGCAGTCTGTGCCGTAGGTATAACCGTCTGGAGCGGGAGGAGTGTAGGTAAATCCGTTTTGCGTGGTAGCGGCACCCGTCATATTGATAACAGGATACAAATTATTGCCGTTATCAGCAGGATTAGTTGTTGTAGAGGTTTTGTACTCAACCTGTCCTCTAAAAAAAATTTTGGTACCTGCGGGAATTTCCTGCTTGGGAGTCAGGATTACTTTGTAACGGTCTGCGCTTATTGATTTGTCAAAATAATCAGCAAACAATCCGCTCGAAAGCGTAAATCCATTATTCGCCATACCACTGCTGCCTCTGAACTGACCGTTATTACAAACTACACCACCAACAGTAGGCGGATTTGTAATATGGTCAGGGTGCACGGCAATAGTAATTTCTACATTTCCGCTTGGCACTGTAGCCCAGGTAAATTCACACCACCCCTCGTGTGTGGTCGCATCTATACCTGAGTAGTTAGTTGTAAATACAGGCTCCCACGCCCATTGGCAGATTTCGGTTTGCGCCGCACCTGCAAAAGCGAGCATCATAAATGCGCCCGCAGCGATAAATCGCTTTAAGTAATTTCTTTTCATAATAAATGATTAGATTTAAAAGTTAGTAATTAATTTTTTTTTTTAGTTTATTTGTTTAGTTAAAAAAATTCGTGCTGCAAAATTACTAAATTTTAAAAAATATTGTACCGCATAATTTTATAAAATAAGAAAAAGTGAAATTGTGTAGTAATGAAAATTTATAATTTTTTAACTTCTGCGCACGTTGCGCTCCACCTTTTTTTACCCCTGCACTTTGTTTTTCTTCGCGCTGTTTTCTTTAAAACCCCTCTGTTTTTCGGACATATTCCATATTTTTAGATTTGAAAATTTGAGGATTTGAAAATGCAAAAATACAATTTAAAATACAATTTGAAAATTTGAAAATTTGAAAATTCAATTTGAATATTTGAATATTTGATAATTTGAATATTTTTAAATTGAATTTAGATTTTCAAATTGCATTTAGAATTTTGAATTTGCATTTTCAAATTTTCAAATTTTCAAATCCTCAAATTGAATTATATGGTTGCTTTGCGGATTATCATAAAAAATTATTACCTTTGCACCTCAAAACTTTTAGTTTTTCCCTTTTAATTCAAAAAAAAATGCCCAGATTATTATCAATAGACTACGGAAAAAAACGAACAGGGATTGCCGTTACCGACCCACTGCAACTGATTGCAAACGGTTTGGCTACCGTTGATACAAAGGATTTAATGACTTTTTTGGCGGATTATTTTTTGCGCGAGGAGGTTGAAAAAATCATTATCGGCTATCCGAAACACCTCAATAACTTGCCCGCTGAAATTGTTGTAGAAATAGAAAAAATTGAAAAACTGCTAAAAAGCAGTTTTCCGCATATCAAAACCGAGTTTTATGACGAGCGTTTTACCTCAAAACTTGCTTTTCAGACCATTTTCGACAGCGGAATTTCCAAAAAACAGCGAAAAAATAAAGGATTGATAGACAAAATCAGCGCAACAATTATTTTGCAGGATTTTTTAGAAACCACAAAGATGGAAACTAAAAGTTGATTAAAAAAAACAGGCAAATCTACGTTATCTGCGTGCTAAAAAATTACAATTTCACCAAAACTTCCATCAAACTTTCCCTCCAATGCGGAATTTTTATACCGAAAGTCGTTTTGATTTTTGCTTTGTTCAACACGCTGTAATGCGGGCGCGGCGCGGGAACGTGGTATTGCGAACTCTCTATCGGCAGCACTTCGCAAGGCAGGTTTTTGAGTTCAAAAATGGCTTTTGTGAAATCATACCACGAACAAACACCCTCGTTGGAATAATGGTAAATGCCTGATACAAAGTTCTTTGCACGAATTATCTCAACTATTGCGTTAGCCAAATCCGCTGCGTTTGTTGGCGTACCGATTTGGTCAAAAACTACCGAAATTTGCTCTTTTTCCGCACCCAACCGCAACATTGTTTTCACAAAATTGTTGCCGAAAATTGAGTACAGCCAAGCCGTACGTATTATTACCGAGTTTTCGCCGTTGTTTTGCATCAGCACTTCCTCGCCTGCCGCTTTCGATTTGCCGTAAATGCTTGCAGGACAAACTTTTAAGTTCTCTTTGTAGGGAATATTCGCCGTTCCGTCAAAAACGTAGTCGGTGGAAATATGAATGATTTTCGCACCGATTTTTGCCGCCGATTTTGCAAGATATTCCACTGCATCGCGGTTGATTTTGTAACACAAATCAACATCGTTTTCCGCTTTATCAACGGCGGTATATGCGGCGCAATTCACAATAAAATCGGGCTTTTCCGCCTCAAAAAACCTCTCAACAGCACTTTTATTGCAAATATCAAGCGTATCAACATCAGTGAAAAGCACCTCTAAATCAGCGTGTTTCTGCAAAGCAACCTTCATTTCGTTGCCAAGTTGTCCGTAAGAACCTGTAATTAGTATTTTCATTTGTTTTTTTCTGCAAAATTACAAAAAAATTGTTTTGTAAAAAAATTATTGCTGTCCGCTAAACATTTTTTTTGAGTAAAAAAATGTTTAGCGGACAGCAAAAGTTCTTAATCTAAATTTCCTTTTATTTTAACAGCAGGGGCAATACCATTAAGTTCCGTTCCATCAACAAGAATGATTTTTACGGAAAACGTGTATAAATCCGTATTGTCAGGTGTAACGTCTAAAAAACATTCCCATTGATTACCGATAAACATACGTTCGGCAAAAGCCGCCTCCGATAAATTGGCTTTTATAATGGATTGCGGAAAATTTTCCACCAATGTTCATTCATATTTATACGAACCCTCAACTTGTTGGTAATTATTTCTTATCGTTGAGTATGGGGCGTCAAAAAAGACGGTAAAAAGAGAATTTAAATTGCTGCCCTGTGGAAATTCTGCATTAAAATTCTTATCGCAAGTAATAACAATTTCACTTATAGGAGTGATTATTGCGATTGTTTGAGTACTGCCATACATTAATTTGTTAAAAGCAGTATCGCCAATAACTGTAATGCAACTGTCATAAACCTCTTTCTGTCTAACATAAAATTGACAGTTTGGTTCATATTCTACTTTTGACAAGTCAATATCGCTGAATTCGCTACCATCTTCGAGTGTTGCCGAAAGTGCTTTTATTTGCAGTCCTACTTTTTCTTTTTCTATATCATATATAGTAAAATCATAGTTTGAGTAATCAACATAATTCCAACAACAATCAAGAAGCATATTTGAAACATCATCTATCTGCTTGCCAATGGTTATTGATACTCCTACTTTTTTATCTGCAATATTAGCGCATTCAACAAACATTTCAATATATGATTTATATAATTTTTGTGACGGCGGAAACTCTACACAACCATCACAATTAGAGTTATTGCAGGAACTTACTACAATTAAAACGCTACAAAAAAATAGAATCTTTTTCATAATATATTAAGTTAATAAATTTTTTGCGTAAAAAAATTTATGGGGACTTCTAAAAATTACCATTTTTCTTTTGATTTTTTTTTTTCAGAGCCGAAGTCCAAATAAAAACTCTGTTAAAAAATCACTGCAAAGTTACAACAAATCTTTGTAAAATTATATGTTTTTTATAAAAAAAAAATCTATCTATCTATATTTTAACTCTAAATATTTTAATCTTTATTAATACTTGATTGGCAATAATTGCAGACGGACAATTTGCTCATAACGGCACATATTATAAGTCAAATTTATCAAGCCAACAACTCACATTGCCGTTAAATTATAACCCAAAACCAATTTTATGCGTTGCTTCTTCTTTTGCACCGCGTGGCAGCAAATCCATTAAACCAAAATTGACTTCGCGCAGGCGTTCCCAATTTTTACTGTTGGTAGCAAAATGTCCTGCTTCTATTAAACTTTTGGCTTGGATTTGGTCGTTCATTTTTGGCTGTT
>JAISYF010000020.1 GCA_031270065.1 Prevotellaceae bacterium | reverse complement strand
TGATTTTGTTATTTTTATGTTCATAATTCATTTCCTTTTTGTTTTATGTGCCGTAATGATTGTATAACTATGCGCATTTACCGTTATCACACAATTATCTACACTGACATACCAATTTTTCCCTTCGCGAAAAATATCGTTGCTTGCTTGAATTTTTTGTACACACCAACTAACAACATTGTCAGTATCTAAACAAAGATTTCTCTTTATACGTTCCTTGCCTAATTCTGTGGTGTGAATTTTGTCTAAATTAGAAATCAGGGATGTTATACTTTCCATTTTTTTTACTCTTTTCAAGGCGGTTGATATTTATTTATTCTTTTAAATTTACGGTCCAAAATCCGTTTTTATCTGCGACTGTTCGGGTAATAATATTCAGATTTTTCAATTTTTCAATATTTCTGTAAATTGTACTTTCGTTCAGTTTCATTTTTTTTGAAATTTCCGTTTGCGAAATAGTATTGTTCTTTCGCATTAAATCAATGATTTTCAATTCTGTTTTTGAGAATTTTACACCTGCATTTACACCTGCATCACTTTTTTCGATTTCCTCTTTTTTCTCTTCTTTAAACTCACTAATTGCGTCTTTGAGGGCAGTTAACATAAAGAACGTGAAAATTCCGCTGTTGTTGTGGTGCGTGGAACGGCGAATTGCCCTGTAATATTCCTCTTGCCTGTGCGCCACGATTGTTTCCACAGGCAACCACGCGAACACTGAATTTTCCTGATACAGCAAAAGCGTTTGCCACATTCGCCCCATTCTGCCATTGCCGTCTGCGAAAGGGTGTATAAATTCAAATTCGTAGTGAAAAATGCAACTTTTTATAATCTGCGGCAAGTTGGCGTTTTTTGTCCATTCGAGCAGATTGTGTATGTGTTCGGGCACAAGTCGGGCGGGTGGAGCAACGTGTATTGGTGTGTTTCCTGCGAAGACGCATACGTCGCCGCTACGGAAACGCCCTGCCTCTTTTACGAGATTTTGCATTAAAAGTCCATGCTGTTTGAGTAAATCGTCAGCGTTGTAGGGGTTGCAAGCGAGCAGTTCGTCATACGCCGTAATCGCGTTTTTCACCTCTTGAATATCTTTTTCGGGCGCAACAACGCGCTTGCCATTCACAATGTCCGTAACCTGCTGCAACGTGAGCGAATTTGCTTCAATCCACAGCGACGAATGAATTGTCTTAATACGGTTTTCCTTTCTTAAACGCGGCGACAGCACTTTTTCGCGAATAATATTTATCCGTTCCAACAACGCTGCAATCTCATAGACAAGATTCAAAATTTCGGGCGATATGTTAAAAGTTGGGGTGTACATATTTTTATTTTTTATGTTCTTTTCGGGGCGGTTGATAATTATTTTTCTCTGAACTTTGATTTTAAAAAATTAATTTACTTTCCAATACCCTGTTTTTTTGCTGCCAACACGGACAATTATTCCTTTTTCTTTCAGTTGCCTGATATTATTGTCGATTGTGCGGATTGGTTTCATTAACTTTTGTGCAATTTCAAAAGACTTTATTTGCGAGTTTTCTTTGATTAAAGCAATAATTTCTTTTTCCGTCAAATTTAATCCACCATTTAATCCACCATTTAATCCACCATTTGCATCTTTCACAGGGTTATCTGAATTATCAACGTATTGATACATAGATATTTCAATCACATTAAGCATAAAATCAATAAACGGGCGGCAATCCACCTCGCCGCCTTGGTTCTGCGATTGTTGCAATGCCTCGTAATACTTTGCCTGATTGTGATAAATCATTGTTTCCACAGGCAGCCACGCAAAAATTTCGTTCCATTTTGCCAACACGAGTGTTTGCCAAAGCCGCCCGATTCTGCCATTGCCATCACGGAATGGGTGGATGTGTTCGAGCATAAAGTGCATTGCCGAACTTTTGATAAGCGGGTGAGTATCAGTGGTTTTCCCCCATTCGAGCAGTTCGGTAACCAATGCAGGCACTTTGCAGAAATCCGCACCCGAATGTATAATCTCCCTTTTGCTGTTGACCACCGCCACGCCAACGGTGCGGAATTGTCCCGACTCATGTACAAGATTTTCGGTGATAAAACTGTGCGCTTTCAGAAAATCGGAAACGCTATACGGGTCTAAATTAGGAATTTGCTCGTAGGCGGCAAAAGCGTTTTTCACCTCTTTTATGTCATGCGGCGGCGCAAAAACCGTTTTTCCGTTAATCACGTCAAAAACCTGCTGCGTGGTAAGCCGATTGCCTTCAATGGCGGTTGTAGAGCCAATGGAAAGTATGCGGTTTGTCCTTCGCAAGTGCAGGAGGTCTTTCGATTGCTCTTCCGAAATTTTTACACGTTCCAAAAAGGCGTAAATTTTGCCTATTTGCTCGTGCCACAGGGGGTTGTTTGTGAAAAATGAAGTCATATTCCTTTATTTTTATGCCCTTTTTTATGAGCGGTTGATTATTCAATTTCCAATTTTTGTGCAGTTTCAATTAATTTGTCGAAATCCGATTTGTAGGTTCTATCCTGAATAACACGGAATTTCTCAAATTCGTTTTCGGCAAACGCTTTGGCTATTTCGTGAGTAACTTTGCCGTTATCCTGCAAAATTTCACGCTCGTTGAACTGTAAAAAAGCGTTCAGTTTTTCCACCCAATCGCTCATATACATTATTCTGCGACGTTTAGCCTGATCTTCGGCATAATCCAGATACATGGATACAATGCGGTTTAGACCTTCCAATTCTTCGGTGTTCAAATAATTTTTCGCAATACTT
>JAISYF010000189.1 GCA_031270065.1 Prevotellaceae bacterium | reverse complement strand
ACACAAACATGAGTTAATGCCTGTCTGTAACAGCAGATATGCCAAACCCGCAGGGGAAAATCGCAACATAAGGCGAAAATATGTATTAAAGCGTTCTTTGAAAGAATTTATAGGGGAAATTTAGTGATTTATTTTGACAAAATTGAAAAAAATTAATAAGAAAAATTTTTGTATGAAAGCGCGAATTTGTTTATTCTTGACTTTCAATATCCTATTATTGCGGGCATTGACCAGCAATGACAGGATACTGCATTTTTAGTCATAATAAATTAATTTTACAAAAATTTAAACATATTCTTAATTTTTTTTTTTTTTTGTAAAAAAATGAAAATTTGTATAAAAAACGTATAAACACAGCAAACGCCTTTTCACAAAGGCGTTTCTGCGTAATTTTTTAGTATTAGTTTCTTTAAGGTAAAAAAGATTAGGTTTGTTAGTGTTTTCTAACGGATGCAAAGTAACATCTTTTTTTCCTAATCATTGCAATTTTTTTTTATGTTTTTCAACATACAATTAACATATTTTTACACTTTTGGAAATTCAGTTGCTTTTAATTTTTATTTACTTCGTAAATAATTGATTACAAATGATTTAGATTGATATTTCCCAGTTAAATAAAGTTAAATTTAGTGTCAAAAATTTGCTCTTTTTTAAAATGAAATGGCAAAAAATCTATATTTTTTCAAAATTCAATTTTTTAAGAAAAAATAAAAACGTCATTTTTTTTTTTTAGAAATCAAAAAAAAAACATAAAAAAACACTGAAGTATTTCTTTTCATTTCAGTTTTATTACGACAAAGGTACAAAAAAAATTAATCGAATTTAAAATTCTGCAATGTAGCGCACGCATTAACCCAATGTGTAAGTGTTGGGACATAAGTGAAATTATATTTTAAAATATTTAAATTCATTTATTTTGAGTATAGAATATTGAGTGATTTTTTTACTTTTTAATTCGGCTGTAAAAGGTAATGTTTTTTTGTAAATTATTGAAAATCAATATTTTATGACAAATCTTTTAAATGCACAACAGGTTATTACTTATTTTTAGAAACACTGATTTTTGCTTTTCATTAATTTTTTTATAACTTTCCCCTATAAATTTTTTGGAGAATTTTTATACGTTTGTGTGTAATTGAAAATTTTATGCTACCTTTGCACAAAAAATCTAATAAGTAAAATGAAAAACACATTTAAAAAAGTTATTATATTGATAATCAGTGTCCTGCAATGCAATTCCTGCTTTGCAAAAGTAAATAACGGCGAGTGGTTGCGTACATTAAATAATGTGTTGGACAATCGTGAAATTTATTTTTCCAACAAAAAACAGAAAATTCACAGCCTGAAACAGTTGCTTGATTTTAAAAATTTGCACTTGAACCAAATTTTTGAAATTAATTCGCAATTAATTGCCGAGTACGAGAAATTTCAGTCCGATTCCGCCGTTTTGTATGTGCAGCGCAATATCGAAATTGCCAAAAAAATGCGCAACGACACGCTTTTGCTCGCTTCAGAAATGCAACTTGCAGGGCTGTATTCCACCAAAGGACTTTATATCGAAAGTAAGGATTTGCTTGAAAATATTAACAAAAACCTGCTTACAACTTCGCTTTTACCGCATTATTATAAGATTTACAGCGATTTTTACAGCCACTACGGACAGAGCAACGGAAATTGGCGCGACTATTCAAAAAGCACCGATTACCGCGACTCAATGTTGATGTTTTTTCCACAAAATTCGTTTGAATTTCGGCTTGAAACCGCAAAAAAAATGCTTTATACAGGAAACGAAAATGTTGAAAAAACTCTTTTGCAACTGCTTAACGAAACCGCCGAAGACGATGTTGTGCGCGCCGAAATTGCGTTTTTGCTCGGCACTCTGTACGAAAATAAAAACGATGTTGAAAATCAACAAAAATATTACACTATTTCTGTGGTTACAGACGTGAAAAATTGCATAAAAGACAACGCATCGCTGAAAAATCTTGCATTGTTTTTCTATCGGCAAGACAATGTTAATCAGGCTTACAGGCTGTTTCAAGCGGCTTTAGACGATGCCGTTTTTTGCAATGTCCGTTACCGTGCAGTTGATGCTTCGATGGTGTATCCTGTTATCAATCAGACCTATCAGCAAAAGGAAAAATCGCATAAAATTCGCCTCACTGTGTCGCTTTTGGCGATTAGTTTGCTGCTGCTAATAATTTTGTTTGCGCTTTTTTATGTTAATTCGCAAAAAAACAAACTTGCTCGCGCTCGACAAAATGTTTATGATACTAACCTGAAACTCAGCGAGTTAAACGATAATTTGCAGGAAACAAACAATAATCTCTCTGAGGCAAATCACATTAAAGAAGAGTATATTGCACACTTTTTCGATTTGTATTCGGAGTATATTTCAAAATCGGAAAATTACCGCAAATCGCTCTACAAACTTGTTAAAGACAACCAAAAAGACGAACTTTATAAAACGCTCAAATCGAACACGATGCTCGAAAATGAGTTGGAGGAGTTGTACAAAAAATTCGACACGATTTTTTTGAGTTTGTACCCGACTTTCGTTGAGGATTTTAATAATTTGCAGAAAAAAACGGAGCAAATCACACTAAAACAGGGCGATTTGCTCAATAACGAACTCCGCGTTTTCGCCTTAATCCGTTTAGGCATCAATGATAATATGAAAATTGCGGGATTTCTGCGCTATTCGCTCAGCACAATCTACAACTACCGCGTGAAAGCGCGAAACAACGCAGTTGTGTCGCGCGAGGAATTTGATAAAAGGCTGATGATGATAGGGCTAAAAGTTAAAGGGTAAAAATGTTTTTTCCTGTCATTGAAAGTTCCGACCTGCAACCGCAATGACAATAGTTTAATTTGAGTTAAACGACTGTAAAACAATGTTTTAGAAAATTCATTTTTCAAATGCACGCAGATATAATGTAGATAAAAATGCGTAAAATTTTTGAAACTTTCAAAATATTTAACTTATTGATTTTCAACTATCTAGGCACTTCTATGCTTTCAACAATTTGCTTTGCTACAATCGCGGGCGTAAGCCCTTCCATTTCGCGCTCAGGCGTGAGCAAAATACGGTGTTTCATCACAAAGGGCGCAATAAATTTTACATCGTCTGGCGTAATAAAATCTCTGCCCTGTAATGCAGCATAAGCCTTTGACGCATTGAGGATTGCGATAGAGGCGCGGGGCGATGCGCCAAGATACAAAAAAGCGTTGGTACGGGTGGCGACAACGATTTTAGCAATGTACTCCATCACCGCCTCTTCAACGTGAATTTGCCGCGCAAGTTCCTGATACTTAACGATTTCTTTCGCTTTTACAACTGCTTTTATAGTTGCCGTTTCATCGCTGTCAGTAAGGGAATTTTTACTTTTGATAATTTCAACTTCCTCGTGCAAATTAGGATAATTTATTTCAATTTTGAATAAAAATCTGTCTAACTGCGCTTCGGGCAAGCGGTAAGTTCCCTCGTGTTCAATGGGGTTTTGCGTGGCGATAACTGTAAAAGGTTTTGAAAATTTGTGTGTAATGCCGTCAACGGTAATTTGCCGTTCCGCCATCACCTCAAACAATGCGGCTTGCGTTTTGGCAGGTGCGCGGTTAATCTCGTCAATCAGCACTATATTTGCAAAAACTGCCCCTTTTTTGAACTCAAATTCAGTCGTTTTTTCGTTAAAAACCGAAGTGCCGATAACGTCAGACGGCATCAAATCGGGCGTAAATTGAATGCGGCTGAACGGTGCGGAAATGCTTTTTGCAGCAAGTTTTGCCAACACGGTTTTCGCTACGCCCGGCACGCCCTCAATCAAAATATGCCCGTCTGCAAGTATTGCTGTGAGCAGCAAATCAACCGCAACGTCTTGACCTATAATGATTTTCTTAATTTCGGCGCGAATATTTTCTGCTGCCGTTTTCAGTTCCGACAAGTCAATGCGGCTTTCGGTAATCTCTATTTTTTCCTCAATCATTTTTTTTTCTTTATTAAAAATATTGTGCAAAGGTAGTAAAATTTTTGTAATTTTTACAAAGGTACAAAATTACAAAATTAATTTTGTACCTTTGCACACAATAAATTATTATCAATAAATAAATCATAAAAAATTAGAAAATTATGAGAAAAATACCTGATTCTGAATTAGTTATAAATGACGACGGCTCTGTGTTTCACTTGCATATACGCCCTGACCAGATTGCCGACACAGTGATTTTGGTGGGCGACCCTACTCGCGTAAATATGGTGGCAGCACATTTCGACAGCGTAGAATGCGAGGTGCAAAGTCGTGAATTTCACACGGTTACAGGCACTTACAAAGGCAAACGCCTCTCTTGCGTGTCGCACGGCATCGGCACAGACAATATTGATATTGTAGTTACCGAACTTGATGCGCTGGTGAATGTAGATTTTGCCACGCGCGAGGAAAAATCGGTAAAAAAATCGCTTGTACTGGTACGCATCGGTACTTCGGGCGGACTGCAAACTGTCTGTCCGATAGGCAGTTACGTTGTAGCAAAGCGTTCTGTGGGTTTCGATGGACTGCTGAATTTTTACGATGTTCCCGAAGGCGTTTTTGACTTGGATTTTGAACGCGCTTTTTGCAATTTTACGCAGTGGAACAACCGTTTGCCTGCGCCTTATATTGTTTCGGCAAACGAGGAACTTGTCGAAAAAATTGGTTTTGATATGCTAAAAGGCGTAACAATCTCTGCGCCAGGATTTTACGGTCCGCAGGGGCGTTATGTCAGAATTAAGCCGATTGACGAAAAACTCAACCAAAAAATCATTGATTTTAACTACAAAGGCGAGGTTATTACCAATTTTGAAATGGAAAGTTCCGCTCTTGCAGGCTTGGCTAAGTTGCTGGGACACAAGGCAATGACCGTTTGCGCAATTATCGCTGGGCGCGTATCGCACAATATGAACACCAACTACAAGGGATCAATGGAAGAGTTGGTGAAAATTGTTTTAGATAGAATTTAATTACAAAAAAACATAGTGGTGAAAAATTTTTCACCACTATGTTTTTTGTAGAGTAGACAGGAGATAACACAGAGAAATAATTAATAATTAATAATTAATTCTAATTTTTGTAATATTGAGATTGCGGGTCAAAGCCCGCAATGACAGGGAACAACATCGAAAGTCGGGTATAAAAAGCCTTTGTGTTATTTTTTTTAAACCAAATTTTCGGGAAAATTCGTAGGGTGTCCCTGTGACGAAGTCAGGAAAAAATGTTTAGCGGACAGCAAGATTTTATAATAAAAAAAACGGTAAAAATCTGATATATTGAATTTTACCGAAAAAAATTGTGTATAATGACAGTGTAATTATTTAGGATTTTTGCCTTTGTATAACTCGTATTCATCAAAAATAAGGTCGTAATGTTTTCCCCATACTATATTTCCATTGTCGAGATAAAACTTTTTGAAATTTTTTATTTCTCTGTATTTGTCCCAAGCGGGGTGAGGGTTGGAAAGCAAAAACACACCAAAGTCAATTTCGCGTTGCGTGCCGTCTGCAAAGGTTAATAAAATGTTGTAACCGTCTATGTATTCGGCATTTATTATTCGGGCAGGAAACTCTTTTTTCATATCTTTTTAGTTATTTTTTCGATAGAAGGAGTTGTTTTACGAACAAAAAAGTCAGTCCATTTATCAATAATTTCGTCATATTTTTCATTGATAAACTCAATTACTTTTTTATCGTCAGCAACAGATAATAATTCTTTACCACGCCTTTTTCTGCGTTTTATTTCAGTCAAAACCGCATTATAAATCAACAATTCATAAATTGTTTCTCTATCGCCTTTTTTGACGTGAACGTGAATTGGGTTATGTTCATTTGAATAAAAATAGAACACACAACCTAAATAGTTGTAAATTTCAGGCATAATTTTTTATTTTAAAATTTTTCTGCGCCATTCGTCAATTCTCCTGTTAAATTGTGATAAAGACATATCGGGCGAACTTTCCGCTTGACTAATATTTTCTTTATATCCTCTTAAAGATGTTTCTTTTTCGCTGGGGA
>JAISYF010000205.1 GCA_031270065.1 Prevotellaceae bacterium | reverse complement strand
CAACGCAGGCGTATTTTCAAACGGCATTACTACCCTGCAAAATATGTACGCACCCGAAATGAGTTGCCACAGCGAAGGGGTGAAAATTGAAATAAAATGAGGATTTGAAAATTCAATTTGAATATTTTGGGATTTTAATTTCAAATCCTCAAATTTTCAAATTAATTTTTATGCGTTTGTGTATAATTGAAAATTTTATGTTATCTTTGCGCTTTTGAAAATTTTTAACAATTAATAATTTCTAATTCATAATTTAAAATATTTAAAAAATGTTTAAAAATCACCCAAAAGGACTTTATGCGCTTGCATTAGCCAACACAGGCGAGCGGTTTGGCTACTACACTATGCTTGCAATTTTTATGCTCTATCTGCAAGCAAAATTTGGATTTTCCGCTCTTGTGGCAGGGCAAATCTACGGCGGTTTTCTTGCCGCAGTCTATTTTATGCCGCTTATCGGCGGTTTCCTTGCCGATAAATTCGGTTTCGGAAAGATGATAACCGGCGGTATTGTTGTTATGTTCCTCGGTTATTTGCTATTGTCGTTACCATTTTTAACTCCAATAGTGCTCGCAACCGAAAAATTCACCATGTTTGCCGCGCTTGCTCTTATTGCTATCGGTACAGGACTGTTTAAAGGCAACTTGCAAGTTTTGGTAGGTAATCTCTACGATGCGCCCGAATATCAACGGCAACGCGACAACGGTTTTTCGCTGTTTTACATGGCAATCAACATTGGCGCAATGTTTGCTCCTTATGCAGCCAACAGAATGGTGGCGCATTTTGGCACTTACAATGCAGGATTTGCGGTTGCTTGTGTGTCGCTTGTTGTTTCTATTGGCATTTATCTGGCGTTCCGTCCTTGGTATCGCCACGCTGATATGGGTAAAAAAGCAGTTGTGGATACTTCTTCGGTTCAACTGACTGCCGAACAGATAAAATCGCGCATTATCGCTCTCTTGCTGGTATTTGCGGTGGTGATTTTCTTCTGGATGTCGTTCCACCAAAACGGTGCAACAATGACACTTTTTGCCCGCGACTACACAACTCATTCTGTTTTTGGACTTGATAGAATTGGTTTCAATATTTGGAATTTAGTGGCGATTGTGATTGCGGTTTATGCTTTATTCAGCATGTTTCAATCAGAAAAAATACGAGGCAAAATAATTTCAGTCGTTGTCTTTATTGTTGCTGTTGGCGGATTAATTATCAATTATAAAGGTATTTCTGTTAATATATTCGGTTGGTTATTACAATATTCAGGACAAGATGCAGAAGTAACGGCATCACCCGAACTTTTCCAACAGTTCAATCCATTCTTTGTGGTCTGCCTCACGCCTGTTTCGATGGCGATTTTCGCGGCTTTGGCACGGCGCAAAAAAGAGCCGAGTACGCCATTCAAAATTGGCTTGGGAATGTTGGTTGCCGCAGTTGGATTTATGGTGCTGGCTTTCGCTTCGTTTGGACTTGCAAGCCCCGCCGATTTGCCGCCCGTTGAAGCAGGACAGGAGCCGATAGGATTGGATGCTGCATCGCGCGTTTCTACTAATTGGTTGATTAGCACATATTTAATTCTTACTTTTGGTGAATTGTTGCTATCGCCAATGGGAATTTCGTTTGTATCGAAAGTGGCGCCTCCAAAATACAAAGGTATGATGATGGGTTGCTGGTTTGCGGCAACGGCTATCGGAAATTATTTAGTTTCCGTTATCGCCGGAATATGGGAAACAGGTATGCCACTTTGGTCTATATGGACAGTCCTAATTACACTATGCTTGATTTCGGCAGTGTTTATTTTCTCTATATTAAAAAGATTGAATAAAGCAACGGAATAAAATAGTTTTAAAAATTTAAAAAACGCTGAAAAATATTTTTTTAGCGTTTTTTTTGTCAATTTTTTTTTTGTAATTTTGCATTTCTAAAAAAAAAATTATGCAATAAAATAATTAATTATAAAACCACAAAACTCATACGAATTGAAAATTGAAAATACGCGAACTCTCAACTAAAAGTGTGATTTGTGGTTAAAAATAAATTTTATCAGATGAAAAAATATTTTATTTCACTCGTTGTCTTTGTTATTATGCTTTGCGGCTGCACAGGCAACAAAATTGCAAAAAGTATGAACGATTATAGAGAAATTGATATTAGAAATTTGCGTGAAAGTGCAGGTCGGCTTATCGGCGAGGACTGGACTTTGATAACGGCAGGCGACAGCACAAATTTCAACACTATGACGGCAAGTTGGGGAACGCTCGGGCATTTGTGGAACAGGCACGTTGCCATAGTTTTTGTGCGCCCTCAACGCTACACGTTTGAGTTTATGGAAAACGGCGATTATTTTACGCTCTCGTTTTTTGAGATGGAAAAATACCGCCCCGCGCTGCAACTGCTCGGTACAAAATCGGGACGAGACGGCGACAAAGTATCTGAGGCGGGACTTACGCCGCTTGCAACGCCGTACGGAGTATCATTCGGCGAGGCGAATATGATTATAGAATGTAAAAAAATATACAGCGAATTTCTTAATCCCAAAAGTTTTATCGACACAACTATTATTGACAAAGTTTATCCGCAAAAGGATTTTCATAAAATGTATGTCGGAGAAATTTTGGGCGTTTGGCGCAGGTAAATTATTATTCAGCAGCAAAAGAAAATACAGGGTATAAACTATCAGGTAAAATTTACGGTAAAAAACAGAAAAATATGGCGGAAATTTTTATTGAAGACGAAGACGAGGCTGTAAATGCTGTTGAGGCGTGCGATTTGTATGAGCGTTATCGATTTGTGGTTGATAAAGGGCAAAATTTGCTCAGAATTGACAAATATTTGTCGAATATGCTCAGCGATGCTATTTCGCGCACGCGCATTCAAGAGGCTGCCGATGCTGGTTTTATCAAGGTAAATGACAAAATTATCAAGTCGAATTATCGGGTAAAACCGCTTGACGTGATTACAGTTTCGCTCAACACTCCTCCGCCCGATTTTACCGTTTACCCGGAGAACATTCCGCTCGAAATCGCTTACGAAGACAATGATGTGCTTGTGGTAAATAAACGCGCTGGAATGTGTGTTCATCCCGCTCTGGGCAACGATAACGGCACTTTGCTTAACGCTCTGGGGTGGTATTTTAAAGATGATGAAAATTTTGATGCCAACAACCAGCAAATTGGACTTGTACATCGAATAGATAAGGACACTTCGGGGCTGCTTTTGGTGGCGAAAAACGAGTATGCAAAAACTTTTTTAAGCAAACAGTTTGAGGAAAAAACTACGGAACGCACCTACAACGCTTTGGTTTGGGGCGTACTGAAAAATGATGCAGGCACTATCACAGGAGATATTGCCCGCGACAGAAGCGACAGGCAGCGTTTTACCGTCTATCCTGAAGGCGAAAATCCAAAGGCTAAACGTTCAATTACGCACTACCGCGTTTTAAAGCGTTTTGCATATACAACTTTGGTTGAATGTAAGTTGGAAACAGGGCGCACGCATCAAATCCGCGTGCATTTCAAGCATATAGGACACCCGCTTTTTAGCGACTCCAAATATGGCGGAAACGAAATTATAAAGGGAAATCTTTTCGCAAAATACAGGCAATTTGTGACTAACTGTTTTGAAATTTGTCCGCGTCAGGCATTGCACGCCAAAACGCTCGGCTTTACCCACCCAACTACCAAAGAATTTATGCAGTTCAACAGCGACCTTCCCAACGATATGGTAAAATTGATAGAAAAATGGGAAAAATACAGTATTAATTAAAAAAAAAATATAATTTATGTTTATACAAATATCAAGCGCGTTTATAATTCTGTTTGCGATTATTGACATTATCGGTTCTATACCGCTGATACTGAATCTAAAAGCAAAAGGCGCAGAAATAAATCCTGTAAAAACTTCGCTGGTGGCTTACGGAATAATGTTACTGTTTTTATTCTCTGGCGAATGGATTTTAAATCTTTTCAGGGTAGAAATTGAGTCTTTTGCAGTGGCAGGCTCGTTTGTGCTGTTTATAATGTCGCTGGAAATGATTTTAGATGTAGAAATTTTCAAAAACAATGGACCAAAAAGCAGTTCCTCGATTGTGCCTATTGCTTTTCCGTTGGTTGCAGGACCCGGAAGTTTTACTGCATTGCTCTCACTTAGAGCAGAATACGATGCAATAAATATTGTTATTGCGCTGACTCTCAATATGATATTCGTCTTTTTCGTGCTTTTTTCCACTAAAAAAATCGAGAAAATACTCGGCAAAGGCGGAATTTATATTCTCAGAAAATTTTTCGGAATAATACTTCTTGCTATTTCCGTAAAACTTTTTACAACAAATATTCAAAGTTTAATTTGAAAAGAATAAAGAACGAAAAATTAACAATTAATACGGAAAAATAAATGCTCAAAGCGCAAGTGTTGAATTTAATTTTTCATTATTCATTTTTCATTTCTTTATGCCTGACTTTCGATGTTGTTCCCTGTCATTGCGGGCTTTGACCCGCAATCTCATTTTTGTAATATTGAGATTGCGGGTCGAAGCCCGCAATGACAGGGTGCTGCAATGAAAGCAGGGTATAAAAAACTTTGTGTTTTTTTAAAGTCAAATTTTTGGAAAAACCCGCAGGATGTCCCTGTGGCGAAGTCAGGAAATGTTGATT